>NZ_SUKD01000035.1:0-59886 GCF_013357275.1 Pseudomonas sp. BMW13 | reverse complement strand
GCACACCATCGGGGAACGCCGCCTCGGTGGCGTTCCAGCCACCAAGCAGTTGCTCGCGCTCCGCGCCTGCCAGCATCGGCAAATCCCCCAGACGGCGCTCGGCACTCTCGGCCATCGCCAGCAGCAAGCGCTCGAAGTGCTCACGCAGGCGCTCCACCTGACTGGACGCCAGGCGGTCGGCACGGTAGGCGTAACGGATATCCAGGCACTCGTCAGCACTGGCCACCAGGGCCAGGGCGAAATGGGTGCTCTCGACCGGGCGCTGGCCGAGTACGCGCAGGCTGTCACCGCCGCCAGCAAGCGCACTGTCCATGGGGAAATTCTCGAACACCAGAATGCTGTCGAACAACGCCTGGCCCGGCTTCCCGGCCCAGCGCTGGATATCGTGCAACGGGCTGTGCTCGAACTCGCGAACGTGCAGGTTGAGCGCTTGCAGATCTCGCAACCAGTCGCCAACGGCCCATTGCGGCTGGATTTCATGGGCAATCGGCAAGGTATTGATGAACAGACCGAGCAGGCTCTGTGCACTCGGTAGCTCAGCCGGACGCCCGGCGACGGTGGCGCCGAAGCAGGGTCTCGCCTGCCCGGTGTAGCGCCGTAGAAGCAGCAGCCAGGCACCCTGCAACAGGGTGTTGAGAGTCACACGCTGGGCCTGGGCAAATTGCTGCAGACCACGGGTCAGCTCGGCGCTCAAACGGCCGTGCACCTCACGCGCAGGCTCTGCGGCAGCATGCCCCAACGCACCAGCCAGCAGGGTCGGTTCGTCGAACGAGACCAGGCGCTCGCGCCAGAAGCGCTCACCGGCGGCGGCGTCCCGAGTCTGCAGCCAGTTGATGTAGTCGCGGTACTGGCCGAACTGCGCCGGCAGCGTTTCACCCCGGTAGAGTGCCAGCACCTCACCCACTTGCCGAGCGCTGCTCCAGCCGTCGGAGATCAGGTGGTGGCAGGTCCACAGCAGGTGGTAGCGGCGCTCACCCAGGCGCACCAGAGTCAGACGCTGCAGCGGCGGCATAGCGAGGTCGAAGCCTTCGGCACGCTCGGCCGCGGCCAGCGCATCCAGTGCTTCGGGCTCGGCGGCCTGCGTGCGCCAGTCGTGTTCACGTACCGGTAGCTCGGCATGACGCAACACGAACTGCAACGGCACACCCGCTTCGGTGAGCACGAAGCCGCTGCGCAGCACGGCATGACGCGCCACAACCTGCTGCCACGCGGCGATGAAACGCGGTGCATCCAGCCCCTCCAGGTCGACCCGCAACTGATTGACGTAAAGACCGGAGCCCGGCATGTCGAGCGCATGGAACAACAGTCCCTGCTGCATGGGCGACAACGGATAGAGATCGTCCAGATCACTCACGGGTAGATCGAGACTGTCCAGCGTCGCCTGGTCCAGGCCAGCCAACGGCACGTCGCTCGGCGACAGACGCGGCGTGGCGATGCGCACATGGGCCAGCAGCTCGTGCAGCGAATCCTCCAGTCCCTGTACCAGGGCATCGATCGCCTCGGCCGGGAACATGGCCTGGCTGTAGGTCAGCTCCAACTCCAGACGCCCGCCCAGGATGCGACCATTGATCACCAGCCAGTTGCCCAGCGGGGCATTCTGCGGCTGGCTATGACCTGCCGATTCACTGGCAGGGCGCAGCACAGAATCGCCATCGAATTGCTGGTCGAACTGCCCCAGGTAGTTGAAGGTGACACGCGCCTGCCCCGCTGCACTCAGCTCCAGACCATGCTTGCTCAGGTGGCGCAGCACGCCATAGCCGATGCCGGCTCGAGGCACACCACGGATGCTTTCCTTAACCGCACGCAGTGCCTCACCCGGTTCGCCGGTCGGGCGCAGGCGCAGCGGGTAAAGGCAGGTGAACCAGCCAACGGTGCGCGACAGCTCCAGAGGTTCGCCGTCATCGAAGGCATCACGGCCATGGCCCTCCACTTCCAGCAGGGCCTCCTCGCTCCCCGTCCAGTTGCACAAGGCGCGACCGACAGCCGTCAGCAGGACGTCATTGATGCGCAGGCGCTGAGCGGCCAGGACCGGACCAAGAAGTTCGGAGGTGGCATCGCGGTCCAGAGCAATGTGGCGCTGCCGAGCCTCGCGCCAGGTGGCCGCCGCGTGGCCATCGGCCTGGGGAATTGCCGGGGCATCGGCCAGTTGCGCCAGCCAGTACGGCATTTCGGCGTCCAGTGCCGGACTCGTCGCCAGCGCCTGCTGGCGGGCAGCCCAGACGGCATGCGGGTCGCCTTCGGCCGGCAATACAGCTGGCTGCCCCGCGCGAATAGCACCATAGGCGGCGTGCAGATCTTCCAGCAGCACCCGCCAGGAGACGCCATCCACCGCTAGGTGATGAATCACCAGCAACAGGCGCTCGCCGCCCTCGTCCAGGCCGACGTGCATGGCACGCAGCAATGGGCCATTACGCAGATCCAGGCTGCGCTGGGCTTCGTCACACAGGCGCTCGAGCGTCTGCCGATCAGTTGCATGGCGGCGCCAGAGCAGCGTCAGGTCGAGTGCCCCCATGTCAGCGATACGCAGACGCGCTTGCTCACCATCCAAACGCAGACGCAACGCCGGGTGGCATTGCAGCAAGACATGCAGCGCACGCTCCAGTGCAGTGAGATCCAGCGGCTCGCTGGCCTCCAGCAGGATCGCCTGATTCCAGTGGTTGCGCAGCACAGCCGGTACACGCTCGAAGAAGCGAGCCTGCACCGGGGCCAGCGGCGCGCCACTGGCGGGCGGTGCGTTGACGGTGGCAGGCGTCGTGGCGACTTCCGACACCTCGCGTGCCTGCAGCCACTGCGCCAGTTGCCGCACGGTCTGCCGCTCGAACAACTGCTTGGGACTGAGCTTGAAACCCAGTTTGCGGATGCGCGCGATGATCTGCAGGCTGAGGATGGAATCACCACCCAACTCGAAGAAGTTGTCTTCGGCCCCGACCCGTTCGACCTTGAGCACCGCCTGCCAGATCGTCGCCAACTGGCTTTCCAGTTCGCTCAGCGGCACCTCCTCGCACGGTTTGCCAGCCATGTCCGGACGCGGCAGTGCCTGGCGATCGACCTTACCATTGGCAGTCAACGGTAAGGCCGGTAGCAGCATCAGTTGCGCCGGCAGCAGATAGTCCGGCACCTGGGCTGCCAACTCCTGGCGCAGCGCTTCGGCCTCTCCATCGGCCACACACCAGGCCAGCAAGCGCAAGGGCCCATCGCCCGCGCTCTCGGCCAGCACCAGAGCATCATGCACACCCGGCAGACGCTTGAGCACCTGCGCCAGCTCGGCCGGCTCCACCCGATAACCGCGGATTTTCACCTGTTCGTCGAGGCGACCGAGGAATTCGATCTCACCATCGGCACGCAGGCGCACGCGGTCGCCACTGCGGTAATAGCGCTCATCCTCAAGATGGATAAAACGCTCCGCTGTCAGCTGCGGCAGGCCCAGATAGCCGTCGGCCAGACCGGCACCGGCGATCAGCAGCTCACCCGGCACGCCAAGTGGCAGGCTGGCGAGCTGCTCGTCGACCACCCGCACCCGACTATTGGGCAGCGCCCGACCGATAGCTAGATTGCCCTGCGGCAAGGACTCACCGATGCGCCACTCATGGGTCAGCACACCCACGGTGGTTTCACTTGGGCCATAGTGGTTGACCACCCGCAAACCTGGCGCCAGCTCACGCACACGCGCCAGCAGTGGTGCACCGCAGGCTTCGCCGCCGAGCACCAGCAGGCGCAGCGGCAAGACCTCGACCGGCTGCGGCGCGGCGGCCAACAGGCCGCTGAGATGGCTGGGCACGATCTTCAGCACGGCGACGGCACGAGCCTGAATGAAGGCGGCGAAACGCTCGGCATCGGCCACCTCCTCGGCGCTGGCCAGGCACAACCGCCCACCACTGCATAGCGCACCGAACAGGCTGGTATGGCCGAGATCGGCCGCCACCGACGACACCATCGCCCAGCCCTCCCCGGGCTGGCTGTCCAACCGTGTCAGCGCGCCCTGCACGTAGTTGGCCAGGGCACCGTGGCTAACCACTACGCCTTTGGGCTGCCCCGTGGAGCCGGAAGTGAAGATCACATAGGCCGGACTGGCCGCGTCGATGACCACGGCAGGCGCCTGCGCTGCAAAGTCCGACGGCCCTCCGGCCTCGACCAGGATTGCCTGATCCGGGAAGAGCGCCGCAGTTTCACGCTCGCTCACCAGCACGCAGCGCGCCCCACTCTCGGCCAGTAGTTGCTGCAGACGCGTACTCGGCAATGCCGGATCGAACGGCACGTAGGCAGCACCTGACTTCAGCACCCCCAGAAGCATCAGCAGCCAGCGTGCACCGCGCGCCTGGCAGAGCGCGACGCGCTCACCCGGGCCGACTCCCCGGGCGCGCAAGGCATTGGCCAAACGGTTGGCCGCGGCGTCCAGCTCAGCATAACGGTATTGACCATCCCAGGCCTCGACTGCCATTTCGCCCGGGCGTGCCATGCACTGTCGATTGAACAACTGCAGCACATCAGCGGACGGCCACGGGCGGCGCTCGCCGGCCAGTTCCGAACGCAGTTCGGCTGGGACCAGAGTCAGTTGTTCGAGTGGCTCGGATGGCCGGGCACAGAGTTGTTCCAGTTGCCAGGTGAAGGTAGCGACGATGCGTGCCACCGTGCTGACGTCGAACAGATCCTGGGCAAAGACGAAGCTGCCGCGCAGATGGCCATCCTCGCTGGCCTCGGCCATGTCCAGGGCCAGATCGAAACGCGCACCGTACTGCTCTTCACTGAACAGTTGCAGTTTCAGCGGGCCGGCATCCGGCAGGCGGCTGACGTCGAAGCCGAAGTTGAACTTGACCTGCGCCAGAGGGTTCCAGGCCAGACTGCGCTCCGGTTGCAGCGCCTCGACCAGTTGCTCGAAGGGCACATCCTGATGTGCCTGGGCACCCAGTGCCAACGGCTTGAGCGCAGCCAGCAGATCGCTGAAGGAAGCCTGCACATCGACTCGGCAGGGGTAGACCAGGGTGTTGACGAAGAAGCCGATCAGCCCCTCGGTTTCCAGTTGCTGGCGGTTGGCGACCGGCACCGCGACACGCAGATCAGCCTGGCCACTGCAACTGCGCAGCAAGACGCCATAGGCGCCCAGCAGCAACATGAACAAGGTGACGTCGTGGCTGCGCGCCAACGCCCTCAGGCGCTCGCTCAGCGCCGCATCCAGCTCGAAACTGAGACTGCCGCCACGGTAGCTCTGCTGCGCCGGACGCGGGCGGTCGCATGCCAGGTCGAGACGCGGATTGTCATGCCCCAGTTGCTGCACCCACCAGGCCAGTTGTCGCTCACCCTCGCCATCGGCGAGCAGGCTACGCTGCCACTGGGCGTAGTCGGCGTACTGCACCGGCAGCGCCGGCAGCGCCGCCTGGTTGCCTACCAGCGCGGCACTGTACAGCGCGGCGAATTCATCCATCAGCACACGGATCGACCAACCGTCGGAGACGATATGGTGCAGGGTCAACAGCAGTACATGATCCTCCGCGGCCAGGCGCAGCAGCGTCAGACGCAGCAGCGGGCCGTCACGCAGGTCGAACGGGCGCCCGGCTTCCTCTTCGGCCAGGCGATGCGCCTGGGCCTCGGCATCGCCGTGGGCGGACAGATCCAGGCGCACCATGGGCAGTTCCAGCCGCGCATGGATGACCTGGCACGGCTCGCCCTCACGCTCGTCGAAGGTGGTGCGCAGTGTCTCGTGACGCGCCATCAATGCCGCGAATGCCTGGCGCAACGCGCCCTCGTCCAGCGCGCCGCGCAGGCGCAGGGCGCCAGGGACATTGTAGGCAGCACTGTGCGGTTCCATCTGCCAGAAGAACCACAGGCGCGCCTGCGCCGGGGACAGCGGTAGCGCGCCATCACGTGGCACAGTGCGCAATGGCGGGCGGCTGTCGCGCTCGCCAAGCGTCGCCACAGCGGCGGCAAAGGCATCCAGCCGCGAGGCCTCGAAGATCATCGGCAGCGGACACTCGACGGCGAGGAGTTGGCGAATCCGCGATACCAGCCGGGTCGCCAGCAGCGAATGACCACCGAGTTCGAAGAAATCATCCTCACGGCCGACTCGCGGCAGCTCGAGCAACTCGGCCCAAAGCGCTGCAAGCTGGCTTTCCAGGCCCTCGCGTGGCGCGCTGTAGTCGTCATTGACGTCCGCCACTTCGGGCAAGGCCTTGCGGTCGATCTTGCCATTGACGTTCAGCGGCAACTGAGCCAGCGCGATGATCTGCGTGGGCACCATGTACTCGGGCAGTTGCTCGCGCAGCGCCGTCTTGAGCGCTTCGGTCGCCTGCAGCGGCGCCACGTAGGCCACCAGCCGGCGCCCTGCCATGCCGTCGCGACAGACCACGGCCGCTTCGCTGACCCCATCGAGCGTGCGCAGGCGTGCTTCGATCTCGCCGGGCTCGATACGGAAGCCGCGAATCTTGACTTGCTGATCGACGCGCCCGAGGTAATCGAACGAGCCATCTTCACGCCAACGCACACGGTCGCCGGTACGGTAGAGACGCCCACCCGTCATGCCGAAGGGATCGGCGACGAAGCGCTCGGCGGTCATCCCAGGACGCTGGTGATAACCGCGCGCCAGCAACTCACCGCCGATGTACAACTCGCCGACCACACCGCGCGGCAGCGGTTGCAGGTGCTCGTCGAGTACGTACAGGTCTCTAGCGCCCACTGCCTCGCCGATGGGCGCATAAGCGGCACCACAACGGCTGGTAGCATCGGCCTTCCACAACAGGGGCGTGACCACCGTTTCGGTAGGCCCATAGCCATTGATCAGGTGTTCCGCCTTGAGGCTGCGCCGCGCCAATTCGAATGCTGCCTCAGGCACCGCGTCACCACCGAAGCAATAGATGCGCATGCTCGGCGCATGGCCAAGGCGTGCCGCCTGTTCGGCCAGTTGCTGCAGGAAGGCCGGCGGGAAGGCCGCAACCGTCACCTGATGCAGCTTGAGGCGTTCCAGGGTCTGCTCCGGCGTCCACAACGCAGCACCGCGGATCAGCAGACTGGCGCCGTGGCTCAGTGCAGTTAGCCAACGCTCGTGAGCCCCATCGAAAGCAAACGACATGAAGATCAGCTCGCGGTCACTCGGTCGCATCGCATAACGCTCACCGATGGCGCGGCAGTGTGCGGCGATTTCGCCATGCGCTACAGCAACGCCCTTGGGCTGGCCAGTGGAGCCGGAGGTGTAGATCAGATAGGCCAGGTTGGCCGGGTGAACCCGTGAAGCGGGGCATTGCGCCGGCCAGGCGGCATCATCGAAACGGTCTAGATCCAGGCGCTGCACCGAATCGCCAATCGGCAGGTGCTCGGCCAGCGCTGACTGACTGATCAACCAGCCGATACCGGCATCCTCGATCAGCCAGGCCAGGCGTTCGCGGGGATGATCCACATCCAGCGGCACATAGGCGCCGCCGGCCTTCATCACGGCCAACAGGGCCAGCGGAATATCCACGCCGCGCGGCAAGGCCACGCCAACCCGTGCCTCGGGGCCGACACCCGCCGCGACCAGAGCCTGGGCCAGGCGGTTGGCGCGCGCATCCAGTTCAGCGAAGCTCAGGCTGCGTTGCTCATCCTGCAGCGCGATGGCCTCCGGCTGGGCGGCAGCCTGGGCTGCGATAACCGTCGCCAGCGGCTCGAAAGCCTCAGCACTGGCCGGTACTGCACGGCGCCACAGCGCTTCGTCGAGCCAGGCACCCGCCTGCAACGGCGCATCCGCCGGCTGCTTCGGCAGTGCGCGCAGCAGCGCGAGGAACTGCTCGGCCATGCACGCCATACCGGTAGCACGATAGCGCTCGGCAGCGTAGCAGAAGCTCAGCTCGAGGCCGGCCTGGCTCTCGCGTACACGCAACACCAGGTCGAAGGGGGTTTCCAGATCGATCTGACGCAGGCTTTCCACGTTCAGCCCCTGCAATGCCACCGTTCCCCGTACCTGATGGTCGAACGCCACCTGGCAGAGTGGATGGCGACCGTGACTGCGATCTGGCTGCAACGCCTGCACCAGTTGCTCGAACGGCAGATCCTGATGAGCCTGGGCATCCAGCAGCCCATCACGCACCTGGCGCAACAGCGCACTCAGGCTCGGGTTGGTCGAAAGGTCGCAGCGCAACACCAGCAGATTGACGAAGAACCCAACCAGACGTTCGCTGGCGAGCTGTTCACGCCCGGCCTGGGTAAGACCGATGCGCAGATCCTGCTGGCCGGTGAAGCGCTGCAACAACAGGTTGAACGCCGCCAGCAACAGCATGGCCAAGGTCACACCGTGCTGCTGGGCCAGCTGACGCAACTCCCCGCTCAAGACATCGTCGAGACGCTGCTCGATGAAGCCGGCACGACGTCCACTCTGGCGAGTCGTGTCGACCAAGGTGTATGGCAACTCAAGCGGCGGATGTTCCTGCCCAAGGTATGTGCGCCACCACTGCAGCAGTCGTGCGCTCGCTCCACCGTCCAGTACCTGCTGCTGAGCGGCGGTGATATCGACGTACTGATGGCTCAACTGCGGTAGCTGCGCAACCTCACCTTGCAGACGCGCCGCATAGCACGCCGAAAACTCCTCCAACAGCAGATTCAGCGAGGCGCCATCGGAGATGATGTGGTGCATGCAGAGCAGCAGCGCCTGACGGCCTTCGCCCAGGTGCTGCAGACGCAGACGTAGCAACGGGCCGCTGACCAGATCGAAGGTTTCGGCAGCGAATTGCAGCGCGTCGCCCTCGGCAGTGCTCGGCTGACCACTCAGATCGATCTGACTGAACGGCACCGGCGCGGCGTCGGTCAGGTGCAGGCGAACTTCGCCATCACTGTCCTCGACGAAACGGCTGCGCAGCGTCTCGTGACGCAATTGCAGATCGACGAATGCCTGTTGCACTGCGTCGACATTCAGCTCGCCGCGCACCGTCAGACCACCGGCGATGTGGTACAGCGGGCTGTGCGGCTCCAGCTTCCAGAGGAACCAAAGACGGCGCTGGGCCGGCGACAGCGGCAGCGTGCCATGGCGATCCAGACAGGTCACTTCGGCGCAGGCCGGTGTATCGACAACATGACTGGCCAGCGCAGCGACGAAAGCGCCCAACACCGGCGCCTCGAACAGCAGGCGCGGCTCCACTGCGCGGCCATGACGCTCACGCAGGCGTGCCAGTAACTGGGTCGCCCGCACCGAATCACCACCGAGGACAAAGAAGTGATCGTCACGTTCGACCGCCTCCACCTGCAGCACCTCGCACCAGAGAGCAGCCATGGCCTGCTCCGCCTCGCTCAGCCGAGCAGTGTTCACCCGATCGCCTTCCACCAGTTGCCCGGCACGCTGTACCGCGTAAGCCGACAAGGTGCCATCAGCCAATTGCTGGCGGCATGCAGAGCGCTGCAGCTTGCCGCTGGAAGTCTTTGGCAACGCGCCCGGTTCCAGCAGCGCCACGAGCAGCGGTGCTTCCTGGAAACTGTCGGCGACGGCCGCCGAGATAGCCTTGATCAGCGCGGCAGCCGGTATCAACTTGCGCACACTGCGGCCAATCTCGGCGGCTATACCGATCCCCTCGCGACCGTTGTGCTCCACAGCGAATGCAGAGATACGGCCCTTGCGCACCACATCCACTTCTTCTTCGACACAGCGTTCCAGATCCTGCGGGTAGAGGTTCTGGCCACGCACGATGATCATGTCCTTGAGCCGCCCGGTGACGTACAGCTCATCGTTGTGCAGGAAGCCCAGGTCGCCGGTACGCAGCCAGACGCGCCCATCGCGCTCGACGAAAGCACGCTCACTGGCCTCGGGGTTGCGCCAATAGCCCAGCGCGACGCTGGGGCCACTGCTCCAGATCTCGCCAACCTGCCCAGGCCCCAGAGATGCGCCGCTGTGCGGATCGACCAGTTGCACCTCATGCTCGGGCTGCAGGTGCCCGCAGCTGACCAGCAAGGTGCCGCGGCCGGGGCGTCCCAGGTTACTGGCCAGTGCCGTCGGATCCACCTCCAGCAAACCGATACCTTTACCGCGTTGGCCACCGGCAACGAACAGGGTCGCCTCGGCGAGGCCGTAGGAGGCATAGAGCGCATCGGCATCGAACCCAACCCGCGCGAAGGTGGTAGCGAAGCGCTCCAGGGTGTCCGGACGAATCGGTTCGGAGCCGGAGAAAGCCAGGCGCCAGCGGCTCAGATCAAGCCCCTCCATGGCGCCCTCACCGATGCGCTCGCAGCACAGCCGGTAGGCGAAATCCGGGCCACCACTGACCGTACCGCCGTAACGGGAGATGGCCTCCAACCAGCGGCGCGGACGCTCGAGGAAGTAGCGCGGCGACATCAACACACAGGGAATACCGCTGTAGATCGGCTGCAGCAAACCACCGATCAGCCCCATGTCGTGAAACAGCGGCAGCCAGCTGACCATCACGTCATCGGCACAGATACCCAGGCCATGGCGAATCAACCGCTCGTTAGCTAGCAGGTTGCCATGGCTGACCTGCACCCCCTTTGGTGTAGAGGTGGAACCCGAGGTGTATTGCAGGAAGGCGATATGCGCATCACTCAGCTCCGGCATCTGCCATGCCAGGCCCAGACCGCCCGGCGTGTGGTCAACGGCAAGCAGCTGCGGCGTGGCACCACCGACAACCTGACAGGCCGGACGCAGGGCGTCCAACAAACTGGAATCGGTGAGCACCAGGCTCGGCTCGGCGTCACCGAGAATGGCCTGCAAACGCGCCAGGTGCTGCGGCCTAACGGACTCGGGCGGATACGCCGGCACAGCGATGATGCCGGCATACAGGCAAGCAAAGAAGGAAACCACGTATTCCGTGCTGCTGTGCATCAGCAAAACGGCGCGATCACCGGGTTGGCCATGCTGCAGCAACCAGACAGCCAAATCACGTGCGCGCTCATCCAGTGCACGGTAGGTCAGTGCTTCGTCCACCCCTTCAGCGATAAAACGCAGAGCGATATCGCGCGGCGTTTCAGCGGCACGCTGGACGAGCGCCTCAACCAGGTTGGTGGCAGCGTCGTAACGATCATTCATGGCATCACCTTGAATCGCGATGGGTGCACTGCACCCGCCGTGTGAAATGGAATATTCGGGTGCTCAGAGCAGATCCAGGCCATGGCCTTGCGCCATGGCCACAATGACCTTGCGCGGGCCACTGAAAGGCGTGCGCGCATGAGCAGTCAGCATGTTGTCGAGCATCAGCACATCGCCGCTGCACCAAGGAAAGCTGACCGTCGCTTCGGCCAATACGCCGCGGATGTCATCGAGCAGGGACTCCTCGATCGGGCTGCCATCGCCGTAATAGACATTGCGCGGCAGGTCCTCTTCGTCGACGATTTCCAGCAGGCTTTCGCGCACCTCGACGGGCAGGTTGGAGACGTGGAACAGATGCGCTTGGTTGAACCACACCCAGTCACCCGTGCGTGGATGACGGGCCACGGCCTGACAGAGCTGGCGAGTGCGCAGTTCACCGTCCTCCTTCCATTCGCATTCGATCTGGTGAGCCCGGCAGTAGGCCTCGACCACCGCACGATCACTGCTGTTGAACACCTGTTCCCAGGCAACGTCCAGACCATTGCCGTAGTTACGCACGTACATCAGCCCACGCTCGCTGAAGCGTCGGCGAATCGTCTCACCGACCTGACGGTAGACCACCCGACTGTCTGCGATGGGCGTCTCCCCTCCACTCTGCGCGGCCTGCATGCAGTAGAACCAGATACGCATCGGCCACTCGCGGGTGTAGGCCTGCTCGTTGTGCAGCGGAATATGTTGATGCGGCGGATACTCGGTAGAGGTGTAGACGCCAGCGGTCACGTTACTGCGCGGCGTGGAGCCGAATTCGTAGTTCAACAGCGGGTCGCCGAATGCGGCGGCGAACGCACGAAAACGCTCGGCTTCGCCCACCGCAAAACCGCGCAATAGCACTCCACCACAGCGTTCAAGGTGTTGATCGATCAGCTCGCGCAGCTCCTGCTGGCTCGCCAGCAGGTCGATTCCGTCCTCAGCCTGCACCAGCAGCGGTAAACCCTCACGCGACTCAGGCAAAGGCTTTATGGAGAAGAAAGTCATCGCATGCTCCTCTCAGGCCTCGATAGCCCGGAGATCCCGCCCACTCTCACGCAGCTTGCCGAACATGTATTCGAGCAACTGCTGTTCGCAGGCGTTGATGAAAAAATGATCGCCCTCGAACATCTCCAGAGAGAAGTCATCGGCGGTTTCGTCCTGCCAGGCCGCCAGCGCATCCATCGATACGCGATCCGCCTTGCCGCCAAGTACATGGATCGGGCAACCGAGCCGCGCACGGCGGTAGTAGCGATAACGGCCACACAGCAGAAAATCGGCGCGCAACACCGGCAGGGTCAGGCTGAGCATCTCCGCATCGTCAAATACGGCTGCTGGCGTTCCCCCCAGGGACCGCAGGCGCAGTAGCAGCTGCTCATCGCTCTGCTCTTGCGCCAGTTCGAGGTGGCTCTCACGGCGCGACGGCGCCGACGCCGCCGAAGCGAACAGCGCCTGCGGGGCAGGCATGCCGAGCTGGCGCAGCGCATGGGCCAATTCGAAAGCCAGCAGGCCACCGAGACTGTGACCAAACAGGGCGTAGGGCTGCTTGAGCGACTCGCTCAACTCGGCCGCAAGCTGCTTGGCCAGCGCGTACATATCGGTCTGCAATGGCTCATTGAAACGCCGACCACGCCCTGGCAACTCCAGCGGCAACACCTCGACCGAAGCCGGCAATGAACGACGCCAACGCGCATAGGCCATCGCGCTGGCACCGGAATACGGCAGGCAATACAGGTGCAGGCGGCCAGGCATCATCACCGCTCCACAGCCTCGCCGCTCATCACCTGACGCAAGCTCAGTGGACGCATGTCGACCCACTCCCGCTCAACGTAGTCCAGACACTCCGCCTTGCTGCCTCGCTGCTCCGTCTCACGCCAGCCAGCGGGCACCGCCTTGTCGTCCGGCCACAGGGAATACTGCAGCTCGTGATTGACGAGAACCTTGAATGTCGCGTCGTCGCGATCGAATGCCATCTCTGCCTCCTTCTCGCCCGGGTTGGGCGGCTTTCCGATGAAGACGAAGGAGAGGAGCGAATAATTAGGATTAACCCATGAGATTAATTATCATGCGCACCACTTGAGAAAGCATTCTCATCCGACTGAACGTTTTGATTTTTGATCGAGTCAGAGGCCACGTATGATTTGATAATAATTATCAACTACATTAGATTTGGCCACCTCGATACCGGCGCAGGAACCGCCAGGCAGGGCGAAAGACCCGCGCAATGGATTCGCGTCAGATCTCCCCCATGTGGACGCCCATCACGCTCTGGCCGCATAGGAAACATCTCATGCCCAAGACGCTCCCCCCCCAGCAGCATATGGCCCTGCACGACCTGTTCGTCACCCGCAGGCAGACCTTCATCAACGCTGCGGCACGCATCCTCGGCTGCCGTAGCCACGCCGAAGATGTGGTGCACGACGCCTATATCAAGCTCAGCGCCGCGAGCATGGTCCCTAACATCCAGTCGCAGAGCAGTTACCTGTTACGCGTGGTGCGTAACCTGGCGATCGACCTCTATCGCCGCCAGGCTCTGGAGAAACGCTATGCCGGCAGCGAGGAAGAAGGCCTGTATATCGCTGCCCCTGGAGCCTCACCAGAGACCAGCCACGAGAGTCGAGAGACCTTGGAGATGCTCTCCTCGGCCTTGGCGCAGATGCCCGAGCGCACTCGCTACGCCTTCGAGATGTACAAACTGCACGGACGGACGCAGAACGACATTGCCAAGGAACTGGGGGTCTCACCGACCCTGGTGAATTTCATGGTGCGTGATGCACTGCTGCACTGCCGGCAAGCGCTCAAGCGCATCGAAAGCAAGGCACGCTGAAAGGAAGGGGAAGATAACCGACGCGCCTGTTGGGGACTGGCAGATGGCCCTGCCAGAATCGAGCATAGCCAATCAAGGCCTCGTGATAACTGGCCTTGAGTATTTCGATACTCATTGCATACCCCCAAACGTATCCCGACTTTCCAGCCCGCAGCACCTACCCCCAGAGGGCTGCTGGAGACGTGACGAACCTACTCATGGAAATTCTGATGTTCTTGACGCTTCTGGTGTTCCGCTCTGACCTAACGCCAGAAACTTCGGGGCTTGCAGCCATGAAACAGAATTGCGAGGAAGGCGGAATACGTGGTGTTCTGAACGCCAATGCCCGTACGCCCAGGCCCCAAGGCCCATCTGGCGAGGGCATTATTTGTGCGTGACGCACACCAAGCACGCAAATGATAATTTGTATCACTCGCATTTGACTGCTAAATTATTCCGACCTCTTCTGCCGACGCGCTCCATTCGCGAAGCTTCCGGATTCGATCGCCATGCACCCTGCCACCGACCTCGACGCCCTGCTCAAGTCCGTCGCCCTCTGCCTGCCAGGCTTGAACGGCAACGTGGCTCCCGTGCGCAGCGACCAGTTCCTGTGCGGAGGCCAGGGCAATCAGGAGCGCATCGCCGCGCTGCATGACTACTGGCAGCATGCCCACCCCGAGGCCGGGCGACACTACTGGTCCACCCGCTGCTGGACCCTGCTGATCTGGCAACCCATCTACCTCAGCCTGCTGGCCGCTCACCTGGAGCGCCGTGTGCCCTGCCTGAAGCGAATGGGGCAGTCGATCCAGCAGGGCTTCGTCGGTGGTTTCAACCTTCCGCCTGATTGCGCGCTGTGCACAGGCGACCGGAAACTGGTCGAGAACGCAGCTGAACGACTGATGAACCTGCTGGAACATCAGCTCGAGGAGTTCAACAGCGTCTCCACCATCTACCCCAAGCTGGCCCGCCTGCTGATCGCCGACTGCGCCCGCGCGGCACTGCTTCTGCTGCAACGCCACCAGAACCTGGGCAATGCACAGCTGCGCGAGCTGGAAGAACAGTGGCTGCAAGCACTGGGACTGCCAGGCAAGAGCCCGCTGATCGAAGTCAGCCTGGACGACGGTCGCCAGTGCCTGGCACTGGGGCGCAATGCCTGCTGCCAACACTTTCGTCGCGCCGATGGCGAGCCCTGTGCCGGCTGTCCAAGACTGAAACCCGCCGAGCGCCTGCAGCGTTTTCGCGAAGAGCTGGTCTGCTGATGCTCGCACGCGGCTCGGCGCACGCCCCTCTTCGTGACAACAGAGCGCCCCGATTTGGCTGAAGTCGACAGCGCACAGTACCCGGTCGACGATTGCCGGCCGCTGAAGGCGGATGCTTGCCGCTACGCTCTGACGCTCCTCGGACTGTTGCTCATTGCCCTGCTGCACCTCAATCTCAGCCTCGATCACTGGACGCTGAACTTCCCCGAAGGCGACAGCTTCACCGCCTTGCAATTTCACCTGGCCAGCCTGCCGCGCATGGTCATGGCGTTGCTGGTGGGCGCGGCTCTGGGGCTGTCCGGCAGCCTGTTGCAGCAACTGACGCAGAACCGCCTCGTATCCCCCATGACCCTAGGTGCCGCGTCCGGCGCCTGGCTCGGGCTGCTGGTCGCCAGCCTGGCCTTCCCCGCCTTCGCTGCCGTGCAAGGTCACTGGGCTGCACTGGCCGGGGCGCTGCTGAGCGTGGGGCTGGTCCTGCTGATTGCCGGACGTGATGGCATCGCCGGCCTGCCGGTGATACTCGCGGGCATGGCCATGAACCTGCTGCTCGGTGCGCTGGCCATTGCCGTGCTGATACTCAACCAGCAGCAGACACGCGGCCTGTTCATCTGGGGCGCGGGCGACCTGGGGCAGATCGACTGGTCCTGGGTCAGCTGGCTCTGGCCCAAACTGCTGCCGGGGCTGTTGCTGCTCTGGCTGGCGCCGCGCGCGCTGACCCTGCTCAAGCTGGGCGGCACTGCCGCCCAGGGGCGCGGACTGAATCTGTGGCCAGCGCTACTGACGCTGTTTCTCGCCTCACTGTGGATGACTTCCGCAGCCATCACCGCAGTCGGCCTGATCGGCTTCATCGGTCTGCTGGCTCCCAATCTGGCGCATCTGTGCGGCGCACGCACGGCCCGCGACGAGCTGCTCTACAGCGCCTTGCTGGGCATGCTGGTGCTACTGGCCAGCGACGCCATGGCGCTGCTGCTCAGCCGCTGGCTGGGCGAGCGGATACCGACAGGCGCGGTTGCCGCGCTGGTCGGCGCGCCGGCCCTGCTCTGGCTGTCCCGGCAGCAGCGCGCTGCGGAAACCAGGCAGTCGCTGGACCTGCCGCGGGGCCGCGAGCGCTGCAGCGGTCGTACCTGGTGGCTGCTGGCATCGGCCACGGCACTCACTGCACTGCTTGGCCTGTGCCTGCAGCTTGAACCTCAGGGCTGGCAGCTGGCCTGGCCATCGGACGTGCTGTGGTCGCTACGCTGGCCGCGCTTGCTCAGTGCGGCAGCCGCCGGCACAGGCCTAGCCGTCGCCGGCGTGTTGCTGCAGCGCCTGTTGCACAACCCGCTGGCCAGCCCGGACATTCTTGGCCTGAGCGCCGGCGCAGCGCTGGTGGTGATGATCAGCCTGCTGCTGTTCGGGCAGGCGCTGTTCTGGCTGCTTGCGCCGATTGCCGCATTCATCGGCTGCCTGCTGGTCCTGGCGACGCTGGTGCTGCTGGGGCGCAAACAGCAGTACTCGCCAGGATTGATGGTGCTGGTCGGCATGGCGCTCGCGGCCCTGCTCAACACTGCGCTGCAACTGGCACTCAGCCAGGGGTCGTCGGACTCCCTGGCGCTGCTCGGCTGGCTGGCGGGCTCGACCTACCGCGTCAGCGCGCTGCAAGCCTGCGTGCTGGGGGTCGGCGTAAGCCTGCTGATCGGTCTCAGCCTGTTCTGGCAGCGCGCGCTGGACCTGCTCACGGCGGGAGACGGCATCGCTCACGGGCGCGGCTTGGATGTGCCGGCAACGCGCCTGGCGCTGCTGTTGCTGGTGGCCCTGCTCTGCGCCCTGGTGACCAGCCTCGTCGGCCCGGTGAGTTTTCTTGGCCTGCTCGCACCACACATGGCGGCGACCCTCGGTGCGCGGCGCGTTCAGCAACAACTGCCGCTCGCCGCGTTGCTTGGTGGCCTGCTGATGCTGCTGGCCGATGCCATCGGCCGCAACCTGATATTCCCGCTGCAGATCCCGCTGGGCATCGTTGCATCGATACTCTGCGGCAGCTACTTCATCCTTCTTCTGCTGCACAGACGCCTGTCATGAAGCGCCGTACCCTGTTGCTGTGCCTGCCCCTGCTCGCCTGCTCGCCACTGGCCCTGTCGGGCGAACCGCGTATTGCCGCACTGAGCTGGGAACCTGCCGAGCACCTGCTGCAGCTGGGTATCACCCCGCTGACGGTGGCCGATGCTCCGGATTATCGTGATTGGGTGGTACGCCCGACGCTGCCAGCCGACGTGGTCAACGCCGGCAGTCGCACCGAGCCGAATCTGGAACGGCTGGCGCAGCTGCGCCCCGAGCTGATCCTGATCACCCCGTTGCTGGAAGACATACGCGCGCCCCTCGAGCGCATCGCGCCGGTGCTGAGCTATGGCGACTTCACCCAGAAACAGGACAACCTGGAGCTGCAGCGCAGCAACTATCTGGATCTGGCCGCACGCCTGCAACGCAGCGACCTGGCAAACCGGCGCCTGCGCCAGATGCAACAGCGCATCGACGCCTTGCGCCAGCAGTTGCTCGTTCACTTTGCGGGCGAACTGCCCAAGGTCACCCTGATCCGCTTCGCGTCAGCGACCCAGGTGTACATCTTCGGCCCCAATTCGCTACCGCAGCACGCCATGACCCTGCTCGGCCTGCAGCCTGCGCAAGCGGTACCGGTCAGCCGCTGGGGCAGTACCCAGGCGCCGGTTACCCAGCTCGGCAGCATCGAGGATGGCGTGGTGATCTACATCGAACCCTTCGCCCAGCACGAGCGTCTGTTCACCACACGGCTGTGGCAGGCCATGCCATTCGTGCGCCAGCAGCGCCTGACCAGCATGCGCGCGACCTGGACTCACGGCGGCGTGTTCAGCGTGCAGTACCTGGCGCAAGCCATCAGCGAAGCGCTGCTGAAGCTGCCGGCTGAATAGAAAGCCCCGCCTGGGTTCAGGCGGGGCTGGTGGAGGGACTCAGTACTTCCAGGTCAGGCTCAGGGTCGCATTGCGCGACGGTGCGTAGTACGACTGCGCCCAGTACAGGCTGGTCAGGTACTTGCGGTCGAACAGGTTGTTGACGTTGAGCGATACGTTGAAGTGCGGGTCGATGTCATAGCTCGCCAGTGCATTGACCACCGCGTAGGAGCCCTGACGGCTGACGATGGTCTCGCCGGTCGTCGAAGTGCCCTGCTCGCGGAAGATCTCGCTCTGCCAGTTGACGCTGCCCCCCACCTTCAATCCCTGCACCTGCGGTACCCGATAGGTGGTCGCGAGGTAGAGGGTGTTCTGCGGAATGAAGGTGCGCGTGCTGCTGCCATCGCCATCGCGCAGGGAGAACAGATGCGTCAGGCCCGCACTGGCCTCCCAGCCCGGTGTCAGTTGCCCCGCCACGGTCATTTCAAAGCCTTCGACCTTGGTGTCCACGCCCTGATAGTAGGAGAAGCCCTCCGCCGCATCGAAGCCGGCGTACTCGGGGGTGTTGTCCTGCTTGGTGCGGAACAGCGCGAAGCTGGCATTGAGACGACGGTCGAACCACTCACCCTTGATCCCGCCCTCGATGCTGTTGCCTTCGATCGGCTCGAGCAAGGCATGGTTTCGATCGACCTGGTACTGCGGACTGAAGATCTCGGTGTAGCTGGTGTACAGCGAGTAGTTGTCGTTGAGGTCGTACGTCAGGCCGACATAGGGCGTCGACTTGTTCTTGTCGTACTGATGGCCTTCACCGACGCGCTCACCGCTGCTCTTGAGGTTGGTGTGGTTGACGCCGGTGATCAGCTTCAGCTGGTCGCTCAGCGAGAAATGCCCGGCCACGTAGTAGCTGCGGCGGTAGACGGTGTAGTCGGCCCAGCTGGTGACGTTGGCGAAATCCGGACGCGGGTAGTCGCCGTCGTAGTCCCACACCGGTGGCAGCGACTGGACGATGGCATCGTCACTGGATGTCCAGTGCGCACGGGTACGCGACCAGTTGCTGCCCAGGACCACTTCATGGGTCCGACCGAACAGCTCGAACGGCCCCTTCACCGACGCGTCTCCCAGCAGCTGACGCTCGGTACGATCGAACTTCGACCCATAGGTGTACAGGCCAAGCCCGGTGGTGGCATCCGGCACACCGCCAGCCATGAGCATTTCGGCGTCGGAACCGATCTCGCGGTAGTTGAGCGTCACCTGGGTTTGCCAGCCACCGCCCCAGTCGGTCTTCAGTTCGGCGAAGGTCTGCTCGTCATCGGTGTCCCAGTAGCTCCAGTCCGGCGCAGTGTTGTGCGAGCGGTCGTAGTGCACCTTGGAACCATTGGTGTAGTACAGCGACAACGCGCTCCACATGATCCCTTCCGGTCGGTTGCGCTGCTTGGAGTAGCCGATGGTCGCGGTGCTGCTGTCGGTCAGATCGGCCTCCAGGATGCCGGAGAACAGCGTCTTGCTCGGCTGGTAACGGTCCAGGTAGGAATTGCCCTCCTGCCCGGCGAAGATAGCGCGCCCACGCAGTGTACCGCTGTCGTTGAGGGAGCCGGACACGTCGGCCTCGAGGCGCCGCGTCTGCCAGGAGCCATAGCTGAAGCCCAGCTGCGCCTGGGTCTCACGGGTCGGTCGCTTGCGTACGAAGTTGATCGTCGCGGACGGATTGCCGGGGTTGGAGGTCAGGCCATTGGCGCCCTTGAGAATCTCGATGCGGTCGTAGAGGAAGGTATCGATGTCACCCATCTGCTCTTCAGAGGAGAAAGGTACGCCGATGCCGTCGATCTGGAAGTTGTTCACGTCCAGGCCACGCGCGGTGAAGTAGGTGCGGTCGGTCTCCACGCGCTGTACACCGATGCCCGCCGCCTGCAAGGCATCGTTGGCGTTGCCGAGCTTGAAATCATCGAGTTGCTGACGGTTCACGCTGGTGATGGTCTGCGGCGTTTGCCGCGGCGTCAGATCGAGCTTGGTCGCCGTACCGCTGCTCCCCAGGGTATAGGAGTCGCTCTGTTCGGTGACGACCGGCGGCGCCCGGTTGACGCCGGTGACGCTGATGGGCTGCAACACCAGCGCATCGCCATCCTCATCAACTTCCGCGGCCACCACCGGCCAGGCCAACGGCAACACGCACAGCGCCATGGCCAGTACGCGGGGACTGCAGGCAGCGCGCAGGCGCACCCGGTGTTCTGAGTGATACATCGTTTTCATGGGCAGACACTTTTTCTTGATTGAGTTGGATAAAGCGTGGGCACAGCGCAAGGGGACTTCAGTTCATCGCAATAACCTCCATGCCGCTCCGATCTGCGTGTCTCAACGGTGCTGGGCAGCCAGGGCCTGCCCCATCACCTGGCGATACCAGCCATGGAAGTGCTGCATGCCCTCCTCCAGCGGTATCTGGTACGGGCCACTGTCATCGATACCGCGCTGATAGAGCGCCCGCCGGCCGGCATCGGTGCGCTCGGCGATCTCGTCGTCTTCGATGGCGGTCTCCATGTAGGCCGCGTGGTGCGCCTCGACCAGCTCGCGGTTGTTCTCGCAGAGTGCCTGCCACCGCGCGCAGCACGTCACGGGTGAAGTGGCGAATCGGCTCCTTGCTCGGGCCGACGAAAAAGTGCATGCCGAGGTCGCCAGGCTGCACCGCATAGAGCTCACCGAGCAGGTCGTACCGGGGGTCGTAGCACTCCATGACGAACGCTGGCGCACCTCGATAGCAGCCCATGAAGGCACGCATGTGGCCGCTCCCCATGGCATCGGCGTAGAAGTCGCGGGTCGCCTCCAGGGTCATGTCCTGCATGTTCCAGTAATGGGCGTAGTCCATCTGGTACCAGGGGTGGATCACCGCGACATCCTCGTCGAGACGCAACGGGCGCAGGCTGAATTGCGGGTCTAGCGATGCACGCGGATGGCGCAACACTGTGGCCTCAGTTGGCATGGCAGAGTTCCCCCTGAGCGGCATGCCGGCGATCGACGCCGAACCAGCCGCGGTCGATGATCGCCGTGAGCAGCAGGCCTGCCGCAGCGATGACGAAGGTCAGCGGAATACCGACCAGGTTGACCAGGAACCCGGCGCCGAACGAGGACAGCAGCACGCCAAGGTTCTGGAAGAAGTTGGTGACGCCGAAATCGCGGGCATACGCGTCCGGCGTACTGACCTTGAACAGAGTGACCTCGAGCTTGACGATCACCTGATACAGCGCCCACCCGTACAGGCAGCGACCCACGATGATCAGCTCCAGCGACTCGCTGGCCTGCAGCGCCAGGCCCGATGCCCCGAGCAGCAGATTGAACAGGGTGTGATCGACCCAGCGCGGTGGCTGCGCGAGCAGATGCTTGAGCAGCAGCGCGAGCAAGGCGACGATGCCGGGGATAGCGAACACCAGGCCGGTCAGCAGAGGCTCGTGCAGCCCCGTACGTGCCTCCCAATACAGGGTGAAGAAAGGCCGTACCAGATAGGCGCTGAAGTCGAAGAGAAACATCAGCAGGCACAGCTTGAGCAGCGCCGACAGCGCCTGCGGGCTACGCCGCGGCACCGGTGCCTGGCCGGTCTTCTCCTCGCGACTGAGCACCCTGACCACTTTCCCGCTGCGGATCAGGTACAGGCACAGGGCCATCTGCGCCAGGTCACCAGCCGCCATCAGGGCGATGCAGAAGCTGGGCCCGTAATGCTCCAGCGCCATGCCGCCGACAGCCGCACCGAAGATCGCGCCGATGTGGCTGACCACCGACAGCAGACCGATCACCAGGCTGTGATTCTCTGTCGCCTCCAGGCGCATCAGGTAGGGGAACATCAGCAGGTAACTGGCCTTGGTCATGAACATCATCAGACTGAGCAGCCAGTAGCTCTCGACGCTCGGCGCCCAGATCGAAGCCAGGCAGAACAGCGCAGCCACTCCCTGGGTGTAGAACAGCAGGTGCATGGTCTCGATACGCCTGGCGACACGCGCCCAGACGGGCAACATGCACATCACCGCAATCGAGATAGCGGCGATGTAGGCGCCCACATGCACCGGGCTGGTCACGCCGTAACGGGTCTCGAAGAATTGCGGGTAGAACGCGATCAGAATCGAATCGCTGATCACGCCGAAGCCCGACATGATCAGAATGGTGGTACGCAGATTCATGCAGAGGCGCTCCCCAGCCCGAGCGCAACGAAACCGCTGGCGGCTGGCGGCTGAAAGTTCTGGTAGGTGGTGCGTGCTTCACAGGGACAGTCATCGCGCCCGGTCAGCTCGTTGAGCAACTGGCCAGCACGTAGCCAGGCAGCAAGTCGTCGTACCGGACCTCCTGCACTTCGTGCTGATAGCGCAGGTTGTCGAGCTGCGCCGCCGCCCATTTGCAGTAACGATCGAATTCCTGACGCGACAGGTACCAGTTCTCGCGGATGTAATAGTTGTACAAGCGGCCTTGCTGCTTGCAGTAGTTGAGGTAGCTGAAACGACTGGTGGGATCGGCCATCGAGACCAGATCGGCAAGGAAGGGATTCTGTAGCGTGGTGCCGTCCAGCAGCATGCCGGGGTGCCAGCTGAATTCGGCCTTCCTGTCGAGGAAAAGGCTGCGGGTTCCCAGAGGCTCCGCAAGGCATGCCAGCCCGGGATTGAAAGGCCCGATGCCTATTGCAATGAAGTCGTAGGGCAGTTCCGTGGTCACGTTGCGCCTCATCAGTCCGGATGAAAGTGGGCCGATACTAGAGCTTGGTGATAATGACTTTCAATAGCACATAAGAATAAATATTCATATCGGACGAGCGCTTTAGCACAGGACTGACAAACCGGGACCGGGACAGCCAAGCGGGGCGCAGAAGGTGCGTTCTAGAGCCCTTGCTGACCAGAAAGAAGACGCAGCGAGATATCCAGAGACAGCATGCTCTGGATCTGCGAAGCGACAGCGAAGAGAGAGACACAGCGAGGCGACTGGACGGCATGGCGAGCGAAGGTCGCTCATGCAGAATCAGGGAACTAAGGAGGAGAAGCACGCCAGATCGGCGAAAAAGAAGATGGCGTCCCCTGCTGGAATCGAACCAGCATCTAGCCCTTAGGAGGGGCTTATTCTATCCGTTGAACTAAGGGGACACGGCCGTATTCGCAACGGCCGGGCGGCATCTTAGCGACGACCGGCGCGTTTGTCATGTCGCGATCCGTTCGCGGCCTAGCGCTGCCAGCCGTGGGCAACCGCCGCAGAGGCTGTCGAGGCACGCACGCTGGGCACACCACCGTGCAGGCGCTCCAGCGCCATGCGGTCGGCTATCGCGGTGGTCGTCTCGCCTTCCCGCTCGGCGCGCTGGAAGATTTCCGTCAGGGTCGGGCCGATGCTCTCGATATGCGCCTTGAGTTCGGCGGCGCTGCCACCGGTGCGCTCGTAGCAGACATCGATGATGCCGCCGGCATTGATCGCGTAGTCCGGCGCATACAGGCAGTCACGGCGACGCAGCAGCTCGGCCAGGCTGGCGTCGGCCAGCTGGTTGTTGGCCGCGCCGGCGATGATCGGCGCACGTAGGTTCTCGAGGCTCTGCAGATTGATGATCGCGCCCAGCGCGCAGGGGGCGAACACGTCGACGTCGAGGCCGTAGATCGCGTTCTGGTCGACGGCCGTGGCCCCCAGCTGAGCGACCGCACGTTGCACGTTGGCCTCGAAGATGTCCGTCACCCACAGTTGCGCACCGGCCTCGCGGAGCAGCCTGGCCAGGTGGAAACCGACCTGCCCCACCCCCTGGATGGCCACGCGGATGCCGTTCAGATCCGCCCGCCCCATGCGGTGTGCGACGGCGGCCTGGATACCGATGAACACGCCATAGGCCGTGGACGGCGATGGGTCGCCATCGCGGCTGCCACCGCCGAAGGCCTCGCGCTGCCCGGCACCGGCGACATGGCGCGTGCGCTCGGCCATGATGCGCATCTCGTTCACCCCGGTGCCGGAGTCCGCCGCGGTGACGTAGCGTCCGCCCAGGCTGTCGACGAAGTCGCCCATTGCCTGGAACAGCGCCTCGCTCTTGCCGCTGTGCGGATCGCCGATGATCACCGCCTTGCCTCCTCCGAGCGGCAGACGCGCCAGCGCAGACTTGTAGGTCATGCCACGTGACAGACGCAGCACATCGCGCAGGGCCTCGTCGTCGCTGGCGTAGTTCCACATGCGGCAACCGCCGAGCGCCGGGCCGAGCGTGCTGTCGTGAATGGCGATGATGGCTTTCAGGCCGCTGGCCTGGTCGTGGCCGTAGACCACCTGTTCGTGCTGGTCGAAGTCGACATGAGTGAAGACGGACATCGAATCACCTCGGTATTCAGATCGTAAAAGGCCATCCCCCTCCCGCGCGGGAGGGGTGGCAAGGGGGATAGTTGAAGAATCAGGCAGCCGGTTCGAACAGCTGCACCGCCGCGATCTCGCTGACGGTCATGCGGGCCTTGAGCTGCACGGCCTGCTCGCGCACCTTGGCCATGGCGGCTTCCTTGACGTGGCCATAGCCGCGCACCTGCTCCGGCAGTTCGGCCAGCGCCATGGCGGTGCGGTAGTTGTCCGCGTTCAGTTCGCTGAGCAGGTAGGCCAGGTTGGCCTCGTACTCCTCGATCAGCTCACGCTCCAGACGTCGCTCGGTGCTGTACCCGAAGGGGTCGAGCGCCGTACCGCGGAGGAACTTGAAGCGTGCCAGCAGCGCGAACGCCTTGAGCATCCAGGGACCGAAGCTGCGCTTGCGCGGCTCGCCGGTCACCGCATCGGGCTTGCTCAACCAGCTCGGTGCCAGGTGGAACTGCAGCTGGTAGTCGCCCTCGAACTGCTCTTGCAGACGCTTGCGGAACGTCGCCTCGCTGTACAGCCGCGCCACTTCGTACTCGTCCTTGTAGGCCAGCAGCTTGAAGTAATAACGCGCGACCGCCTTGCTCAGCGCCTGCCCGGCGTCGCTATCCGCCTGGCGCACGCGCTCGACCAGCGCCCGGTAACGTTCGGCGTAGGCGCCGTTCTGGTACAGGCTCAGGCGCTGTATGCGGTCGGCGACGATCTCGTCCAGCGTGCTGCAATGCGGAGCCTCGACCACCTTGGGCGCGGCGAGCTTCTCCACCGCAGCCATGTCATGTGCCGCGCGCCGCCCCCAGAGGAACGCCTGCTGGTTCAACTGCACGGCCACGCCATTGAGTTCGATGGCCTTGTCAATGGCCTCGGCCGAAACCGGTACCAGGCCGCGCTGGTAGGCAAAACCGAGCATGAACAGGTTGGTGGCGATGCTGTCGCCGAGCAGGCGCGTGGCCAGGCGCGTTGCATCGACAAAGCGGGTCTTGCCCTCGCCCACCGCCTCGCTGATCGCCTCGCGCATCGCCGCGCCCGGCACCTGGGCATCGGGGTTGCGGGTGAATTCGGCCGTGGCCGACTCGTGACTATTGATCACCGCGTGGGCGATCTTGTCATTCAGCTTGGCCAGCGACTCCTCGCTGGAAGCCACCACCAGGTCGCAACCCAGCAACAGGTCAGTTTCCCCGGCCGCGATGCGCACCGCGTAGATATCGCTCTGCCGCGCAGCGATGCGGATATGAGTGATCACCGGACCGAACTTCTGCGCCAGGCCGGCCTGGTCGAGTACGGTGCAGCCCTTGCCTTCGATATGCGCGGCCATGCCCAGCAGCGCACCGACGGTGGTCACGCCGCTGCCACCCACACCGGGCAGCAGAATGTTCCAGGGACGCGTCAGCGCAGGCTGTTTCGGCTCCGGCAAGGCGATGAATAGGGCTCCCAGGCCCACGGCCTCGGGCTTGCGCAAGCCGCCACCATGCACGGTGATGAAGCTCGGGCAGAAACCCTCGAGGCAGCTGTAGTCCTTGTTGCAGGCGCTCTGGTCGATCTCGCGCTTGCGCCCCAGTTCGGTCTCCAGCGGCAGCACCGACAGGCAGTTGGACTTGACGCTGCAATCGCCGCAGCCTTCGCACACGTCCGGGTTGATGAACACGCGCTTGGCCGGGTCGACCAGCTTGCCGCGCTTGCGCCGACGGCGCTTTTCGGTCGCGCAGGTCTGGTCGTAGAGAATCACCGAAACGCCCTTGAACTCGCGCAGCTCACGCTGCACGGCGTCCAGTTCGCGGCGGTGATGGAAGGTCACGCCCGGCGCGAAGGTGGCGCGGGTCGGGTACTTGTCCGGCTCGTCGCTGACCAGAGCGATGCGTTTGACGCCCTCGGCATGCACCTGCTGGCTGAGCTGGTCGATGCGCAGCTCGCCGTCGATGGGCTGGCCGCCGGTCATGGCCACCGCGTCGTTGTAGAGGATCTTGTAGGTGATGTTGACCCCGGACGCGACGGCGGCACGCAAGGCCAGGTGCCCGGAGTGGAAGTAGGTGCCGTCGCCCAGGTTCTGGAACACGTGCGGCGTGTCGGTGAAGGGGGCCTGGCCGATCCAGGTCGCGCCCTCACCGCCCATCTGGGTGAAGGTGTCGGTGCTGCGATCCATCCACTGGGTCATGTAGTGGCAACCGATGCCGCCGAGCGCGCGGCTGCCTTCCGGTACCTTGGTCGAGCTGTTGTGCGGGCAGCCGGAGCAGAAGTGCGGGGTGCGCACGGTCTTGTGCTTGGGCGCGGCCAGGGCCTTTTCCTTGGCGTCGAGGAAGGCCAGGCGTTCCTCGATGACCGGGCTGCTGTAGATCGGCGCCAGGCGCTTGGCGATCACCCGGGCGATCATCGCCGGGGTCAGCTCGCCCAGGTTGGGCAGCAGGGAACCGCCCTCCTCGTCGAACTCGCCGACCACCCGCGGGCGCTTGCCCACCGGCCAGTTGTAGAGCTGACCGGTGAGCTGGTCCTCGATGATGCTGCGCTTCTCCTCCACCACCAGGATTTCGTCCAGCCCTTCGGCGAACTGGTGCACGGACACCGGCTCCAGCGGCCAGCTCATGCCGACCTTGAGCACGCGCAGACCGACCTTGGCGCACAGCGCCTCGTCCAGACCCAGGTCATCCAGGGCCTGGCGCACGTCCAGGTAGGACTTGCCGGTGGTGATGATGCCCAGGCGCGGGTTCGGCGAATCGAGCTTCACCTGGTTGAGGTTGTTGGCCAGCGCGAACGCGCGAGCTGCATAGATCTTGTAGACGTTGAGGCGCTTCTCCTGCGCCAGGGGCGGGTCCGGCCAGCGGATGTGCACGCCATCCTCGGGTAGCTGGAAGTCCTCGGGAATCTTCACCTGCACGCGCAGCGGGTCGACATCCACCACGGCCGAGGAGTCGACGTTCTCGGCGATGGTCTTCAGCGCCACCCAGCAACCGCTGTAGCGCGACAGCTCCCAGCCGATGATGCCGTAGTCCAGGACCTCCTGAACGTTGGCCGGATTGAGCACCGGAATCGACGCGGCGATGAAGGCATGCTCGCTCTGGTGAGCAATGGTCGAGGACTTGCAGCCATGGTCGTCGCCCGCCAGCAGCAGCACGCCGCCGTGCTTGGAAACGCCGGCCGAGTTGCCATGCTTGAACACGTCGCCGCTGCGGTCCACCCCCGGCCCCTTGCCGTACCACATGGCGAACACGCCGTCGTAGCGCGCCCCCGGGAACAGGTTGGCCTGTTGGCTGCCCCATACGGCCGTCGCCCCGAGTTCCTCGTTGACGCCCGGCTGGAAGTGGATGTGGTTCTGCTTGAGGTAGTCGCGCGCGTCCCACAGGCTCTTGTCCAGGCCGCCCAGGGGCGAGCCACGATAGCCGGAGATGAAACACGCGGTATTCAGACCGAAGGCGGCGTCACGCTGCTTCTGCAGCATGGGCAGGCGGGTCAGGGCCTGGGTGCCGGTCAGGTAGAGGTGACCGGTAGCGAGGCGATATTTGTCATCCAGGCGGATTTCGGCCAGGGACATGGAGCGCTCCTTTTATTCTTATGGCGAGCACGAGGAGCGCGACGGTAAACACGCTCCGTTGCATCCGGCCGCAGGATCACCACGACGGATTTGCCTAAAGCATGACTGGAGGGTTCCGCTTTTTTCTTTCTATTTTTCAGATTGCAGGACAATACTTCGCATGATCCTTCCAACAATCACAAGAAAATGGAAATAGTCATGCAGGATAAGCTCAGCGCCATCGACCGCAGGATTCTCCGTCTGCTGCAACACAATGCCGACCTCTCCGCCGCCGAGGTGGCCGAGAAGGTCGAGCTGTCGCAGTCACCCTGCTGGCGGCGCATCCACCGCATGCAGGAAGACGGGCTGATCGAGCGCAAGGTCGCGCTGCTCAGCCACAAGCGCCTGGGTTTCGGCATCACCGTGTTCGTCGACATCAAGCTGTCGGCGCACGGTCGCGGCAATCTGGATGAGTTCGAACAGGCCGTGGTGGGCTATCCGCAGGTGCTGGAGTGCTACAGCATGGCCGGCAGCTCGGACTACCTGCTCAAGGTGGTGGCCAAGGACATCGCCGACTACGAGCGCTTCCTGCGCGACCACCTGCTGCAGCGCCCGCATGTGCACGAAGCGCATTCGCACATAGCCATGAGCGAGGTCAAACGCACCACCGAACTGCCGCTGGACTGATCAGGCCTGCGTGGCCGCCAGGCGCCTGGCCTTGCGCGCACGCAGGCTGGCCATCAGCGAGGGGCCGAGGGCGGTCAGGGCGGAGCCGAGCACCACCACCACCGCACCGGCGTAAGCGATCCAGTTGACTGCCTCGGGCAGCACGTGGTCCGGCCACCAGGTGGACGCCAGCGCCACGGACACGAAGGTCACCAGCGGCGTCAGCGCCAGAGTGGCACTGACCCGCGAAGCTTCCCAGTGCGCCAGCGCCTCGGCGAAGGCGCCGTAGGCCACCAGGGTATTGAGGCAGCAGGCCAACAGCAGCCAGCCTTGCAGCGGGCTCAGCTCCAGCACCTGCAGCGGCTGCGCCCAGGGCGTCAGCAGCAAGGCGCAGGAGAGGTAGATGACCATCATCACCTGCACCGAACTCCACAGCGTCAGCAGCTGCTTCTGCGCCAGACCGTAGAAGGTCCAGACGAAGGCGGCGGCGAGCACGGTCAGTACGCCGGTGGTATAGGTCGTCAGCGACGTCAGCAACTCGCCCAGGCGCTGATTGAAGAACAGGCCGAAGCCCAGCAGCATCACCACCAGGCCCAGCGCCTGACCCAGGCTGAAGCGTTCGCGGAAGATGAACAGGCTGCTGATCAGCAGCAGGATCGGCGCCACCTGGATCACCAGTTGCGTGGTGCCGGGGCTCAACAGCCTGAGCCCGACCAGGTACAGCACATAGTTCGCCGTCAGCCCGCCGATGGCCAGGGCCAGCAGCCAGGCACCCTTGCGCCCCAGCGGGCGGAAACGTGGCAGGCGGCGAGCGGCGGCGAGGTAGGCCAGCAGCAGCGAACCCGCCACCGTCAGGCGGTACCAGGTGACCGTGACCGGGTCCATGACCTGCAGGACTTCTTTCAGTTTGATCGGCAGGATGCCCCAGAGCAGCGATGTGAGCAGGGCGAGAAGCAGGCCGTACATCCAGCGGCCGGAGGAAATGTGCATGGCGACCTCAGCAGCGCGGTCGACTGAACGCGTCGACCGCAGCCGGCCATTCTAGGAGAGGCCGACGCACCAGCACAGTGACAGTTCGGCTCGCTTGCCGAGCGCAACTGTACCGCCCGGCATGCCTCAGGTGTCAGCAGGCCGGCGTCAAAATTCAATAAAAAACGCCAACCAGTAGCCAACGGCCGGCAACTTCGACCATTGGTCGCCTTGCCGGGCAAGCCGCTCCGCTCGCAGTAGACTCAGCCTATCCAGCACCTGCAGATGGAGCTCTCGTCATGTTCGGCCAACGCACTGTCGACCCCCAACCGGGCACGCACTACCGCAGTTCACGCCTGAGCGCCGTCAATGGCCAGTATTTCTTCGCTACCCGCGAAGGCACGCTGGAAGGCCCCTACCTCTCGCGCCACGATGCCGAGCAGAGCATCCAGCGCTACATCGAGCGCATGGCCATGGCGGACAAGCTGATCCGCCACAGCAGCGAGCACATCGACAGCCAGCAGCGCCGCGACGCGATCAAGCACAATCAGGAACTCTGATCGCTACAGGTGGGCCAGCCCGAGGTCGCCGCGGTGGGCCGCGAGGTGTGGCAACACTGCGGCCAGCAGCGGTTCCTTGAAGGCATCCTGGAAACGGTGGGCCAGCCCCGGAATCAGCTTCAGCTCCGAGCCCTTGATGTGCGCCGCCACGTGGACACCATGCATCACCGGTAGCAGCGGGTCGGCGGTGCCATGCACCACCAGCGTCGGCACGCTCAGGCGGTTGAGCAACTCGACCCGGCTCGACTCGGCGAGAATCGCCAACAGCTGCCGCTGCACGCCCTCTGGATTGAAGGCCCGGTCGTAAGCCACCTCGGCCTGATGCAACAGCAACGCGCGATCATCCTTGACCGAGGGGCTGCCCAGCGCCGCGAGCAGGTCGGCCTGCTGCTGCAGCGCGGCCTCGCGGCTGCCGGCCTCGCGCCGCGCCAGCAGCGCGACCAGCGCATCGCTGGGTGCAGGCAGGCCCTGGGCACCGGAACTGGTCATCACCAGGGTCAGGCTGAGCACCCGCTGCGGCGCCAGATCGGCCAGGTGCTGAGCGATCATGCCCCCCATGCTCGCCCCCAGGACATGGAAAACGCCGATACCCAGGTCGTCCATCAAACCCAGCGCGTCGCCTGCCATGTCACGCAGGTGATAGGGCGCTCCCAGCGACAGCCCCAGGCGGTAGCGCACCACTTCGTAAGGCAGGTTGATGCTCGGCGCGGGCTTGCGCCAGCTGCTCAGGCCGACGTCGCGGTTATCGAAACGAATGACCCGGAAGCTCTGCTGACAGAGACGCTCGACCACTTCGTCGGGCCAGTGGATCAACTGCCCGCCCAGGCCCATGATCAGCAGCAGCGCCGGGTCGCGCTCGCGACCGACGCTCTGGTATGCCAGACGAACGTCACCGACGTCCGCATAGCGGGTCGGCTCGGACAGATCGCAACGATTGGCAGCAAAAGACTGCACGCCGCAGAGCAACGCGGCAATGAAGATGAGTGCACGCATGAAGAACACCAGAAACATAGAACCCCACTGAAACGCGATTCTGGTGAAAGTCGTTCGACGGCGCTGCCACACAAGCATGACAGTTTGATGAAGGAGGACGAACGGTTGCCCGGCAAGTGACCAAAGGCCCATGCAGAGCGTGCCCCTCCGTACCGGCTGGCAGGAGGGGCCTGGGCGCTACGGGCGGAACATCAGGCCAGTTCCGCGCGCAACTGCCGGGCTGCCGCGACCATGTTGACCAGCGCGGCCTCGGTCTCGGGCCAGCCGCGGGTCTTCAATCCGCAATCGGGGTTGACCCACAGCCGCTCCAGCGGGATGCGCCGCGCCGCCTTGCGCAGCAGAGCGGCCATCTCGGCGCTGTCGGGTACGCGCGGCGAGTGGATGTCGTAGACGCCCGGGCCGATCTCGTTGGGATAGGCGAACCGTTCGAAGGCGGCCAGCAGCTCCATGTCCGAACGCGAGGTCTCGATGGTGATCACGTCGGCGTCCATCGCCGCGATGGAGTCGATCACGTCGTTGAACTCGCTGTAGCACATGTGCGTGTGGATCTGCGTTTCGTCACGCACGCCGCTGGCGCTCAGGCGAAATGCCTCGGTGGCCCAGTCCAGGTAGCCCTGCCAGGCCGCCTGACGCAGGGGCAGGCCCTCACGGAACGCCGCCTCGTCGATCTGGATGACCTTGATTCCGGCGGCTTCCAGATCGACCACCTCGTCACGGATGGCCAGCGCCAGCTGCCTGGCCTGCACCTCACGCGGCACATCCTCCCGGGCGAAGGACCACATCAGCATGGTCACCGGCCCGGTCAGCATGCCTTTCATCACCTTGTCGGTCAGGCTCTGCGCGTACTGGATCCATTCCAGGGTCATCGCCCGTGGCCGGCTCAGGTCGCCGACGATCACCGCCGGTTTCACGCAGCGCGACCCGTAGCTCTGCACCCAGCCGAAGCGGGTGAAGGCATAGCCGTCCAGTTGTTCGGCGAAGTACTCGACCATGTCGTTGCGCTCGGCCTCGCCATGCACCAGCACATCCAGCCCGAGGCGCTCCTGCACCTGCACCGCATGGCGGATCTCGCTGTGCATGGCCTCGGTGTAGTCGGCCAGGCTCAGCTTGCCCTGACGGAACGACTGCCGCGCCAGACGAATGGCCGCAGTCTGCGGGAAGGAACCGATGGTGGTGGTCGGCAGCACCGGCAACCGCAGGCGCTCGCGCTGCTTGCCGATGCGCTCGGCGAACGGCGACTGGCGCTGGGCATGGCGCGCACGCGTCGCCGCCAGACGTGCCTGCACCTCAGGCTTGTGAATGCGCGTCGAGGCCGCGCGCGCCGCCTGGACCTCGCGGCTCGCCGCCAGCGCCGCCTGTACCCCGGCATCCTGCGGCGCTTCCAGGGCCTTGCCCAGCAACGCGACCTCCTCACATTTCTGTACCGCAAAGGCCAGCCAGCCTTTCAGCTCGGCGTCGAGCTGGTCCTCGCGCGCCAGGTCCACCGGGCAGTGCAACAGCGAGCAGGACGGCGCCACCCACAGGCGCTCGCCCAGGCGTTCATGGGCATGGCGCAGCACGTCGAGCGCCTTCTCCAGGTCGCAGCGCCAGACATTGCGCCCGTTGACCACGCCGAGCGACAGCACCTTGTAGGCCGGCAGCCGGTCGAGAATCGTCGGGTACTGGTCCGGTGCCCGTACCAGGTCGATATGCAGGCCATCCACCGGCAGGTTGGCCGCCAGGCCGAGGTTGTCCTCCAGACCGCCGAAATAGGTGGCAATCAGCTTGCGGCAGGGTTCGCGCTGAATCAGGTTGTAGGCGCGCTCGAACGCGTTCTTCCAGTCCTGCGGCAAGTCCAGCACCAGAATCGGCTCGTCGATCTGCACCCACTCCACGCCTTGCTCGGCGAGGCGCTGGAAAATCTCGCCATAGACCGGCAGCAGGCGCTCGAGCAGTTCCAGCTTGTCGAACTCATCGCCCTTGGCCTTGCCCAGCCACAGGTAGGTCAACGGGCCGATCAGCACCGGCTTGACGCTATGACCGAGCGCATGGGCTTCGGCCACTTCCTCGAACAGCTGCTCCCAGCTCAGGGCGAACGCCTGATCGGCACTGAACTCCGGCACCAGGTAGTGGTAGTTGGTGTCGAACCACTTGGTCAGCTCCTGGGCATGGGCGCCGCCACAGCAACCGTTCGTGCTCGCCACGGCGCCACGCGCCATGGCGAACAGGGTGTCCAGGGTCGGTTTGCCGGCGGCCGGGCGGAAGCGCTCGGGAATCACGCCGAATGCCAGGGAATGGCCGAGCACCTGGTCGTACCAGGCGAAGTCACCCACCGGCAGCAAGTCGATGCCGGCGTCTTTCTGCAGTTGCCAGTGCTCGGCACGCAGGCGCTGACCAACGGCGCGCAGCCCCGCCTCGTCCAGCTCGCCTTTCCAATGGGCTTCGAGGGCTTTTTTCAGTTCACGGTCGCGGCCGATGCGCGGGAAACCGAGGGAATGGGACAGGGCCATGGGGTGACGCTCCAGAGTCAATCGAGATGGCGCCATTCTCGGCATCGCCAGCACGTGAGACAAACTCAAGATTTTCGTCTTGATCTAAAGATTTACTCATGTAGGCTGTATGAACCACTTTCATCCAGCCACGACATTGGATGAATGAAACCTTCGCAGAGACCCGTCATGCTCGAGCTACGCCACCTGAAAACCCTGCACGCCCTGCGCGAAACCGACAGCCTGGTGGAGGCTGCCGAGCGCCTGCACCTGACCCAGTCGGCCCTGTCGCACCAGTTCAAGGAGCTCGAGGAACGACTCGGCCTGCAGCTGTTCGTGCGCAAGACCAAGCCGGTGCGTTTCACCAGCGCCGGCCTGCGCCTGCTGCAACTGGCCGACGCCGCCCTGCCCCTGCTGCGTGGCGCCGAGCGGGACCTGGCGCGCCTCGCCGGTGGCACCGCCGGACGCCTGCACATGGCCATCGAATGCCACAGCTGCTTCCAGTGGCTGATGCCGACCATCGATCAGTTCCGCGACGCCTGGCCGGAAGTGGAACTGGACCTGGCCTCGGGCTTCTCCTTCGCACCACTCCCCGCGCTGGCACGCGGCGACCTGGACCTGGTGGTGACCTCGGACCCCGTCGAACTGGCCGGCATCACCTACGTACCGCTGTTCACCTACGAGGCCATGCTGGCCGTAGCCAACCAGCACCGTCTGGCGCACAAGGCCTATATCCAGCCACAGGACCTGGCCACGGAAACCCTCATCACCTACCCGGTGGAACGTGACCGCCTGGATATCTTCACCCGCTTCCTCGAACCCAACGACGTGGAGCCCGCGCAGGTACGCACCTCCGAGCTGACGGTCATGATGATGCAACTGGTAGCCAGCGGACGCGGCGTCTGCGGCCTGCCCAACTGGGCGCTGCACGAGTACAGCTCGCGGCACTACGTCAGCGCCAAGCGCCTGGGCGAAAAGGGATTGTTCGCCACCCTCTATGCGGCGATCCGCAGCGACATGCTCGATGCGCCCTTCATGCGCGACTTCCTGCTCACCGCCAAGGACACCTCCTTCGCCAGCCTGGAAGGCGTCAGCGTGGCGCGCTGAGCACCACTGCACAGACAAAGGCCGCTCGCGCAGGCGTGTGGCCGCCCTTTCATCACATCTGCCGCGCGCCCCGCAGCAGGCTTTACCGCCCGCAGGGCACCAAGACAACGAAATGGCCGGTCCCCGGACGGCCTCGCAGCGCTCCCCAGGCGAACGGTACCCGCCGGCAGCAGGGCGCAACCCCACCCACGCCAATTGCCTTGTTACAACTCCTGGCTTGCCGCCTTGTGACCAACAGTCATAGCATGACCGCCGGTCACAGTCTTTCGTGGAAAGTCCATGCGCTATCAGGATCAACTCTTCCAGCAACGTGAAACCGCCTTGCTCGAAGCCGCTCGACAGCTGTTCCAGAGTCAGTCCTGGGACCGCGTCACAATCGCCGAAGTGGCACGCCACACCGGCATCGGCAAGGGCACCGTGTACAAGCACTTTCCCAGCAAGGAAGCGCTGTTTGCGCGCCTGGTGCTGGATCGCTCGCGCATGCACCTGATCGAACTGCAGACACTCTCCCACTCGGCCCCGGCGCCGGAGGCCATGCGCCGGATGATCCGTCGTGCCTTCGAGCAGCTGCTGGCCGACCCGCTGCAGGCCCAGCTGTGCCTGCACTGTGACCGCCCGGCCTTTCAGGAGCGCCTGGAGCTGCCCTACCGCGAACAGTTCCTCGAACTCGAAGCCGAGTACATGGCCCTGTTCAGCGAACTGCTGCAGAACAGCTTCGCCGACCTGCAGCTTTCTGACGAGCACTGCCAGCACCTGTTGTGGGGCGTGGAGGCGTGCCTCAACGGGGTGATGACGCGCATTGCCTCGGGCGGCTTCGAGCACTGGGCCGACCCCATTGCCTTCGACGCCTATTTCGAACGCGTCACCGACTTCATCATCGCCGGCCTGCACGGCCAGGCCGCTGCGCTGCTGGCAGCGGCCGCCACCAACGAGTAAGGGATTCTCATGTTCACGCACCTCAGCAAACGCCCCTGGATCATCGCGGTCGTCATCGCCATCGCCCTGCTGCTCTGGCTGTTCAGCGGCGAACGCTTCAGCGCCCGTGACGAGACGCAGGCCGAGCCGGACAAGCCCCTGGCCGCCGCCAAGCTGGCCAGGGTCGAAGTGCAGTGGCTGGAGGCACAGCCCATGCAGCGCCAGCATGTGGTGCAGGGGCAGATCGAAGCCTGGCGCCGGGTCGAGCTGCGTGCGCAGGTCAGTGGCAGCGTGCAGAAGCTGGACCAGGACAAGGGCAACCGCGTCGCCGCCGAGCAACTGCTGCTCAGCCTGTCGCCGGATGACCGGCCGGCCCAGGTGGCGCGCAGCGAAGCCGACGTGCACCAGCGCGAGAGCGACGTGACTGCGGCCAGACGCCTGCGCGAGCGCAGCCTGATCTCCGCCAGCGAACTGATGCGCCTGGAGAGCGAACTGGCCAAGGCCCGCGCCGAACTCGACAGCGCTCGCCTGCACCTGCGCAACACCAGGATCAAGGCGCCGTTCGCCGGCATCTACGATCAGCGCGCGGTCGAACTGGGCGACTACGTGCAGCCCGGACAAAGCCTGCTGACCCTGGTGGACATCGACCGCCTCAAGGTCACCGCGCAGATCGCCCAGCAGCAGGTCACCCAGCTGCAGCTGGGGCAGGCGGTGAGCGTGGAACTGCTCGACGGCCGCACGCTGCAGGGCGAGCTGCACTTCATCGCCGCTGCCGCCGACCCGGACTCGCGCAGCTTCCGTATAGAGGTCAAGGTGGACAACCCGGACGGCCTGCGCCTGGCAGGCGCCAGCGCCACGCTGCACATCCAGACCGGCGAGGCCATGGCCCACCGCCTGTCCCCTGCCCTGCTCAGCCTCGACGAGAACGGCCGCCACGGCGTCAAGTGGGTCAACGATGAGCAGCGCGTGGAATTCACCCCCGTGCAACTGATCAGCGTCGACAACCAGGGCGCCTGGGTCAGCGGCCTGCCGCCGAAGGTCGCGCTGATCACCCTGGGCCAGGGCTTCGTCGAAGCGGGCCAGCAGGTGCGCACGCAACTCGCCGCAGAGGGCAGCTGAGATGCACGCACTGATTGCCGCCGCGCTCGACCGCAGCCGTACCACCCTGCTGATCCTGCTGTTCCTGCTGTGCGGGGGGCTGCTGGCCTACGTCGCCATGCCCAAGGAGTCCAACCCGGACGTCACCATTCCGATGATCTACGTGTCGGTGACCCTGGAAGGCATCAGCCCGGAAGATGGCGACCGCCTGCTGGTGCGCCCGCTGGAACAGGAGCTGCGCAGCCTGGAAGGGGTCAAGGAGATGAGCTCGGTCTCCAGCGAGGGCCACTCCTCCGTCACCCTGGAATTCGACGCGGGCTTCGACGCCAAGGTGGCACTGGCCGACGTGCGCGAGAAAGTCGACACCGCACGCAGCAAGCTGCCCGACGAGGCCGACGAGCCGACCGTGACCGAAGTCAACGTGGCCCTGTTCCCGGTGCTCTCGGTGGGCCTGTCCGGACCGATCGCCGAGACCGAGCTGGTGTACATCGCCCGGCGCCTGAAGGAGAACATCGAAGGCATCGGCGAGGTGCTCTCGGTGACCATCGGTGGCGACCGCGAGGACCTGATGGAAATCGTCGTCGACCCGCAGGTGCTCGACAGCTACGGCATCGACTACAACGAACTGTTCAACCTGGTCAGCCGCAACAACCGCCTGGTCGCCGCCGGCAGTCTGGACACCGGTGCCGGGCGCATGAGCATGAAGGTTCCGGGCGTCATCGAGGACCTCGAAGACGTCATGAACATGCCGATCAAGGTGGTCGGCGACAGCGTGGTGACCTTCGCCGATGTCGCCACCATCCGCCGCACCTTCAAGGACCCCACCGGCTTCGCCCGGATCAACGGCCAGCCAGCCATCGTGCTGGAGGTGGCCAAACGCAGCGGCGCCAACATCCTCGCCACCATCGACCAGGTCAAGGCGCTGATGGAGCAGGCCAAACCCCTGTTGCCACCCGGCGTGGAAGTCAGCTACATCATGGACCAGTCGCAGGAAGTGCAGAACATGCTCGGCGACCTGCTCAACAACGTGCTGACCGCCATCGTCCTGGTACTGATCCTGGTGGTGGCGAGCATGGGCATGCGCTCGGCACTGCTGGTGGGGCTGACCATTCCCGGTGCGTTTCTCAGCGGCATCCTGCTGATCTGGATGCTCGGTTTCACCCTCAACATCGTCGTGCTGTTCAGCCTGATCCTGGTGGCCGGCATGCTGGTCGACGGCGCCATCGTGGTCTCCGAACTGGCCGACCGCTACCTGCAGCAGGGCCAGTCGCCGCGCCAGGCCTGGGCCAATGCCGCCACGCGCATGGCCTGGCCGGTGATCGCCTCCACCGCCACCACCCTGGTGGTGTTCCTGCCGCTGCTGTTCTGGCCCGGCGTGGTCGGCCAGTTCATGAAGTACCTGCCCGCCACGGTGATCATCTGCCTGCTCGCCTCGCTGGCCATGGCCCTGGTGTTCCTGCCGGTGCTCGGCGCCGTCAGCGGCGGCAAGGCGCGGCCACAGGCGACGACCAGCAACCGCGCCGGCACGGCCTATCGCCATCTGCTGGCGACGCTGCTCAAGCGCCCCGGCCTGACGCTGCTCGGCATGCTCGCGCTGATCGCCCTCATCTATATCGGCTACGGTCGCTTCAACCATGGCGTGGAGTTCTTCCCGGAGGTCGAGCCGGAAAGCGCGCAGATCTGGCTGCGTGCCCGTGGCGACCTGTCGATCCAGGAGAAGGACGCCCTGCTCAGGCAGGTCGAGAAGCAGGTGCTGGGCATGCGCGAGGTCAAGGCGCTGTATGCCCGCTCCCTGGCGCAACCGGAAGGTCAGCTGGGCGCCGACGTGATCGGCACCCTGCAGTTCCAGTTCGTCGACTGGCACCAGCGGCGCCCGGCCAAGGACATCCTCGCTGAAATGAGCCAGCGCACCGCCGGCATTCCCGGCGTGGTGCTGGAATTCCGCAAGCAGGAGGAAGGCCCCACCGACGGCAAGCCGGTCAAGCTGCAGATCAGCACCCTGGACACGGCGCTGACCGAACAATGGGTCGAGCGCATTCGCGGCGAGATGCAGAAGCTCGGGGGTTTCGTCGATATCGAGGATGACCGCGCCCTGCCCGGCATCGAGTGGCGGATCAAGGTCGACCGCGAGGCCGCAGCCCGCTTCGGCGCCGATGTCCTGAGCGTCGGCAACGCGGTGCAGATGATCACCAACGGCCTGAAGCTGGCAACCTACCGCCCCGAAGACGCCACCGACGAAGTCGACATCCGCGTGCGCCTGCCCAACAACTGGCGCTCGCTCGATCAGCTTGGCCGCCTGACGCTGAACACGGCAGCCGGCCAGGTCCCGCTGAGCAACTTCGTCGACCTGCAGCCCGCGCCCAAGGTCGGCACCCTGCGCCGCGTCGATGGCGATCGCACCATCACCCTGCAGGCCGACCTGGCCGACGGCGCACGCCTGGACGAACGCCTCAAGGCCCTGCGCAAGGCGCTGGGGGAGGTGCCGGCCGAGGTCAAGGTGAAGTTCACCGGCGAGGATGCCGACCAGCAGGAGGCGGCCACCTTCCTGATGACCGCGTTCCTGGTCGCCATCTTCCTCATGGCGATCATCCTGGTGACCCAGTTCAACAGCCTCTACCAGGCAGCCCTGGTGCTTTCCGCGATCGTCCTGTCGACCGCCGGGGTGCTGATCGGCCTGCTGGTCAACGGCCAGTCGTTCGGCATCGTCATGGTCGGCATGGGCCTGATCGCCCTGGCCGGTATCGTGGTGAACAACAACATCATCCTCATCGACACCTACAACCAGCTGCGCCGGCAGGGCCTGGCCCCACGCGAGGCCGCGCTGGAGACCGGCAGCCTGCGCCTGCGCCCGGTGCTGCTCACCGCCGTGACCACCATCCTCGGCCTGATGCCGATGGTGCTCAGCATCAACGTCGACCTGCTCACGCCGAGCCTCGGCTTCGGCGCCCCGTCGACCCAATGGTGGACGCAGCTGTCCAGCGCCATCGCCGGCGGCCTGGCGTTCGCTACGGTCCTGACGCTGCTGCTGACGCCTTGCCTGCTGGTGCTCGGCGCGCGTTTCGAGCGGCGTCCGCCGCCACTGGAGACCTACGACACCGACCTGCTCGACCTGCCGGAACACCTCGTCGCCAGCAAACCCGGCAAGGCCCGGCTGCAACGCAGCGACTGAGGCCAGGCGCGCAGGCGTTTCGGCACCAGGCCACTGCATGGCGAAACACCAGACTTCGCCTAGGCTGATCGATACGACAGCTCAAGGGCGGGAAAGGAAAGCTGGCAAGGACGCCTTTTTCCGCCACCGCAGCAACGCGAGCGCCCCGCAGAAACGACAAAGCCCTCCAGGAGAGGGCTTTGTTTTGCCTGCAGATCCGGCGATCTGCAGGCCACGCAACTGAAAACCGAGCTAACGAAGTGTATGGGGTCGGCATCCTGCCTGTTGGCCACTTCGTTAGCCCGGTGACCGGAGAGTAGTCCAGACGGTGGCACTGTGCCAAGCCTGAATTTCCGGCATTGCCTCACAGAACGCAGAGGCCGGCAGCGCCGGCCCGCCAGTTCGAATTCGATATTGCCAACTTCGTCGCAGCGAAGGCAAAACCACCGCACAGACATATCGCAATGATATTACAGACACCCTGCACAACTAACGCGCACAGCACAGAAGTGCGTGCAACATAAGCACGCAGAAAAGCATCGATTTTATGACGCCATAAAAATAACACAGCGAAAATGTGCGACTTTTTTTTGGCGACATAAATACCACAAACTTTAAGTTATTGATTTTTATAATAAAAAAAATAACAAAAGATTAAACAAACAAAATAAAAAAATAAGGTCCATGTTTTGCTTGAAAGCGCAAAACAGCCGACGCTAATATCCGCGCACTTTCAGCCAGCCAGCCGAATACAACGGAAATAAACCGTTGATTCATACAGGCGCAATGAAACAGGGATTAGGGTCAGCAGCGGCAATTGACCGACTCAGTTAATTAAGGAGAAGGACCTATGCGTATCAGTATTTTCGGACTGGGCTATGTGGGGGCTGTCTGTGCTGGCTGCTTGTCCGCCCGTGGTCACGATGTCGTCGGCGTGGACGTGTCGCAGGCCAAGATCGACCTGATCAACCAGGGCAAGTCGCCCATCGTCGAGCCTGGCCTGGCCGAACTGCTTGACGCCGGCGTACGTTCCGGGCTGCTGCGCGGTACCACCGACGTCAGCGCTGCGGTGCTGGCCAGCGAACTGTCGTTCATTGCCGTCGGTACGCCGAGCAAGCGCAATGGCGACCTCGACCTCGGCTACATGGAGTCGGTGTGCCAGCAGATTGGTGCAGCCCTGCGCGACAAGCATGAGCGCCACACCGTGGTCGTGCGCAGTACGGTCCTGCCTGGCACCGTGAAGAACGTCGTGATCCCGCTGCTCGAAAGTGCCTCCGGCAAGCGAGCCGGTGTCGACTTCGGCGTGGCCACCAACCCGGAATTCCTCCGTGAAAGCACGGCGATCAAGGACTACGACTTCCCGGCGATGACCGTCATCGGCGAACTGGACGAACAGTCCGGCGACCTGCTGCAAGAGCTCTACAGCGAACTCGACGCACCGATCATCCGCAAGTCGATCGAAGTCGCCGAGATGATCAAATACACCTGCAACGTCTGGCATGCGGCCAAGGTCACCTTCGCCAACGAGATCGGCAACATCGCCAAGGCCGCCGGCGTCGATGGTCGCGAAGTGATGGACGTGATCTGCCAGGACCACAAGCTCAACCTCTCCAAGTACTACATGAAGCCCGGCTTCGCCTTCGGCGGCTCCTGCCTGCCCAAGGACGTGCGCGCCCTCTCCTACCGCGCCGGCAGCCTGGACGTCGAGGCGCCGCTGATCGGCTCGCTGATGCGCAGCAACGCCGCTCAGGTGAAGAAGGCCTTCGACATCGTCACGGGCTACGACAAGCGCCGCATCGGCCTGCTCGGCCTGAGCTTCAAGGCCGGCACCGACGACCTGCGTGAAAGCCCGCTGGTGGAGCTGGCCGAGATGCTCATCGGCAAGGGCTACGAGCTGAAGATCTTCGACAGCAACGTCGAATACGCACGGGTCTTCGGCGCCAACAAGGACTACATCGAGTCGAAGATCCCGCACGTCTCCTCGCTGCTGTGCAAGGAGCTGGACGACGTGGTCGCAGCCTCCGATGTGCTGATCGTCGGCAATGGCGAGCCACGCTTCGCCGATGTCGTGAAGGGCATCAGTGACGACAAGCAGATCGTCGACCTGGTCGGATTCATGGAACACGCCACTCAAGCCAACAGGGAAGGCATCTGCTGGTAAGCGCACGCTAACAAGAACAGCGGTGGCACCGGCGCGGTGCCGTTCGATTGGTTACGGCGCATGCCGGTTTCCTGCCAATAGCCCTGAATCGGTGTTTACACGGAGTAACAGCATGATTCCCCTGATTTTGTCTGGCGGCAGTGGCTCTCGCCTCTGGCCCCTGTCCCGCAAGCAGTACCCCAAGCAGTTTCTCGCCCTCACCGGCAACGAGACGATGCTCCAGCAGACCATCGGGCGCCTGGCGTTCGACGGCATGAGCAAGCCCATCGTGGTGTGCAACGAGGAACACCGCTTCATCGTCAGCGAACAGCTGGCGAGCATCGGCCACGAAGCCCAGACCATCCTGCTGGAGCCCTTCGGCCGCAATACCGCACCTGCGGTCGCCATCGCCGCCATGCACCTGCTGGCAGAGGGCCGGGACGAACTGTTGCTGGTACTCCCGGCGGACCATGTGATCGAGGACGTCGCGGTGTTCCACAAGGCCCTCGCCGTGGCCCGCAACGCAGCGGAACAGGGTGCGATGGTGCTGTTCGGCGTACCTGCCGAGCGCCCCGAGACCGGCTATGGCTACATCAAGACCGGACGTGATGCGTGCGAACTTCCGCAGGGCGTACTGGCGGTCGAGGCCTTCGTCGAGAAGCCCGACCTGGAGACGGCCTGCGAATTCGTGGCCCAGGGCGACTACGTCTGGAACAGTGGTATGTTCCTGTTCCGCTGCAGCCGCTACCTCGAGGAACTGCAGCGCCACGACCCGGACATCTATGACACCTGCCAGCTGGCGCTGAGCCGCAGCACCCACGACCTGCAGTTCATCCGCATCGACCCGAGCGCGTTCGAGTGCTGCCCCGACAACTCCATCGACTACGCCGTGATGGAGAAGACCGACCGCGCCTGTGTGGTGCCGCTGTGTGCCGGCTGGAACGACGTCGGCTCGTGGTCGGCGCTGTGGGACGTCCAGGACAAGGACGGCGACGGCAACTGCCAGTCCGGCGACGTGATGCTGCACGACAGCCACAACTGCCTGGCGCACAGCCAGAGCAAGCTGGTGACCCTGGTCGGCCTGGACGACGTGGTGGTGGTCGAGACCAAGGACGCCGTGATGGTCGCCCACAAGGACCGGGTGCAGGACGTCAAGCAGCTGGTCAACCAGCTGACCTGCAAGGGCCGCAGCGAGGCGAACAGCCACTGCCAGGTCTACCGCCCCTGGGGCAGCTACGACTCGCTCGACAGCGGCAACCGCTTCCAGGTCAAGCGCATCGTGGTGAAACCGGGCGCCAGCCTCTCCCTGCAGAAGCACCACCACCGCGCCGAGCACTGGATCGTGGTATCCGGCACGGCCCGCGTGACCTGTGACGACAAGACCTTCCTGCTCTGGGAAAACCAGTCGACCTACATCCCCATCGCCGCCATTCACCGTCTGGCCAACCCCGGCAAGATTCCCCTGGAGATCATCGAGGTCCAGTCGGGCAGCTACCTGGGCGAGGACGACATCGAGCGTTTCGAGGATGTCTACGGCCGCACCGACGACGTCACGATCAACTGATAGCGGCAAGACGTGCCACACGGCTTCAATGGAGGAAGCACGCCCATGCTCAGGCATTTAACAGCACCTCTGGGGTGGTTCGAGGCCTCGCCCGGCCTCGGCAAACTGTGCGGTTGGCTCTGCCTGATCGCACTGATCGCGCTCGCCTCGGAGATGGTCGACCCCAGCTACCTGGACCCGTCGCACCAGAAGTTCATCTTCCTGATCGGCGCCCTGGGCATGTGGCGCTACGGCAACGCCGCGACCCACTACCTGCGTGGCATGTACTTCCTGCACTGGCGGTTTCCGCGCATGCGCAAGGCCGTCGAACGCATGGGCGACGCCGCCCTGCCCGACCATATGTTCATGGTGGTGACCAGCTTCCGCATCCCGACGCACACCACGTTCAAGGTCTACCAGTCGGTGTTCCAGGAAGTGCAGCGCATGCCGGTGCCGTGCACCATCATCGCCTCCATCGTGGAGAAGGGTGACGAGAACTTCATCAAGGACATCATGCGCCAGGAGGTGCGTGATCGCGACGACATCAAGCTGGTCATCGTGCGGGCTCGCGGCACCGGCAAACGCGACGGCCTGGCCCACGCCTTCCGCGCCCTGTCACGGCAGATGCCACTGGAAAACGCCGTGGTCGGCGTGGTCGACGGCGACACCATGATGCTGCCGGGCTGCGTGGAGCGCGCCGTCACCCTGTTCGCCTACCTGCCCAGCGTCGGCGGCATCACCACCAACGAGTTCTGCGAGGTGGAAGGCAGCAGGCTGATGCAGGAGTGGCACACCATGCGCTTCGTCCAGCGGCACATCAACATGTGCTCGATGGCGCTGAGCAAGCGCGTGCTGACCATGACCGGGCGCCTGTCGTTCTTCCGCGCCAGCGTGATGACCGACCCGGCGTTCATCAAGGACGTCGAGGCGGACTTCCTCGACCACTGGCGCCTGGGCCGTTTCCAGTTTCTCACCGGCGACGACAAGTCCTCCTGGTTCAGCCTGATGCGTGCCGGCTGGGACACCTTCTACGTACCGGACAGCCATACCCTGACCGTCGAGCACCCGCCAGACAACAGCTTCCTGCGCGCCACGCGGCAGCTGATGTATCGCTGGTACGGCAACTCGCTGCGGCAGAACTTCCGCGCTACCCGCCTGCTGGGCCTCGATCGCCTCGGCCTGTTCACCATGTACGTGCTCTACGACCAGCGCGTGTCCATGTGGACCTGCCTGATGGGCCTCAGCGCTTCGGTGGTGGCCGGCCTGCTGTTCGGCGTGCAGTACCTGCTGATCTACCTGTTCTGGGTGCTGCTGTCGCGGACCCTGGTGACGCTGCTGTTCTTCTTCACCCAGCACCCGGTCGATCCGATGTACCCCTTCGTTCTCTATTACAACCAGATCGTCGGCTCGGTGATGAAGGTTTACACCATGTTCCACATGGACCAGCAGAGCTGGACGCGGCAGAAGACCACGATCAGCAACGGCAACGTCAGCTTCGATGCGGCGCTCAACCGCTGGACCTCGAAGACCATGTTGCTGTCCTCCATCGCCATTTTCTTCGGGGTCATCTCGGTCCTGTTGGAACTCACGCAACCCTAAGCAAAGGCGCGAATGCTATGAGTAGCACCACTGTCCTACCTGCAAACGTTGTTCATGAAGCGATCGATGAACGCCAGTTCGTTCGCGCCAAGATCCCTGCCCGCCTGACCCTGGCAGGCAACGGCATCAAGGAACTGGAGTGCGAGATCCAGGACATTTCGCTGGGCGGAATCGGCCTGCTGCTGGATCAGCCGCTGAAGATCGGCAGCCTGTTCAACGGCTCGATCAAGCTGAACCTGCACACGGTCGACCTGAACATCGATACCAAGCTGAAGATCGTCTCGCAGCGCGGCCGCGAAGTCGGCGCCGAGTTCGTCGAGCTCGACCGGCAGAAGCGCGACATCCTGCGCTACATCATCTCCGCCTACATGTCCGGCGACATCGCCGACATCAACGGCCTGTTCAACGTCATGCAGCGCGAGAACTACATCAAGGAGCGCAAGACCAAGCAGGCCAGCGCACGCACGCCCGCAGAGCGCCTGAAGGCGGCCCTCGGTTCGCTGCTGTTCTTCTGCGCCGGCGCCGCCGCAGTGACCCTGATCGTCTACAAGAGCTACCTGCTGTTCTTCCAGATGCCTGCCGCGCAAGCGGTCGTCGGCGCCAACGCCTACATCGTCAGCATGCCGGAGAACGGCAACCTGCGTTACCTGATCGGCGCCGAACAGACCAGCGTCAGCACCGGGCAACCACTGGCCAGCGTCTCCACGCAACTGGCCAGCAGCCTCACCAGCCCCGCCGACATCGCCGCACTGGGCGACCTCAGCGAGCAGGATGTCGCCGCCCTGCTGGGTCGGGTCACGGTGGAAACGGTGATCGCCAGCCCGTGCAACTGCAGCCTCTACTTCCCTGCACCGCGCCTGGACGGCTTCGCCTACAAGCAGCAGGAGCTGGTCCACCTGTTGCCGCAGGACCAGCCACTGAACATCAAGGCCAGCGTTCCTTTCGAGCGCATGGACAAGCTCGAGCGGGTTCGTGCGGTGGAGATGCGTGTACTGGGCAGCGACGACACCTTCTCCGGCGAGATCGTTTCCAGTCGCGTGGACGATCAGCGGCAGATGGTCGAGCTGACCATCGAGCCGGATCACCCGCTGCCGCTCAGCGCCTATCAACTGCCGGCCGCCGTCGAGTTCAAGCTCGGCCTGCCCCTGCGCTGGACATTCTGAGGTCACCATGTCGCTCAGATCGCTCCTGTGCACCACTGCCCTGTCCCTGGCCATCGCCGGACCGGCGCAGGCGGCCCGCAGCCTCGAACAGATTCGCTACGCGCTGTTCCAGGACAACCTGGCGCCAGTGGAGGAGGACCTGCGTGCCCTGGCCGCCCGTGGCGACCTGGGCGCGACGCGACTGCTCGGCGAAGTGCTGGCGAGCCGCAGCCCGGCAAACACCGCACGCGCCATCGAACTGTTCAAGCAGGCCTTCGCCGAGGGCCGCGGCGATATCGGCGCACTGGTGCCACTGGCGCGCCTGGTGGACTACAAGCCGCGCTGGCAACAGGCCAACCACGCCTACATGGAGCAGGCGCTGCAGCGTTTCAAGGCCGGGCGCGACTTCATCAGCGTCGACACCCGCCTGGAAGTGTTCCTGGTCTTTCCCGAGCTGTTCGACGCGGCACAAGTCACGCAGTTGATCGACCTCTATGACCGCGCCTGTCTGGTGTATTGCCACGCCCCGCTCTACCGCGCCGTCGCGGCGGCCCGTGCCGGTGACACCGAGTCTGCGGACAGGTGGTTCCACCTGGCGGTGGAAAGCGACCCGCGCGCCGTGTACCGCTACTACGATTTTCTCGGCGAGGCGCGCAACCAACGTTTCCGCGCGTTCGCCGAGCAACTGGCGCCGCGCATGACCACCCTGCCGGTCGACCTGGTGCAGCGCATCGCCCAGCAACTGACCGAGGTGCGCAACGCCGAGATCAGCGCCTACAACAACAGCCGCCCACTGTCGCGTGCGCAGACCGACGAGGAGAAACAGGCCCGCGAGCTGAAGGCCCAGGCACACGCCAGCCTCATCGAACAGCTCGACCGCGAGGTGCTGCAGTGGCTGGACAACGCCATCGCCCGTGACTTCGGCCCGGCAATGGTGAGCAAGGCCAACTTCCTCATGACCGCCCCGGATCGCTACGGCCCGGAGCCGGTGGTGGACCTGGTCCAGCGCCTGGAACAGCGCCAGGGGCAGAACCTCAGCCTGAGCATGGCCGAGCGTGAGCAGCCCATCACCCCGCAACACATCAAGGCCCTGCGCGCCAGGCTGCACATGGTGCTGTGGCGCACCCTCGATCCGCACCTGAGCCAGCGCCTGATCGCCGAGCTGCAAGCCGAGCACTACCCCGAAGCCACGCTGCTCGAGGGCGACATGTACAACCAGGGCGTCCTGGACGAGCCCGATCAGGAAAGGGCCCTGGCGCTGTACCTGCAGGAAGCCAGGGCCGGCTCGATCAACGCCCTGATGCGCATTGCCCGCCTCTACACCTATGGCCGCGCCATCTGCCGCGACAACGCCAAGGCCTACACCTTTGCTTTCGCCGCTCAGGAACTGGGCGATCAACGCGCAGCAGCGCTGACGCAGGCGCTGGGCTCCAGGCTGACGCCCGAGCAACGCACCGCCGCCACCCGTGATGGCAACCGTCTCATCGAGGAGTTCGCCCTGTGATCCGCCCCAACGCCCTGCGCTGCGCCGCCCTGTTGCTCGCTTGCCTGCCCCCGTTCCTGGCGCAGGCCGATGAGTTCGACAACCCGGCGGCCGAGGCCGACAGCCTGTCGCCCGAGCTCGAACCGGTCACCTCGCTGCTGACCCACAAGCTGTTCATGCGCACCGGCTATGGCCCCGACGAGACCCGCCTCGGCGAGGATCGCCGCACCTTCTTCAGCCTGCGCTACGAGCCTTCCTACCGCTGGTACTCGCCCGAGCAGCGCTGGGCCAGGTGGGAGCTGTTCGGTCGCCTGTGGCTCAACTACGACACCGATCCGAATGCCCTGCAGAACACCGAGGGCAGCGACGAGAACCTGAGCCGGCGCCGTCATGCCTACAGCGAGGCCCGCGAGTTCTACGCACGCCGCAACCTGCTCGGCGACGACCCGCGCTTCTCCGCCACCTTCGGCCGCCAGCGCTTCAGTGATCGCTTCGGCATCTGGTGGGACGACAGCATCGAAGCCCTGCGCCTGGACTACAACGACAGCTTCGCCAGCGGCTTCGTCGCCGTCGCCGAGAAGTTCTACTACTACAACTCCGACGACAATCGCCTCGACCCGCGCGACAAGAACATCCGCTACCTGATGGCCGAGTACGCCTGGCGCTGGCATGCCGATCACTGGATCGGCGCGCGCCTGCTGCACGAGGACGATCACTCGGGCAGCTCGGTGGATGATCGCCAGGACTTCGACGGCCTGCGCTACGGCATCTTCCTGCGCGGCGACACGCGCCAGCTGACCTCGCTGGTCAGCGACTACCAGCTGGAAGCCGTGCGGCTCGACGGCACGCAGGACATCACCCAGGCCAACGGCCAGCGTGAGCGCAGCGACAAGCGCGGCTGGGCGCTGGTCGGCGATGTCGGCAAGCGTTTCGAGAGCCTGCCCTGGACCCCGCGCGTCGGCCTCAGCGCCGGTCTCACCGACCGCCCGGACGACAGCGGCAACGACGGCTTCAGCCTCAACCGCATCCAGTCGGACCGGCGCAACGACCCCTTCAGCTACAGCAGCCGCCTGGTCAGCAACCTGGTCAGCGTCAACCTGAGCAACCTGGCGTTCTATGGCATCAGCCTGGAAACCCAGCCGACCGACCGCAGCCAGCTGGACATGCGCCTGAGCGATCTGCGCCTGCGCAACGCCTCCGCACAGCTGCCACTGCGCACCACCACCGACGGCCTGGTGCGCGACAGCGGGTCGTCGCACCTGGGCCAGGTGCTGGACATCAATCACTACTGGCGCATGTTCCCGCTGGCCTACGACGGCAAGCGCATCCAGCTCAACACCCTGACCAGCCTGAGCTACTTCAGGGCCGGTAGCGCACTGGAGATCGGCGACGACTACCAGGTGACGCTGGGCATCACCCTGACCTACTGACCGAGAGCAGCGCCAGCATGATCTTCGCCTCCAATGTCTTCCTGTTCCTGTTCCTGCCGGTCTTCCTGCTCTGCTATTACCTGGCCAGGGATCACTGGCGCTCCTACGTGATCGTGCTCGGCAGCTACCTGTTCTACGCCTGGTGGCGGCCCGACTTCCTGCTGTTGTTCGTCGCCATTTCCTACTGGAACTACTGGTTCGGACTGCGCATCAAGGCACGAATCGATGCCGGCGAGAAGCAGATCGCCTTTCGCCTGCTGAGCGTCGGCGTGATCGGCAACCTGGCCACCCTCGGCTACTTCAAGTACGCCAATTTCGGTGCCGACGTGCTGGTCGCGGTACTCGAGCCGCTGGGTATCAATACCTTCACCCTGGAACACATCATCCTGCCGCTGGGCATTTCCTTCTATGTGTTCCAGGCCCTGAGCTACATCGTCGACATCTACCGGCGCAACGCGGAGCCCACCGATCGCTTCGTCGATTTCGCCGCCTACATCGCCCTGTTCCCGCAGCTGATCGCCGGGCCGATCCTGCGCTACAGCCTGATCGACAAGCAGCTGAAGAACCGCAGCCACTCCCTGGAACTGTTTTCCCTGGGCGCCTGCCGCTTCATGCTCGGTTTCATCAAGAAGGTGCTGATCGCCGACTCCCTGGCGCCGATGAACACGCTGTTCATCGGCGGTGGCGAACTGCAGATGGCGGACGCCTGGTTCGGCCTGCTGGTCTCCGCGCTGCAGCTGTACTTCGACTTCTCCGGCTACAGCGACATGGCCATCGGCCTGGGCATGATGATGGGCTTCCGTTTCGCGGAGAACTTCAACCAACCCTACATCGCGCAGAGCATCACCGAGTTCTGGCAGCGCTGGCACATGACCCTGGCCGACTTCCTGCGCGACTACGTGTACATGCCGCTGGTGCGCAAGCGCCTGGTCGGCATGCTCGTCGGCCTGGTCATCACCATGATGCTGTCCGGCCTGTGGCACGGCCCCAGCTTCGCCTTCATCTTCTGGGGCCTGTTCTTCGGCATCGCCATGGTCATCGAGCGCCGGCTGGGCATCGCCACCAAGATCAACACGCCCTACAACTTCTGGCGCAACGCACGCTGCATGTTCGTCCTGGCGTCCTGCATGCCGTTGTTCTTCACCGGCGCCCTGCCCCACGCCCTGCAGATCTACAAGGCGCTGATCGGCCTCAACGGCTTCGGCTCGCTGGACCTCTACTGGTTCGGCACCTCGGCCATGACCATGACCTTCACCCTGATCGCCCTGCTGTGGATCGTCGTCGCCGGCTCGATCAACGTCCGCTACTACGCCAGCGCCGGCCAGCAGGCGTACTTCATGCAGCACGTCAGCGGCGTCGGCATGCTCCTGCTGTGGCTCGGCTTCCTGCTGACGCTCACCCGCCTGGCGGCGAATTCCTTCTCCCCCTTCCTGTACTTCCAGTTCTGAGGTTGCCGACATGTTTCCGGTGATGAGTTCGGCCAGCAAGATCAACGGCATCCTGTTCTGCGTTCTGCTGTGCGGCATGTTTCTGTACTCGCTGCCTGCGGTGCTCGCGTTCTCCAGCACCCAGACCCAGGCCCTGTCGCTGTTTCTCGACGGCAAGCTGGTGCGCAAGTTCGAGCAGTTCTACGACAAGCGCCTGTTTCTGCGCGACCCGTCCGTGGAGCTGTGGGCGAACATCCAGCAGGCGATCTTCCGCGAAGGGGCCAGCGGCGTGGTGCTGGGCCGCGATGGCTGGCTGTTCACCAACCAGGAGTACCTGCTGCCCAGCGACCTGGAGCAGAACCTGGACAAGCAACTGGCGCTGATCGACAAGGTCCACGCGCAACTGGCGCAGCAGGGCAAGCAGCTGATCATGCTGCCGGTGCCGATGAAGCTCGACACCTACGCCGAGCACTCGAGCTACGCGCCGGCCGAGCGAATCAGCAGCCTCTACCAGCAGTTCAGCCAGCGCCTGGCCGAGCGCGGTATCGACACGGTCGACCTGCGCAGCGCGTACCAGGACGTCGCCGCCGCCGAGCCGCTGTTCCTGCGCAACGACACTCACTGGAGCCCGAAGGGGGCCGAGCTGGCGGCGCAGACCCTGGCCCGACAGTTCCCTCAGCTGCGCGGCGACACGCCCTACATCACCCAGGCCGCCGGCGAAAAGCAGATCACCGGTGACCTGCTCAACTACCTGAAATTCGACCCCAGGCTGGCGCCCAGCTACTTCGAACCGGTGTACATCCAGCTCCATGAAACCCTCAAGCACGACAGCGGCGGCCTCGGCGCCAGCCTGTTCGGCGACGAGGCCATTTCCCTGGCGCTGGTGGGCACCAGCTACACGCGTATCGACGATTGGAACTTCGCCGGCTTCCTCAAGCAGGCGCTGCAGCGCGATCTGGTGACCGTCGCCCTGGAAGCGCGCGGTCCATTCCAGTCCATGAACGAGTTCCTGGCCGGCCCTGCCGCCAGTGGCGACGAGGTGCAGACGGTGATCTGGGAGTTCCCCGTGCGCACCCTCCTCGCCCAACGCCAGATCCCTTCTCCCTGACATCTCCACCAGCCAGAGGTACCCCTATGCCCACCCTCATTCTTCGCGTCATGACCCTGCTGCTGCTCGGCAGTGCTTGCGTCCAGGCCGCCCAGGACAGCAATGCCGACCTCTATGACCCGGTCGCCCCGGCCAACTCGGCCTTCGTGCGGGTACTGAACCTCAGCGACAGCAACGTCGAGGTCACGCTCAGCGGCAAGAACAAGCCCCAGTCCGTCACCGGCGGGCAGTTCGGCGGCTACCGTTTCGTCGCTCCCGGCGTGCAACGCATCACGGTCGCCGGCCAGGTGCTGGAGCGTGAACTCAAGGCCAATACCGCCAGCACGGTGCTCTATCGCGACGGCCAGCTGCAGCTGATCGCCGACCAGTTCGTCAACGAGCCGCGCAAGGCGCAGATCGCGTTCTACAACTTCACCGCCAAGCCGGCGGCACTGAAGACCCTCGACGGCCAGCATGTGGTGGTCGACATGATCGAACACGACCAGACCGGCAGCCGCATGGTCAACGAGCTGAAGATCGCCTTCGCCGCCTACGCCGGTGACGCCAGGCTGGTCGACTTCGACGAGCTGTTCCTGAAGAAGGGCCGCTCCTACAGCTACGCCCTCCTCCCGGCAGGCAGCGGCTTCCGCGCGATTACCCTGGCGAACAGCATCGACCCGACGGAATGACTCCCGACGGCCCGGCCAAACAAGTGAGCGGACGATGACCTGCAAACGCATGAAGCACCCTCTACTACTGGCGGTCGGCAGCCTGATCGCCGCCGGCGCTTGCGCCACGCCTGCCGCGGCACAGGCCGAGCAGGCCGAAGAGTGCCAGGACCTGCAATGCCTGATCTGCCCGCGCCTCAGCGCCCCCGAGGAATACGCCGAGGGCAACATGAAGGCGCTCAAGCAGATCGTGCCTGGTAAGGATCGCTGGCTGTTTCGTTCGGAGGTCGACCTGACCAATGACTTCGGCATTCCAGCGGCTGCGCAGCCGGAGTTCGCACGCCTGATGCAGGCCTTCGCCAGGCACGGCACGCAGGTCGCGGTAGCCGTGCAACCGACCCGAGGGCTGATGCACCGCGCCCAGCTGCTACCCGGGCAGGCGCATGGTTTCGACTACCAGAAAGCCAGCGGCAGCCTGCGCCGGTTCCTGCAGCAGATGCGCGACGCCGGCGCCATCGTCCCCGACATCATGACCCTGGTGGAAAATCCGCCCAAGGACTTCTTCTTCCGCCGCGACCACCACTGGACCCCGGTAGGCGCAGAGTCCACTGCCCGCCTCACGGCCGAGGCCATTCGCCAGAGCCCGGTCTATGCGCAACTGCCGCGCAAGGGCTATGTCACCGAGCAGACCCTGACGCTGTACAAGGACGGCACGCTCAACCTTGGCCTGGCGGCGATCTGCGGCAACCACTTCGGCTACCAGTTCGTGCCCGGTTACCAGACCGTGCCGGAGAGCAACGACGCCGCGCTGCTGTTCGAAGAACAGCCCGACCCCGAGGTGGTGCTGGTAGGGACCAGTAACTCCGCCGCCCGCGAGGATGAAACCAAGCAGTTCAACTTCGACGGATTCCTCAAGCAGTACCTCAGCACCGACCTGATCAACTACGCGCTACCGGGCGCCGGCCAGGACGGCTCGCTGCTGGAATACCTGCAGTCGAGCAACTACTCGCCGGACAAGGCACCGAAACTGATCATCTGGGAGCTGCCGGCCAACTACCGGCTGGACGGTGAGCTGACCTACCGCCAGCTGATCCCCGCCGTGAACGGCGGCTGCAAGGCCAGCGACAGCGTGCTGCAGGCCCAGCTGGAACGACCGGGCATGGGCCTCAACGACCGCCTCGAGCTGCTCAGCAACACGGGGGCGGCGCGTCAGAACCTCAAGGGCCGCGACGCCGTGCTCGACATCCGCATCAGCGATCCCAACATCAAGAACTTCTACATCATCACCTATTACGACAACGGCACCCGCGACAAGGTGTGGTTCCGCCGTGAAGCCATCGTCACGGGCGGGCAGTACTACCTCGAACTGAGCCGTGCGCCGGAATTCCGCGACGCCAACCTGCTGTCGGTGCTGCTCGAACCCACGCAGACCGTCGAGCAGCCCTTCAAGATCGAGACCAAGCTATGCCTGTAAGCATCCGCCTGACGGCCCTGCTGCTGTTGCTCTGCGCCTCGCTGGGCGCCAACGCGGCCCAGTCGATCTGGGCGCCGCAGTCGACGGCAGCTTCACGCCTGGTCGGCGACTATCGCCAGGAGCGCTGCCCGAAGACGCCGCCAGCCGCCTACACCGGCCACTTGCAGCTGGACAGCAAGTACGACCAGCGCGACCCCAGCAAGAGCCGCCTGGTCGCCCGGCAGAGCAAGGACACGCAGCGCATCCGCAAGCAGGTGCAGGGCTATATCGGTGGCCTGATCAAGGCCGCCCAGGTGTTCCAGCGCACGCAAAAGGCCAACGAGGCCAACATTGCCCTGGCCTGCCTGGACCAGTGGCTCGACGCCTGGGGCAGCCGCTCGGCCCTGCTCAGCGATGACGCCAGCAAGACCGGCGTGGCCTCGCGCAAGTGGGCCCTCGCCGCCATCGCCTCGACCCTGCTCAAGGTGCAGGCGCTGAGTGACCAGCGCTATCGGTTGAGCCCCGTGCAGAAACGCTGGCTACAACAGCTGTCCGCCAAGGTGATCGCCGAATACGAGCCTCGTCGCCACGACAGCGGCATCTACTTCAACAACCACGACTACTGGGCGGCGTGGGCCGTCGCTGCCACCGCCATGTTGCTCGATGACGACAAGGGCCTGGCCTGGGCAGACGTCGCCCTGCGCCGGGCGTTCAGCCAGCTCGCCCAAGGTAAGGGGGACTATGAGTACCTGCCACTGGAAGTCGCCAGAGGACGCCTGGCCGCCGACTACAGCCATTACGCGCTGGTGCCGTTGATGCTGCTGGTCGAGGCCTCGGAATTCAACGGTCGCCCGCTCAGCGAACAGGAGCGCAGCCAGCTCGCCGGCCTGGCCAACTTCGCCGCTCGCGCCGTGCTGGAGCCCGGGACCGTCGCCGAACTGAGCGAACGCCAGGCCGATGTCGGCCCGCACAAGATGGTCTGGCTGCTGCCGTTCCTCAACCGCTATCCGCAACACCAGTGGGGCCGCCGCCTGTACCAGGCACACGGCGAGGAGATCAACCACTACAGCCAGGTAGGCGGCGACCTCAAGCCGCTGTATCCCCGGCCCAACTGACCCAGGATTGTCGCCATGTCACAGGCTCTGACCCTTTCCCGCGCACTGCTGCTGATGACCTGCACCCTCAGCCTCGCGGCCCTCGGTGCGCCAGCGGCCCTGCACACGCTCGACCCGCACTGGCAGCAGCAGCAACAGCAGCGCAGCAGCACGCAGATCATGCAGCGCAGTCAGCCTCCTGTACTCGACATGCAGGCCCCCGGAAAGCGCGGCAGCGTCACCCTGGAGCCCATGTACTCCGCGCAGGCCGGCAGTTGGCCGTTCGAGCCGTTCGTGCACAACGGTCTGTTCCGCGCCATCGCCAGCTACCAGGCGCAACACCCGCGTGCCGTGGTGATCCGTGGCGGCAGCATCACCCTGGAGCAACTGCGCACGCAGCTCAACGATGCCCGGGTCCTGGGCCGCCATGATGACGGCTACCTGCTCAGCTACCCGCTGATGATCGCCGACGATGCTGCACTGCTGATCGACGACCAGGTGCTCTACCTGTTCGGTCCATCCGGCACGGCACTGATCAACCAGGGAATGCTGCGCGTGCAGAACTCACGGCTGCAGAGCTGGAGCGACGGCCGTGCCACGGACACCGACCGCCCCACCCGCCCCTTCATCATGAACTGGGCCGGCAGCCGCCTGCAGATCGAGACCTCGCAACTGGTCAGGATCGGCTACAACGCCAACCTCTCGCGCGGCGTCAGCAGTGGCCTCAGCCCGCACCAGTCGGCGAATCGCCCCCCGGCGCAGATCCTGATCGAGGGTAGTCGCTTCGAAGAAATGGCCAGCGCGCTGGAGCTGAATCACAGCCAGGCACTGGTGCGTGGCAACCAGTTCATCAGGCAGCAGCAGTACGCCATCGACCTCGGCAACAGCCGCTTTCTGCTTGCCGACAACCGCATCGACGGGGTGAAGAACAACAGCGGCGTGCGCGTCAGCGGCAGCAGCAGCGGACGCATCCAGAACAACCTCATCCTGCGCGCGGGCAAGAGTGCCATTGAAGTCAGTGCGCAGCACGGCGCCCTGCTGATACAGGGCAACCGCCTGGGTGCATCCCTGGGCTACGGCCTGATGCTGCGGCAGATCGGCGATGGTTCAGGGCTGCTGGTCCAGGACAATCTGATCGCCAACAGCAGGCTGAGCGCCATCGACGCAGCCGAACTGAGTGGCGCGCTGATCCTCGACAACCGCATCCATTCGACACCGGAATACGCCATCAGCCTGCGCAACGCCCAACCCAGCGCCGGCCGACTGGTCATCACCGGCAACCGCCTGGAAAGCATCGGCAAGGCCATGATCCGGGTAGAGGGCATGCAGGACACCATATTGGGCGACAACCACTTCAAGGCCACTCCGCTGCTGCAGAACCTGCTGACAGGCGACCTGCTGCCGCTGCAAAGCCAGATACTCGACAGCACCGTGCGCCGTCGCTGCCACCTGCAGATCTCGCAGTTCCAGGGCGCAGAGGCCGACCCGACTGACGCCCCGACCTGCAGCAACTAACCGACGCGGACCGATCGACGGAACACCGCAGCTAACGATGCTCGACCTTCAACTGGCTGAAGGTCGCCGCTCCCGCATTGGTTTCATTGCCGTTGTTGTCGAGGGTGTAGACCCCCGCCTTGAAGTACAACGCATGGCTTGCCCATGCCTTGTTCAAGCTGCGACTCCAGGTCTTCACCGCTCCGCCCGGCTCGACCAGGCCAATGCTCAGCGTGCCGTTCTTCGCCAGGTGAATTTCATAGCTGAAGTCCTGATCCAGCCTCACCTTGCTCGACAACACGATCTTCAACGAATCGGCGTCGGCAGGATGCCCGCGAAACGCGATCACCACGTTGCCGTAACCCGTCTGCGGCACATACTGGTAACCCAGCATCAAGGGCGGTGAAGTGCCCTGCTTGGAGTGAATCTGCGAGAACGCCAGCATGCCGCTGGCAGGCACCTGAGTGATTCTGGCGGTCGCGCTCAGTACGTCGGTCGCAGCAGTGTAGGACCAGTTCCGCAGCGTGCCATCGGCATAGGTTTCCCTCAGTTCGCTGCGCGGGTACACCGAGTTGCTGGTGGTAGAGCCATTGGCCGGCGCCCAGAAGAAAATCCGCCCGTCGCGGGACTGAAAGTAGTCATCCTGATACCCGCCGACCAGGAGAGGCGTATCGATGACAGTCGCAGGCACGCCTACGGGAATGGTGAGGTTCCAGGTGGCAAGATCGATCATGACTGAACTCCATGGATAAAACGGCCAACGCAGGCCTACTCAGTCCCGCCAGACCGCCGCCCCACGAGAACGCGAGCACGACCTCCGACTTGCAACCGAGCTTATCGCCGGGTTCAGCGGTGATTAACGACCACTCATCATGATTTTGGCGCTGCTTTTTTGACTAACACCGCAAGCCGGTTGAACACCCCGCCCTTTGCCTCATCGCATAACGATTCCTTTGCAGGGAGACAGCGTCGAACCTTCACAGGATCGACCTTTTCCACTCCCCGAGAGGATGCAAGGAATGTGAGCGAGTCGAAGGTTTACCGACGCCAAAGGTGCCGGCACGCCTCGTCGAAACGCTAAAGCGCAGGGGTTTTGACGCTTTGCATGCCCCAGAAAACAAAAGCCCCGAAACTCTGGATGTTTCAGGGGCTTAAGCTTGAGATATGGCGGGAAGATGGAGATTTGGTCCCGTTCAAACGGCTGCCCGTCGCTGCTCTGCTCTGCCCAACGTCAGCAAAATCGGGAGTTCCGTCTCATGGCCCCTGCCCACTGATGCCCTACACCGCCCGTTAATTTCGCCACTTTATCGACACACTGCCTAGACAGTCGTGTTGGCCATCGGTAGCGTCTAGCCACCACAACACCCTGGAACATCCGACCTGAGCAGCTCTGCGTGTCGCGTTGCGCCTAGTGGGCCGTGTCTTCATTCTGGCCTATGACCTGACGCCTCTCCGGGGAGGTCATCAGACAGCAGCGGTCATGTCATGCGACGGCAAGGTCGCCTAACTAATAGGCATGCACTAAAGGAATAGTATGCGTTCAGCAAATCTAATAATTACTGGTGGCATCGCTGCACTCTCTACATGCCTCGCCATCTATGCCTCCCCAGTTGGGACAAAGGAGCTTCATCGTTGGGCGCTGGTGCTGGGAGCGTTTGCAAGCATTGCGTGCATCTCATGGCTATTCTTTGGCGCGCTCCTTTTATCAAAAAACAACAGCCTTAAAGGCCAGACACTCATCTTGCTTGGCTATGTATCTGCCCTGGTACTGTGCGCTATATCTGGCGGTAGTTTCGGCGCCTTGTACTTTATAATGCACGCAGAAAAAGTCGACTTCATAACGGCTTTCAAATCTACTGCTATCGTCATGCTTGGCGGCTACACTATAGCCACTGCGATCTTCGGCTGGGCACTTGTTTATCTGAAAAGAACCCAAAGAAAGAGCTAAAGGGGACAGATTTATTTTCGATGGGCGATCGCAATAAATAAATCCGTCCTTTTTCATTCCCACTAACCAAGCATCATACACCTTATGCAGTTACCGATTGAACTCGATAACGCCTTAAGCTTCACCCATGGTTTTCTCAAGGCACTAGAAATAGTTGCGAACAGAAAAGCAGGAATCTCTGTAGGCATTTATAAGCGCAACGGAACGCTAGAAGCCGACCTAGCCTTGCACCTCAAGAAGTGCAAAATCCAATACTCAACAATAAAAACATCACTTTCAAACCGCGACGAATTTATAAAAAAGTCCTGGAGCCCGTTAGACATATCACTCTCTCACCTATCTCCTACCGTCCGAGAAGACCTGAAGTGGCAATTCGAAGAATGCGTCGGCCTGCTTTCTACCGCAATTGATGAACGTGGACCGTTCAACCCTCTCTTCAGCGCTCCAATCCATGAAGTTAAATTCAAAAGTGACAATAAAGGTTCTCTGCACACTCTTGAGATCGGCGATTGGACACTTGTATTTTTCGGCGAGCACAGCGCATGACAACATGTTAAAGCCGCTCACCGGGACAGCCCCAAAGCCAACCCATAACCAGACATCAGGCATTTATTTTGCGTAAACTATTGGAATCTGACAGCCTTATCCAGGTAAATCTGATAGCCAGCTACCTGCAAAGCAATGGCATAACCGTAAAAATACTAAACGAACACCAGAGCTCCATTCGCTCGCTTATTTCCTTTAACAAACCCATTCATCCTGAACTCTGGGTACACCCCGAACAGTTTGAAACTGCTGCCAAACTTGTCGGCCGCTTTCAATACGAACAAGAATCAAATTACTCGCAAAGCGAAACCGAGTGGCTATGCAAGAATTGCAAGGAAAGCAATCCTGGCAACTTCATGTCTTGCTGGGCCTGTGGAAGCCACAATTAATCTTCCTTATGATTTGCGGCTTGAATACCGGTTGAGCACGCCTAACAAGCGGCTCAATCCGTCTGTTTCCCTCACTGGTACGGGCTAACACCTGCGCCTTAAGTAAACGTCATGCCGGATTAATATGTAGACCATAGAAGAGATAGCTATGACTAAGCATGTTGGCTCTTGCCTGTGCAGCACAGTGAAATTTGAGATCCATGGAGACTTCGACAGTTTTTACCTCTGCCACTGTAAACACTGCCAAAAGGACACTGGCTCTGCTTATGCATCAAATCTGTTTTCGCAGTCAGCTACACTGACCTGGCTGGCGGGTGTAGATTCTGTGACCTCCTTTACGCTTCCAGGCACCCGCCACAGCAAAAGCTTTTGCAGGTCGTGTGGCTCAGCATTGCCCAGCACTCAGCTTACAAACCTGCTCGTTGTTCCTGCGGGCTGTTTGGACACAGAAATTGCTGCGCTGCCGACTGCGCAAATTTTCACATCAAGCAAGGCGGCTTGGGAGCGAGCGATCAATGATGTGCCGGAGGTCGAGGGGCTGCCAGAGTAAGAGAAGCTCACCTAACTAGAATCAGCCCCTGAACCAAACGTTAGGTGCCCAGGATGATTGTCTTCGCTTTTTTTGTTTGCTTCGTTGTGGCTGAACGAGCCCCTTGAAACACAGGACACCGTTTCCCCCTTACCATAAGGGATAGGCAAACGACTGTGTTTATGACT
>NZ_SUKD01000034.1:0-12541 GCF_013357275.1 Pseudomonas sp. BMW13 | reverse complement strand
TCAGGGTCATGGCAGCGAGAAGAAAGGCGATGAAGCCTTCCTCGAAGTGCTCCCAGGCGCGCCGCAAGGCGTTCATGGCATCTCCGCGAGGTTGTTGTGATTGTCAGGAGTCGGACGAATCTAACCGAGCCGGGCGCCCGCGGGATATTCGTCATTGGCAAACACCGCCTTAGGCGGTGCTGAATGGCGAACCACCCCGGGTGCGTGGGCCCGGGGTGGCTCTGGGGGGAAATTACTGGTTGGCGGCCTGCGCGGCCTCGATCACGTCCACACCGATGTCGGCTTCGAACTTCTTCCACGCCGGGCGCACGGCGTCATGCCATTGGGCACGCTGCTCGGGGGTCAGGGTGATGATCTCGCTCTTGCCGGTGTCCAGGATGCCCTGGCGCGCCTTGGCATTGAGCGCCTCGGCCTGCTTGTTCACCTCGACGGTGACCTCGTCGACGATCGCCTCCAGCTCGCCGCGGATATCCGCCGGCAGACCGTTCCAGAACTTGGTGTTGGTGATCAGTACGTAGTTGCCGATCGCATGGTTGGACTCGGTCATGTACTTCTGCACCTCGAAGTACTTCTGCGAGTAGATGTTCGACCAGGGGTTGTCCTGGGCATTGACCACGCCGGTCTGCAGGCCCTGGTAGATCTCGGCGAAGGCCATCTTGCGCGGCACTGCGCGCAGGGCGCTGTACTGCGCCGCCTGCAGGTCGGACGGCTGCACGCGGAACTTCTGCCCACGGGCGTCAGCAGGCTCGACCAGCGGCTTGTTGGCGGTCAGCTGGCGCATGCCGTTGAGCCAGTAGGCGAGGCCGGTGATGCCCTTGTCTTCCATCGACTTGAGCAGCGCCTTGCCCTTGTCCGAGGCCTGGAAGCGCTGCGCCGCTGCCACGTCGTCGAACAGGAACATCAGATCGAACAGCTGCAGTTGCTTGGTGTACTGCTCCAGCTTGGACGGAGCCGGCGCCAGCATCTGCACTTCGTTGAGCAACAGGGCTTCCATCTCCTTGCCGTCGCCATAGAGCGAGGAGTTGGCGTAGACCTCGACCTTGACCTTGCCGGCCAGGCGCTCGTCCACCAGCTTCTTGAACAGCAGCGCGCCCTGCCCCTTCGGCGTGCTGTCGGCAGTGATGTGGGAGAACTTGATCAAGATCGGATCGGCAGCCTGGGCCGACAGTGCGCCAAGCAGGGCACAGCCGGCGAGTACGCCAGCCAGGCCGCGACGAACGAATGAAAACTTCATGGAAAGCTCCTGTTGTTTTTGTCTGAGCGTCGAGGGCGAAAACCCTTCGATTGGCCCGGACTCTACCCCGCCCTCCTCTGCGCTGAAATTCACATTTGAACAACCGAGCCTTCGGCATTCACGAAGGCAACGCGAGATCATCCCCTGCCGATCCACTGTTGCGCAGGTGGTCGAGCATCTGCTTCGCGGTCAGCGAAAGGTTGTCCTGATTGCGTACGGCCACCTTCAGCTCACGCCTGGCCCAGGGATCGTGCAGCGGGATCACCCGCACATCGAGCGCCGGCAGATAGGTGCGTACCGCCAGGTCCGGCAGGACGCCAACGCCCATGCCGGTGTGGATCATCCGGCAGATGGCCTCGAAGCTGCGCACCTGGATGCGCAGGCGCAATGCCATGCCCTGATTGTGCGCCGAGTGCTGCAGCAGGCTGTGCAGCGAGGCGTCCTGCTGCAGGCCGATGAAGTCGTAGCCCACCGCTTCGCGCAGATGAAGGCCGTCACGCCCGGCCAGCGGATGGTCGCGCGGGGTGACCAGCACCAGCTGGTCGTGGCGGTAGGTGAACACCTGCAGGTCATCGGCCGGTACATGCCCGGCGAAGATGCCGATGTCGGTGAGGCCCTCGCGCACCGCACGCAGGGTCTCGCTGCTGACCCGCTCCTCCAGGTCGATCTTCACCTGCGGGTGGTGGCGACTGAAGCTGGCCAGGTCCTCGGGCAGGAACTCGATCACCGCCGAGGTATTGGCGTGGATGCGCACGTGGCCCTTCACCCCCTCGCTGAACTCGCTGAGGTCGGCGTTGAGCTGCTCGAGGTTGTCCATCATGTTGCGTGCGTGGTGCAGCAGGGCGTGGCCGGCCGGCGTCAGCTCGACGCCCTTGGGCTGGCGATAGAGCAGCGCGATGCCGAGCTGGCTCTCCAGGTCGCTGACGCGCTTGCTCACCGCCGCCAGCGCCAGGTGCTCGCGCTCGGCGGCGCGGGTCAGGCTGCGCTCGTCGGCGATGGCCACGAACAGCTTGAGGGTAACGAAATCGATACGCCGCATGAGGATTCTCCGTTTCGTGCCTGGCGAAGCAGCCAGGCCATATCGCCATGGCAAAGCCGGTTTACAGCATGACACTTCGTCAGCCGCGAAGCCTAGCTTGGCCATTGAGCAATTGTCCGAGTCGCCTCACTGCGCCATTCTGCGCACCACAAGAAACGCACAGGCAAATCAGGTGCAGCCATGACTCAAAGCAACAACGGCAACATGGCCCTGCAGGGGCTCAAGGTGATCGAGATGGGCCAGCTCATCGCCGGTCCCTTCGCCAGCAAGCTGCTCGGCGAATTCGGCGCCGACGTGATCAAGATCGAGCCGCCAGGCATCGGTGACCCGCTGCGCAAGTGGCGCAAGATCAAGGATGGCACCTCGCTCTGGTGGCACGTGCAGTCGCGCAACAAGCGCTCGCTGACGCTGAACCTGAAGGAAGCCGAAGCACAGGACATCGTCCGCCAACTGGTGAGTGAAGCCGATGTGCTGGTGGAGAACTTCCGCCCCGGCACGCTGGAAGGCTGGGGCCTGGGCTACGACGCACTGAAGGCCATCAACCCGAAACTGATCATGCTGCGCATTTCCGGCTACGGGCAGACCGGGCCCTACCGCGACCTGCCCGGCTTCGGCGTGATCGGCGAGGCCATGGGCGGCCTGCGCCACCTTTCCGGCTATCCCGGCCAGGCGCCCGTGCGCGTCGGCATCAGCATCGGCGATTCGCTGTCCTCGCTGTACGGCGTGATCGGCGTGCTGCTGGCCCTGCAGGAGCGTGCGCGCAGCGGCCAGGGCCAGGAGATCGACGTGGCGCTGTACGAATCGGTGTTCGCCATGATGGAAAGCCTGATCCCCGAATACGACGCCTTCGGCTACATCCGCGAGCCGGCCGGCAGCGCCCTGCCCGGCATCACGCCGTCCAACTCCTACCCGTGCAACGACGGCAGCTACGTGCTGATCGCCGGCAACGGCGACAGCATCTACAAGCGCCTGATGAGCCTGATCGGCCGCGACGACCTGGGCAACGACCCGCGCCTGGCGCAGAACGATGGGCGCAGCCAGCACGCCGAACTGATCGACAACGCCATCGCCGAATGGACCGCCCAGCGTGGCCGTGACGAAGTGATCGAAGCGCTCAAGGGGGCCCGCGTACCGGCCGGCTATCCCTACACCGCCGCCGACATCGTGCAGGACCCGCACTACCTGGCGCGGCAGATGATCGAGCAGGTGCAGACCAGCGCCGGCCCGCTGCGAGTGCCGGGGGTGCTGCCCAAGCTCAGCCGCACGCCAGGACGCATCGGCAATGGTGGCCCACAGCTGGGCGAGCACACCGATGACGTCCTCGCCGGCCTCGGCCTCAGCGAGGCCCAGGTCGCCGGCCTGCGCGAACGCGGAATCATCTGAGCACCCAAAAGCCGCGATCACGGCACCCGTAGGGTGGACAACGCGAAGCTTGTCCACACAAACCCACGCCAACACCGGACACCGCAGTGGTGGATGGAAGAAGCGCCATCCACCCTACGCAGGCGCGGCTCATCGCAATGACGAAGCCCCGTAGGGTGGACAACGCGAAGCTTGTCCGCCAGAACCACGACACCGCCGGGTACCGCAGCGGTGGATGGAAAAAGCGCCATCCACCCTACGCAGGCGCGGCTCATTGCAATGACGAAGCCCCGTAGGGTGGACAACGCGAAGCTTGTCCGCCAGAACCACGACACCGCCGGTCAGCGCCGCAATGGATGGAAAGCGCGCCTCCCAGCCAGCCAATACCGCAAGGATCTACCCATGAGCAAACGCCTCTACATCCAGGACGTCGCCACCCGCGACGGCTTCCAGATCGAAGCCTCCTTCGTCCCGACCGAAGACAAGATCGCCCTGATCGACCGCATCTCCCACACCGGCCTGGCCAAGGTCGAAGTCACCTCCTTCACCTCGCCCAAGGCCATTCCCAACCTGCGCGACGCCGAAGAAGTGATGCGCGGCATCCAGCGCGTGGCCGGTGTCGAGTACACCGTGCTGGTGCCCAACGTGAAGGGCTGCGAACGCGCGCTGTCGTGCGCGGTGGACGAGATCAACCTGGTCATGTCGGCCAGCGACACCCACGGCCTGGCCAACCTGCGCATGACGCCGGAACAATCGCTGCAACAGTTCGCCGAAATCATCGAAGTCACCCGTGGCAGCGGCGTGTTCATCAACGCCTCGCTGTCGACCACCTTCGGTTGCCCGTTCGAAGGCGAGGTGGCGGAGAGCCGCGTGCAGACGCTGATCCAGCGCCTGCTGGACATCGGCGTGCAGGGCGTGACCCTGTGCGACACCACCGGCATGGCCGACCCGGCGCAGGTCGAGCGCATCTGCCGCGCGGCACTGCAACGCTGGCCCGAGGCCGTGTTCACCGCGCACTTCCACAACACCCGAGGCATGGGCCTGGCCAACGCACTGGCAGCGCTGAACGCCGGCATCGACCGCTTCGACGCCTCGCTCGGCGGCCTCGGCGGCTGCCCTTACGCACCGGGCGCCAGCGGCAACATCTGCACCGAGGACCTGGTGCACATGTTCCAGCGTATGGGCCTGGACACCGGCGTGAACCTCGACGCACTGCTCGAAGCCGCCGCCACCCTGCCCGGCCTGATCGGCCACGACGTACCCGGCGCCATCCTCAAGGCAGGCAAGTCGGACCGCCGCTACCCCAAGCCGAAGTGGATGCAGGAAGCCGGGCTCTGAGGCTCGCCCAGGGCGCTTGCCGCGCTGTCCTCCTGCGGGAGGACAGCAACCGCGATGGCCCTACTGACGCCTACTGCCAGGCAGCCGTGCTCGACAACGGCCTTCAACCGAGCAAGGCATTGAACAGCAGCAACGTGACCAGCGAAGTGAACCAGCACAGCGTCGTCGGCACCGACCAGGTGAGGATCTGGTGCTTGGCCTGGCGTACACCGAGCATGCGATTGACCACCCAGAAGAAGCTGTCGTTGAAGTAGCCGAAGACCATCGAACCGATGGCGGCCGCCAGAGCGGCGAACACCATGTTCACATCGGCAATGGTCGACAGAATCGGCATGGATATCGACGCGGCGGTGATCATCGCCACCGTGCCGCTGCCCTGGATCAGGCGCACCAGTGTGGCGATCACGAAGGGAATCAGCACCGCCGGCATCGGCAGCGAGGCCACCAGCTCTCCCATGTACTGCCCACCGCCGCTCTCGCGCAGCACCGCCCCCAGAGCGCCACCCGCACCGGTCACGAGCAGGATGATGCCGGCGCTTTCGACGCCCTTCTCCATTTCTCCAATCAGTTGCTCGCGCGGCATGCGCGGCACCAACCCATAGATGGCAGCCACCACGCCCAGACCTACGGCGATCACCGGATTACCGAGGAAGGTCAGTACCTGACCCGGCAGGCTCTGGGCAATCGCCCCGTCGCCGTAACGGGCCAGCACGCCGATCAGCGTGTTGGCGAAGATCAGCACGATCGGCAGCACGATCGGCAGGACCGACAGCCACAGCGGCGGCAACTCGGCATCCCGCTCGCGGGCGCGACTCATCACCGCCTCGTAGGTCTCGCGCGGGTCGACCTCGACATCATGCTGCATCATGCGCTCGATGCGAGGCCCCATGATCCTGGCATAGGCGATCAGGACGAAAAGCGACGGCACGGTGAAGACCATGCCCCAGAACATCATCAGCCCGATGTCCACCCCGAAGATACCGGCGATGCCCAGCGGTCCCGGCGTCGGAGGAATGGCATGGTGACTGAGCATCAGTCCGCCAGCCAGGGCGATACCCAGCGTCAGCACCGACTTGCCGGAGTTGCGCGCCAGTGCGCGTGCCAGAGGGTTGAGGATGACGAAGGCGGAATCGCAGAACACCGGTATCGACACGATATAGCCGGTGATCGCCATGGCCCACTCTTCACGCTTGGCGCCCAGCCAGGCAATGATGCTGTAGGCCATGCGTTCACCGGCACCGGACACCTCCAGCAAGCGCCCCATCATCACGCCGAAGCCGATGACCAGGCCGATGGTGGAGAGGGTTGAACCGAAGCCGCTGGTGATGGTTTTCACCAGCGCATCAGGGGCCATGCCGCCTACCAGGCCAGCGATGGAGGCAGCGGTGACCAACGCCAGCAACGCATGAATGCGCGTGCGCAGCACCAGGAAGATGAGCACCACGATGGCCAGCACCAGGCCCACCATCAGTTGTGGTCCGGAGACCGCGATTGAGTCTGTCATGAAGGAACCCTCTTATTCTTGTTTGGATGGGTGACGCGGGGTGCTACCGGACGGCATTCACCTCCAGGCAGCGTTGATGGGCGGCGACCACGGCGTCGAAATCGACATCCCCCTGGAAGCCCAGGGCAGTCGCCCGCTGCAGATCGAAGTCGCTTGGCCAGCTGCAGACGATGGCGGCGACGCGGGGGTCGTGCTGGTGCGTGACCAGTGCGCGCGCCGGCTCACCGGCGAGGCGTTCGAGACTGTCGAGCATCTGCTCGACGGTGACGCTGATCCCCGGCAGGTTGAGGGTGCGCTGCGCCCCCAGCGCTGCGGCGTCCAGGCGTGCGGCATGCAGCAGATTGGCAATCACCCGCTCCGGCGAAGACAGCCACAGACGGGTATCCAGCGGCACCGGGCAGTTGCTCGGCAAGCCCATCAGGGGCTCACGAATGATGCCGCTGGCAAAGGATGATGCCGCCGCATTGGGCGCACCGGGGCGTACCGAGATGGTGGGCAGGCGGCAGATGCGCCCATCGATGAAACCCTTGCGCGAATACTCGGCGACCAGCAACTCGCCAATGGCCTTCTGAGCGCCATAGGAGGATTGCGGCATCGTCGCCTGCGACTCGCCGACCCGCTCCGGCAGCTCGCCACCGAACACCGCCAGGGAGCTCGCGAACACCAGCTTCGGCGCCCGAGCACGTTGCCGGCAGGCCTCCAGCAACGCCCGAGTGGCGTCCAGATTGACGCGCATGCCCAGGTCGAAATCCGCCTCGGCCTGCCCGCTTACCACCGCAGCCAGATGGAACACCAGGACCGTCTCGTTATCGATCAGCTCGTCCAGCAGCGCGCTGTCCGCCACGTCACCGACCCGCGATAGCAGACGCGGGTCTGCCAGCGGACAGGCCACCCGATCCAGGGAAACGATACGGGCATGAGCCGGCAGCAGGTCGCTGGCGGCCGATTGCAGGAGTGCATGGATGAGGCGCTGGCCGAGAAACCCGGCTCCGCCAGTGACGACGATGTTCATGTGCTTACCCTTTTTTGGAAACGACGCCACGCCGGCATCGATATTTTTTGTTGGAAAAGCGCTTCACGAGAACTTGTCATGTTGTATTATGAATTTATTGTCAGCGCAAGCCGGGACGGGAAATGGGAAACTTCCCCCTTACCCCTCTTTGCGGAGAAAAACCGTGCAACCACTGAGCGAACCCACGCCGAAACTCGCCGAGCGCGTTGCTCGAGGCCTGGCGCAAGCCATCCAGAACGGCAGCCTGCAGGCAGGCAGCCGTCTACCCACCGAACAGAGCCTGTGCACTCAGTACGGGGTCAGCCGCACCGTCGTGCGTGAAGCCATCTCCATGCTCAAGCGCGAGGAGCTGGTGGCTTCACGTCAGGGCAGCGGCACCTACGTCAACCCGAATCCGACCATTGCGCTGCGCCTGAATACGCCTCAGGCCAACACCCAGTCAGTCAGCGAGATCCTCGAGATCCGCAGTGCGCTGGAGATCAAGGCCGCCGAACTGGCAGCCAAGCGTGGCGACAAGGCCGCCATCCGGGCGATACGCAATGCGCTGGAAGAACTGGAAGACGCCGTCGAGCGCGGCGAGGACGGCGTGCGTGAAGACCTCGCCTTTCACCGAACCATCGTCGTCGCCACGGGCAACGAGCATTTCGTCGCCACCGTCGACTTCCTGCACCAGTTGCTCTACCGGGCCATCAGCGTCACCCGGCGCAACGAAGCCAAGCACCCTCCCTACATGAGCCAGGTGGACGATGAACACCGCGCCATCCTGCAGGCGATCAGTTCGGGGGATCCGCAGGCTGCAGGCCTGGCGACCAGCCGCCACCTGATCAACGCAGAACAGCGCCTGCGGGGCGCGAAGGCGCTGCTTGACGACAGCTGATTCCTTACAACAACAAGAGGTATCACAGATGAATAGTGCTCAGCCTTACTGCGGTGTCATCGGCCTTGGCTCAATGGGCCTGGGCATGGCCCGTTCACTCCTTCGGGCCGGCCTGCCCGTCTGGGGGCATGACGTTCGCGAAGACGTCACGGCGCAGTTCGCCGAGCAGACGGGCCAGCCGCTGCGACCGCTGGCCGAACAGGCCGCACGCAGCGACCTGCTGTTCATCGTGGTAGTCAACGCCGATCAGGCCAGCGAGGTACTGTTCGGCGAACAGGGCATCGGCAAGCACCTTCGCCCAGGCAGCGTCGTGCTGCTGTGTGCCACGGTTGCCGCCAGCAGGGCCAGGGAGATTGCCGCGCGTCTGGCCGAGCAGGACGTCCAGATGCTCGACGCGCCCATATCCGGAGGGGCCCAGCGCGCCGCCATGGGTGGACTGACCATCATGGCCTCCGGCCCCGACAGTGCCTTTGCCGCTGCCGAAGCAGGCCTCGATGCCGTTGCAGCGAAGGTCTACCGACTCGGCGATCAGGCGGGCCAGGGCTCGCAGATCAAACTGGTCAACCAGCTGCTCGCCGGCGTGCACATCGCCGCAGCAGCGGAGGCCATGGCCTACGGCATCCGCCAGGGCTGCGATGCGCAGGCGTTGTTCGAAGTCATCAGCCACAGCGCCGGCAACTCCTGGATGTTCGAGAACCGGGTACCGCACCTGCTGGCCGGTGACTACAGCCCACGCTCGGCCGTGAACATTTTCGTCAAGGATCTGGGGCTGGTGCTCGACAGCGCCCAGCAGGACGTGTTCCCCCTGCCGCTCACCGCCACCGCACACCAGATGTTCAAGCAGGCCAGTGCCTCCGGCTTTGGCCGCGAGGACGACATCGCCGTCGCCAAGATATTCCCGGGCATCGACTTGCCCAGCCAGCGCGCGGAGGGCTGAGCATGGCATTGCTAGTAGGCTGCATCGCCGACGACTTCACCGGCGCGACCGACCTCGCCAGCATGCTGGTACGTGGCGGCGTGAAGACCATTCAGACCATTGGCGTTCCCACTCAGGCCTTGCCGCTCGGCGATGTCCAGGCCGTGGTGATCGCCCTCAAGTCGCGAACTCTGCCGGCCCGCGAGGCCGTGCAACAGTCGCTGCACGCGCTGCAATGGCTGCGCGCCCAGGGCTGCGAGCAGTTCTACTTCAAGTACTGCTCGACCTTCGACTCCACGGCGCAGGGCAATATCGGTCCGGTCACCGACGCCCTGCTGGAAGCGCTCGACAGCCGTTTCACCATCGCCTGTCCGGCCTTTCCCGAGAATCGCCGCTGCGTGTTCAACGGCTACCTCTTCGCCAACGACGTGCCACTGAACGAAAGCGGCATGCAGGATCACCCCCTGACCCCCATGAAAGACGCCAATCTGCTGCGTGTGCTACAGGCGCAAACCCGGCATAGCGTCGGCCTGCTGGACTACCGCGCCCTGCATGGCGGTGTGGAGCGGGCGCAGGCACGCCTGCAGGCGCTTCAGCGTCAGGGGGTCGGCATCGCCGTCTGCGACACCCTCGATGATCAGGACCTGCTGACGCTCGGCAGCCTCTGTTCGGCGCTGCCGCTGGTCACCGCCGGCTCCGGTCTGGCCAAAGGCCTGGCAGCCGCCTGGCAGGCCTCGGGCCGCCTGAACATCTCGACCGATGCCGCTGCACTGCGCCCTGCCCAGGGCCGGCGCGTCATCCTCTCTGGCAGTTGCTCCAGGGCAACGCTGTCCCAGCTGGAGCAGGCCAAGGCCCGTTATCCGGCCCTGCGTCTCGATGCCGAAGCGCTGATGCAGCGCGGCGACGTGGTGGTGGCGGAGGCGCTTGACTGGTGCAGACGACAGGACCTCGACGCCACGCTGCTGATCTATGCCAGCAGCCCGGCGCATGAGCTTCAACGCATCCAGATGCACTATGGCGTCGAACAGAGCGGCGCACGTATCGAGTCGGCGCTGGCCCGCATCGCGCAACAGCTGGTCACCACGCAGGGCTTCGGCCAGCTTCTGGTGGCAGGCGGGGAAACCTCTGGTGCCGTGGTTGAGGCACTGCAGATCGAAGGGCTGCACATCGGCCCGAGCATCGACCCCGGCGTGCCCTGGACACAGGCGCTCGACCAGCGCCAGCTACCGCTGAGCCTTGCCCTCAAGTCGGGCAACTTCGGCAGCGACGACTTCATGCTCAAGGCCTGGGAGCTTCTGCCATGACCGACGAAAACCGCCTGCGCGAGGACATCGCGAACATTGGCCGCTCCCTGCACGAACGCGGTCTCAGTCCGGGCTCTTCGGGCAACATAAGCGCACGCCTCGACGACGGCTGGCTGCTGACCCCGACCAATGCCTGCCTGGGTAGCCTCGACCCTGCGGACATCGCCAAGCTGAGCTGGGACGGCCGCCATCTCTCGGGCAAGCCCGCCTCCAAGGAAGCGTTCCTGCACCGCGCCATGTATGAAGGCAGCGACGACTCGGGGGCCATCGTGCACCTGCACTGCACTCACTCGGCGGCGGTGTCCTGCCTGGACTGCCTCGACGCCAGCTCCTGCCTGCCACCGCTGACCCCCTACTTCGTCATGCGCGTGGGACGTCTCCCGCTGATTCCCTACCACCGCCCCGGCGACCCCAGGCTGGGCGACGCCATCAGGGGGCTGGCCGGCAACCACAGCGCCGTGCTGCTGGCCAACCACGGCCCGGTGGTAGCGGGCAAGAATCTGGAGGCGGCTGCCTACGCCATCGAAGAGCTGGAAGAGACGGCCAAGCTCTACCTCCTGCTGCGCCAGCAGCCGGTCCGCCTGCTCGACGACGAGCAGATCGAAGAACTGCGCCAGACCTTCGGCGCCCGCTGGTGAGATCGACTCATGCCCAGATTCGCTGCAAACCTCAGCATGCTGTTCACCGACGTCCCTTTTCTCGAGCGCTTTGCCCGTGCGGCCGAGGCCGGCTTCAAGGGCGTGGAGTTCCTCTTTCCCTATGATTTCCCGGCACAACGACTGGCCGAGGAACTGCACCGCCACGACCTGACCCAGGTGCTGTTCAACCTGCCGCCCGGCGACTTCGCCAATGGCGAACGCGGCCTGGCCGCCGTGCCTGGGCGACAGGCCGAGTTTCGCGCCAGCGTGGATCTGGCCATCGACTATGCCCTGGCGCTGGGCTGCACACGCCTGCATGCCATGGCCGGGCTGCTGGCCGATCCGGGGCAACGCCCCGCTGCACTGGACTGCTACCGCGAGAACCTGCGCTATGTCGGGGAAAGGCTGCATGCCCATGACCTGATGCTGCTGGTGGAGCCGATCAACAATCGCAGCATCCCCCACTACGTCCTCAACCATCAGGCCGAAGCCCATGCGCTGGTCAGCGAACTGGGGCTCGCCAACCTCAGGGTGCAGATGGATTTCTTTCACGCGCAGATCATGGAGGGCGATCTGGCCACGACGTTCAAGCGCTACCAGGCGACCATCGGCCACGTGCAGATCGCAGGCGTTCCGGATCGCCATGAACCCGACAGCGGCGAGATCAACTACCCGTTTCTGTTCCAGCTGCTCGATGACTGCGGCTACACCGGCTGGGTAGGTTGCGAGTACCAGCCGCGTGGCCGCACGGAGGACGGCCTGGGCTGGATGCAGGGCATCGACCAGGGCTGATACCCGATAACGCAAACGCCCGGCTCGTGCCGGGCGTTCGTGTTTCAGACAGACCATCAACCCTGGTTGGATTTCTCCGCCGCCTCGATCAGCTCGGCACCGATTTCCTTCTCGAACTTCTTCCACACCGGGCGCATCGCTTCACGCCATTCGGCGCGCTGCTGCGGGGTCAGTTCGATGATCTCGGTGGTACCGGCCTTGGCGATGTCCTGCTTGGCACTCTGGTTGAGCGCATCGGCCTGCTTGTTCACCTCGACGGACACTTCGGCCATGACCTTCTCCAGCTCGCTGCGCACATCGGCCGGCAGCCCTTTCCAGAACTGGGTGTTGGTGATCACCATGTAGTCGATCAGGCCGTGATCGGACTCGGTCATGTACTTCTGCACCTCGTGCACCTTCTGGCTGTAGTAGTTCGACCAGGTGTTCTCGGTGCCGTTGACCACGCCGGTCTGCAGGCCCTGGTAGACCTCGGCGAAGCTCATCTTGCGCGGGTTGGCGCGCACGGCCTTGAACTGCTCTTCCAGT
>NZ_SUKD01000033.1:0-93163 GCF_013357275.1 Pseudomonas sp. BMW13 | reverse complement strand
CAGCGGTAGTTCAGTCGGTTAGAATACCGGCCTGTCACGCCGGGGGTCGCGGGTTCGAGTCCCGTCCGCTGCGCCATTCTTCTCCTCGCTTCATCCCCTCCTGTGACAACGCTTCGGCGTTCGCCGAATCTCTTCGAAAAAATCCTTTGTTTGCTTGAACTTATGGGCATTGCACGGCTCCTATGCCGTAGCCAGTGATCGTGGCGTACTGCTAAGCTCGCGCTTTCACACGACGGCCTTCGGGCGCATCTACAAGGAACAAGCATGAAACAGCATCGTTTGGCGGCAGCGGTTGCCCTGGTGGGCCTGGTGCTTGCCGGTTGCGATTCGCAAACCAGCGAAGTCGAACTCAAGAGCCCCGCGCAGAAAGCCTCCTACGGCATCGGCCTGAACATGGGTCGCAGTCTGTCCGAGGAAGGCATGGACGATCTGGATTCCAAGGCCGTCGCCCAGGGCATCGAAGACGCGCTGGCGAAGAAGGAGCCGCGCATCAAGGACGAGGACATGATCGAGGCCTTCTCCTTCCTGCAGAACCGTGCGCAAGAGCGCATGACCGCGCTGAACAAGGAAGCGGCCGAAGCCGGCAAGAAATTCCTCGAAGAGAACGGCAAGCGTGAAGGCGTCGTGACCACGCCGTCCGGCCTGCAATACGAAGTGATCAAGAAGACCGACGGCGCGCAGCCGAAGGAAAGCGACGTGGTGACCGTTCACTACGAGGGCAAGCTGACCGATGGCAGCGTCTTCGACAGCTCCGTCGCACGTGGCAGCCCCATCGACCTGCCGGTCGGCGGCGTGATCCCGGGTTGGGTCGAAGGTCTGCAGCTGATGCACGTGGGTGAGAAGTACAAACTGTACATCCCCAGCGAGTTGGCCTATGGCGAGCAGAGCCCGTCCCCGGCCATTCCGGCCAACGCGGTGCTGGTGTTCGACCTGGAGCTGATCGGTATCAAGGATCAGGCGGCAGAACCGGCTGAGCCAGCCGAGCCGGCAGCGCAGTAACACTGCATGGCTTCATGACAACGCCCCGTCTTGACGGGGCGTTGTCGTTTCCGGGCCTTGGCTGGCACCTGCAGTGTTACGCTTATGCACATTGTGGGAAAGGTTCCTAACAAGCGTGCGCTACCCTTGCAAGCTGTTCATGTCAATCGGCAACTCGTTGATTTTCATGGATTTTATGGGCTGTATAAAAAATGCCCGATCTGAGTCCAGGCCCCATGCCACGGGGCTTTGATAAACTTGTCGAAAGTCTTTGCACAGATTTATCCACAGCTTCGGTGGATAAGCGAAGCAAGCCCAGGCAGCGCCTGGCTTGCCGAGGAGGTCCTATGAAAACCCCGTGGAAACTGACGCGTTACCTGCCGCTGGCGGCCCGTTTTCTTCGTGAGGGGCGGCTGCCTGAGTTGCTGCGCGCGCTGGGTGACAAGCGCACCCCGCAGGGCCAGCGCTTCGCCGCGCTGAAGGATGACCTGCAGCTGTTGCGCGCGCTGAGCCTGGCCTGGTTCAAGGGGGAATACCGGCAGATCAGCCGCCAGGCGTTGCTGATGGTGGTCGCCGCGCTGCTGTATTTCATCACCCCGCTGGACGCCATTCCCGACTGGCTGGTGGGGGTGGGTTTCGTCGATGACCTGGCCGTGCTGGCCTGGGTGATGCGCACCTGGCAGGGGGAACTCGAGGCATTCAAGGCCTGGCGTGCCAGGCAGGCCCCGGAGAAGCTGGCGCTCATCGAGCACCTGCCGGCCGAGCCGTTGCATTCCTGATCGCGGGCGCCTGTGCGGCGAGACGCGGCGCGCTGCGTGGAGTGCCTGCACGGATCACGCCCCAGGCGGCTTGGCCCTGTTAAGATGGCCGCTTGCAAGGAAAGGATCGAGGCCATCGGTCCTGCTTTCCAACGGAGAGACTCATGAGTGTGCAAATCATTGCCCGCGATGGTGAGCCGGAGTACGCGGTACTGCCCTGGGCCGATTATCAGGCCCTGCTGCAGGCCGCAGGACACCAGCCTGCCGTCGAATCTGGTCGCGAACAGCCTGATCCGGAGGCCGTGAGACCCGGGCTCGATCAACTGCGGGCACTGCGTGAAGGCAAGGGACTGACGGCCGAGGCGCTGGCGCGCAGTGTCGGTATCAGCCCGCACTATCTGGCGATGATCGAGCGTGGCGAGCGTCAACCGGATGCGGCCATCCTGCGCTCCCTGGCATGGTCGCTGGGGTTGGAGGGCTGGTCTTGAGCGTACGTATCAGTCGCCAACACTGGCAGGCGTTGCTTGACGAACTCGATGATGCGCGCCGGCAGCGCCATCTGCTTACCTACCGGGCGCTGATCGAGCGCCTCGACCTGCCGACACCGGCCATGCAGACCCTGACCGCAGCACTGGAGCATCTGGCGGCGCTGGATGCCCGTGCCGAACGGCCACTGCGCAGCGCGCTGGTCATCAGCCAGGGGGCCAGCCGTCTGCCGCGTACCGGCTTCTTCGACTGCGTGATGCGCCTGGGGCGCTTCAGCGGAGCCTCCGATGGTGTGGCGGCCGCATCCTGGCATGCCGCAGAGGTGGTCCGGGTGTTCGAATTCGACTATCCCGTCGATGTCTAGGCTGCTCTGGCAGGTGCGCGCGCGCCTGGGCTACTGGTTGGCCCGGCGCCTGTTTCACTGGTCGTGGACGTTGCGCCAGCCGCGTCTTTGGCAGTGGATGCAGGGCCAGTACGGGCGCATGGCCAACCTGGGCGATACCCCGGCGCAAAGCTTCTACGGGCATATCTTGCTGTTTCGCGGTCAGGGCCTCGGTGCGCGCGAGGAGGGGCTGAGGCTGTTGCGCCTGGCTGCCAGCGGCGGCGACGGCAAGGCCGCTTATCAGCTGGGTGTACAGGCGTTGCAGGGTGACACGCGACAGGCGCCGGACGGTGTGCAGGCGGTGCGCTGGTGGGAGATGGCGCTGGCGGCTGGCCATCCGCTGGCGGCGCGGCGCCTGAGCCAGGTGTATCTCGACGGCGCACCGGGCGTCACGCCTGATCGGGCCCTGGCCGAGCACCATGCCGCGCTGGCGCAGGAGACGCAGGCTTCAGCTGGCTGATCCGGCGAGGATGTGCAGGCTGTAGCCGGGCACAGCCTTGGCGTGGCGCTTGGCTTCGGAGGCGAGTTCCGCCAGGCGCGAGGCGTCGAGCTGCAGGCAGTCTTCCTTGCTCACGTGCACCACGCCGATGGACAGCGACAGCAGGGCGTATTCCTGGCGCTGGCCGTGACGGTTGTGGGCGACGAAACAGCCGGCCTGCAGGTGTTCTTCGCGGTAGAAGCGGCGGCACTGGCTCTGGAAGTCCTCGATCAGGCGACCGAGCTTTTCGCGCCAGTCGGTCGAGCCGAGCACCAGCATGAAATCATCGCCCCCGATATGACCGACGAAATCGCGCGCCGGGTCCACCCGCTCGTTCAGGCACTGTGCCAGGCACAGCAGGACCTCGTCGCCCTTGGCGTAGCCGTAGAGGTCGTTGAAGGGCTTGAAGCTGTCGATGTCGACATAGCACACCGCCGCTTCCCGCTGTTGTTGCAGCAGCCGGCTCAGGCACTGTTGGATGGGCACGTTGCCCGGTAGCAGGGTCAGCGGGTTGGCATGACGCGCCTGCTGCAGCTTCTGTTCGGTGATCAGCTTGAGCACGTCGATCACCCGCCCCAGGCCGAGGTAGCGGCCGCCCTGGATGATGATGAAGTCCTCTTCGATGCGCTGCCGCGCGCGGCTGGTGAGCAGGCGGCTGACCTTCTGCAGCGATTGCTTCAGTTCCACCGCGAGAAAGTCCTGGCTCATCAGGCGGCTGATCGGTTTGCGCGCGAACAGGTCGGTCGCGAACGGCTTCAGCAGCGCTTCGGAGAGCGAATGGCGGTGCACGATACCTACCGGCTGTTGCTGCTCGTCGAGCACCGCCAGTGAGTTCAGATTGGCCTGGGCACGAAACAGATCCAGCACCTCGGCGATGGCGGTGCGCTGGTCGACGGCGGGCTGCTCGTTGAGCAGGGCGCTGAGGTCATGGTTGTCCTCGTTGAGGCTGCTGTGCTGCGTGCTCTGCAGCTGTGGCAGCAACTGGCGGGCGTCCCGTGGCGGTTTCTCCTGCGGCCTGCTCAGCAGGTAGCCCTGCACCAGATCGACCCCCATCTCGGCCAGTACGGTCAGCTCTTCGGTCAGCTCGATGCCCTCGGCGATGACCTGCGCGCGCGAGGCCTCGGCCATCTTCAGGATCGAGCCGACGAACTCGCGCTTCACCGCGTCCTGGTGGATGCCGTCGATGAAGTGGCGGTCGATCTTCACGTAGTCCGGGCGCAGCTCGGACCACAGGCGCAGGCTGGAATAGCCGGCGCCAAGGTCGTCCAGGGCGATGGAGAAGCCCATGGCGCGGTAGTGGTGCAGGGCATTGTCGAGCAGCGCGAAGTCTTCGGTCGGCGACTGCTCGGTGAGTTCGATCACCACCTGGCTGGGCGGTATGCCGAAGGTCTGCAGCAGCTTCAGGGTACGCCCGGGCTGGTGGCTGGGGTCGAGCAGCGATTCGGGAGATACGTTGAGGAACAGCTTGCCCTCCAGCCCCAGCGCGCTGAAACCCCGGCACGCGCTCTTGCGACAGGCCATTTCCAGCTCGCTCAGGCGGCCGGCATGGCGGGCGACGGCGAACAGGGTCAAGGGCGAGTGCAGCGGGCTGTTGGACGGGCCACGGGTCAGCGCCTCGTAGCCGAGGATGCGCTGCTCGGAAAGCGAGACGATGGGCTGGAACAGGCTACTGAGGTCGCCGTGAGCGAGGATGTTCCCCAAGGCGCTCAACTGCTCGGTGACGGTCATGGTGTTCTCGATCTGCCGGAAACGAAGAGGCCGGCTTTTTAGCCGGCCCCTGCATTTCACGACAGTTCGATGACAATTTGATGACGTTCCCTAATCCCTGATCAATGGATGGCCAGGGACGGGTTCAGGCTCAGGTAGTCGATGAGGATGTGGCCGGACTCGGACAGGTACGCGTCGTCTTCCGGCTTGCCCTTGTCTTCCACGGGCAGGGCGTCTTCGTCTTCCTTGGCCAGCTCCGCGAGAGGCTTCTCACCCTTGGCCACGCGACGGTCGTTCTCCAGCTTGAGCTGCTTGGCCTCGATGGCGGCCTGCTGCGCACGGCGTTTGACTTCGTTGAGGCTGACGGTGGTTTCGGCCATCAGCTGCTTCGACAGGTCGATGCTGGCGCGGGTGAAGAGGAAGTCCGGGTCCTGCGCGGTGCGCTGGTCGTGCTTGCTCTGCAGCTGGGTGAGGAACGGTTTGATCGGGTCCAGCTCCGGCTTGATCGCCGGGCGGATGCTGTCCCAGGGCATGGCGGCGGGCAGGGCGCTCTCACCGATGTCCTTGGTGTGCATCACATCGGGGTAGGCGATGTCCGGCAGTACACCCTGGTGCTGGGTGCTCTGCCCCGATACACGGTAGAACTTGGCCAGGGTCAGCTTCAGTTCGCCGTGATTGAGCGGCTGGATGGTCTGCACCGTGCCCTTGCCGAAGGTCTGGCCGCCGAGGATCAGCGCGCGGTGATAGTCCTGCATGGCACCGGCGAAGATCTCCGAGGCAGAGGCGGAGAGGCGATTGACCAGTACGGCCAGGGGGCCGTTGTAGTAGATGCCCTTGTTCTCGTCCGCCAGCACGTCGACGCGGCCATCGGCGTTGCGTACCAGTACGGTCGGGCCCTGCTCGATGAACAGGCTGGTCAGCTCGGTGGCTTCCTGCAGGGAGCCGCCACCGTTGTTGCGCAGGTCGATGACCAGGCCGTCGACCTTCTCGGCACGCAGCTCGTCGATCAGCTGTTTCACGTCACGCGTGGTGCTCTTGTAGTTGGGGTCGCCCGCGCGGAAGGCCTTGAAGTCGAGGTAGAAGGCCGGCAGTTCGATCACCCCGAGCTTGTAGTCGCGGCCATCCTGCTTGAGGTGCAGGACCTTCTTCTTCGCCGCCTGCTCTTCGAGCTTCACCGCCTCGCGGGTGATGGTGACCACCTTGCTGGTCTGGTCGGTCGGCGGGTTGCTGGCCGGAATGACTTCCAGGCGTACCGTGGAGCCTTTCGGGCCACGAATCAGCTTGACCACTTCGTCCAGACGCCAGCCGATCACGTCGACCATCTCGTCGTTGCCCTGGGCGACACCGACGATCTTGTCGGCCGGTGCGATCTGCTTGCTCTTCTCCGCCGGGCCGGCGGGCACCAGGCGCACCACCTTGACGTGCTCGTTGTCGCTCTGCAGCACGGCGCCGATACCTTCGAGCGAGAGGCTCATGTTGATATCGAAGTTTTCCGCGTTGTCCGGCGACAGGTACGTGGTGTGCGGGTCGTAGGTGGTGGCGAAGGCGTTGATGTAGGCCTGGAACACATCCTCGCCACGGGTCTGCTCGAGGCGCTTGAGCTGGTTCTTGTAGCGCTTGGTCAGCAGCTCCTGGATGTCCTTGGTTTCCTTGCCGGCGATCTTCAGTCGCAGCACTTCATCCTTGACGCGCTTGCGCCACAGATCGTCGAGCTCGGCACGGTCCTTCGCCCAGGGCGCTTTCTCACGGTCGACCTGCAGGTCCTCGTCGACGCTGAAGTCGATCTTGTCGACACCCTTGGCCAGCTCGGCCAGGGCGAAGTCGAGGCGCTCCTGCAGGCGCGTCAGGTGCCGGCGGTAGATGGCGAAGCCCGGTTCGAGGTTGCCGCTCTTGAGCAGGTCGTCGAACTGGTTGCGCCACTGGTTGAATTCGGCGATGTCCGACGCCATGAAGTAGCTGCGCGATGGATCGAGCAACTTCAGGTAGTTGTCGTAGATCTTGATCGAGCGCTCGTCGTTGAGCGGCGGCTTGTTGTAGTGGTGGCGCTTGAGCAGCTCCACGACGTTGAGACTGGCAATCACCTGATCGCGGTCCGGCTGCAGGTAGTCCCAGCTGGTCGCTGGAGTGGTCTTGGCCGCCAGCGGCAGGGCACTGAAGCCGAGTACTAGGGCGAGGGCGGTACTTGCTAGAGAGCGTTTCATGCGGATTCGACGTAGTGGCAGGTGATAACGCATATTAGGCCGTATCTGAGGGCGCCAGGTTCCGTTGGCGCTAGACGAAAGCCTCGCGCAAGGCGCGAGGCTCGTTTCACTTGCACTATGGAGGCAGCATGAAGGCATTGCAAGGCGTCGAAGGGCGTGCGGAGTGGTTGGAACAACCCACCCAGGCCTGCGACGCGGGGCAGATTCGAGTGAAGGTCGCCGCCGCAGGGCTCAATCGGGCCGATCTGCTGCAGCGCGCGGGGCTCTACCCGCCACCGCCGGGGGCCAGCCAGGCTCTGGGCCTGGAGTGTTCCGGCGTGGTCACCGAAGTGGGCGCCGGCAGCGCCTGGCAGGTGGGGGATCGGGTCTGCTGCCTGCTGGCGGGCGGCGGTATGGCCGAAGAGGTGGTGGTCGATGCACGCCATGCCATGTCGGTGCCCGAGGGCCTCAGCCTGGTCGAGGCCGCCGTGGTCCCCGAGGTGTATGCCACGGCCTGGCTCAACCTGTTTCAGCTCGGCGCGCTGCATCCTGGCGAGAAGGTTCTGCTGCATGCCGGTGCCAGTGGTGTGGGCTCGGCGGCGATCCAGCTGTGCAAGGCGTTCGGCAACCCCTGCTGGGTCAGCGTCGGCTCCGCCGAGCGGCTGGCCTACTGCGAAGGGCTCGGCGCCCAGGGCGGCGCGCTGCGTGGCGAGGATCTTCAGGCGCTCAGCGATTTCGGGCCGTTCGACGTGATCCTCGACCCGGTCGGTGGCCAGTACGCGGCCCTCAACCTGGAGCTGCTGGCGCGTGACGGGCGCTGGATCAACATCGGCCTGATGGGCGGGCGCGAGGCCAAGCTGGACCTGGCGCAGGTGCTGGGCAAGCGCATCCAGCTGATCGGTTCGACCCTGCGCAACCGCGACGATCAGTTCAAGGCGGATCTGTTGCATGACCTGCAGCAGCAGGTCTGGCCGCTGTTCGCCGAAGGCCGATTGCAGCCGCAACTGGAGCGCACTTTTGCGATCGAAGACAGCGAAGTGGCGTTCGAGACACTCGCTGGTAACCAAGTCGCAGGTAAACTGGCGCTATTGATTGATCCCGACCTGGCCTGAGCCAGGGCTGCAGCCTGCGTCTGGCGCGGGCTTCGTTATCGATTGGTGCAATCAATCGATATCATGGCCGTAATCAATAAGCTTTTTTCCGTTAGGTAGCTAAGATAGCAACCGTAAATTTTCAACCCTCACAGAAACCTCAGAAGGAGTCAGAGATGTCCCTCATCAATACTCAAGTTCAACCGTTCAAGGTCAACGCTTTCCACGCTGGTGAGTTCGTCGAAGTGACCGAGCAGTCCCTGCAGGGCAAGTGGTCCGTGCTGATCTTCATGCCGGCTGCCTTCACCTTCAACTGCCCGACCGAGATCGAAGACGCCGCCAACAACTACGCCGAGTTCCAGAAGGCGGGTGCCGAGGTTTACATCGTGACCACCGACACTCACTTCTCGCACAAGGTCTGGCACGAAACTTCGCCGGCCGTTGGCAAGGCTCAGTTCCCGCTGATCGGTGACCCGACCCACCAGCTGACCAACGCCTTCGGCGTGCACATTCCGGAAGAAGGCCTGGCGCTGCGCGGCACCTTCATCATCAACCCGGAAGGCCAGATCAAGACCCTGGAAATCCACTCCAACGAAATCGCCCGTGACGTGTCCGAGACCCTGCGCAAGCTGAAGGCCGCTCAGTACACCGCCGCCAACCCGGGTCAGGTTTGCCCGGCCAAGTGGAAAGAAGGCGAAGCCACTCTGGCTCCTTCGCTGGACCTGGTCGGCAAGATCTAAGAACGGCTTCAGAGCTGCTGCGCTCGGCCAGGCAGCGGGGTAATCGGACTCGGGCTTGTGATGTACGTCGGTACATTCCGCGCCCTCATCGGATTACGCCTTGCCTGGCCGTCGCTCGCGACGCTCTGAAACCCGTTTTGCACTTGCTACCTGCGCTGTTTGGGCCATCACCGGCCCTTGTGGTGCCCGATGCCCGGGCGCGATCCGTCCGGGCATTTTATTGCCCGAATTTTTTGTTTCTGAGGACTGTTCGCCATGTTGGACGCCAATCTTAAAGCCCAGTTGAAGGCCTACCTGGAAAAGGTCACCCAGCCGTTCGAGATCGTCGCGTCCCTCGATGACAGCGCGAAATCCCAGGAGCTGCTTGGCCTGCTCAACGACATCGTCGGCCTGACCGACAAGATCACCCTGAAGACCGATGGCAGCGATGCCCGTCGTCCTTCGTTCGCCCTGAATCGTCCGGGCGAAGACACCGGCGTCGCCTTCGCCGGCATCCCCACGGGCCATGAGTTCACCTCGCTGGTGCTGGCGCTGCTGCAGGTCGGTGGCCACCCGTCGAAGCTGGACGCCGATACCATCGCCCAGATCAAGGCCATCGAAGGCCGCTTCGAGTTCGAGACCTATTTCTCGCTGAGCTGCCAGAACTGCCCGGACGTGGTCCAGGCGCTGAACCTGATGGCAGTGCTGAACCCCAATATCCGCAACGTCTCCATCGACGGTGCGCTGTTCCAGGAAGAAGTCGAGCGTCGCCAGGTCATGGCCGTGCCGAGCATCTACCTGAACGGCGAGGTATTCGCTTCCGGCCGCATGGAAGTGAAGGAGATTCTCGCCAAGATCGACACCAAGGCCGGCAGCCGCGACGCCGAGAAGATGAGCGCCAAGGAAGCCTTCGACGTGCTGGTTGTCGGCGGTGGCCCGGCTGGCGCCTCGGCGGCCATCTACGCTGCGCGCAAAGGTATCCGTACGGCCATCGCTGCCGAGCGTTTCGGTGGCCAGGTGCTCGATACCATGGCGATCGAGAACTTCATTTCGGTGAAGGAAACCGAAGGGCCGAAGCTGGTGCGCGCCCTGGAAGAACACGTCAAGGAATACGAAGTCGACGTGATGAACCTGCAGCGCGCCTCCGCGCTGGTGCCGGCCAATGGCGAAGGCGGCCTGCACGAGGTGCAGTTCGAGAACGGCGCCTCGCTCAAGGCCAAGACCGTGATCCTCTCCACCGGCGCACGCTGGCGCGAGATGGGGGTGCCTGGCGAGCAGGAGTACAAGGCCAAGGGCGTGTGCTTCTGCCCGCACTGCGACGGCCCGCTGTTCAAGGGCAAGCGCGTGGCGGTGATCGGTGGCGGCAACTCCGGCGTCGAGGCGGCCATCGACCTGGCCGGGATCGTCGCCCATGTGACCCTGCTGGAGTTCGCCGACACCCTGCGTGCCGACGCCGTGCTGCAGAAGAAGCTGTACAGCCTGGCGAACGTGACCGTGATCAAGAGTGCGCAGACCACCGAGGTCAAGGGCGATGGCCAGAAGGTCAACGCGCTGGTCTACAAGGACCGCACCAGCGAAACGCTGCACACGGTCGAGCTGGAAGGCATCTTCGTGCAGATCGGCCTGCTGCCCAACAGCGACTGGCTCAAGGGCACCCTCGAGCTCAACCGCTTCGGCGAGATCGTGGTCGATGCCAAGGGCCAGACCAGCGTGCCGGGCGTCTTCGCTGCCGGTGACGTCACCACCGTGCCGTACAAGCAGATCGTCATCGCCGTGGGCGAGGGTGCCAAGGCCTCGCTGAGCGCCTTCGATCACCTGATCCGCCACAGCTGATCAGCGCGCTGGAACGACAAAGGCCACCTTCGGGTGGCCTTTGTCGTCATGGGCGTATTGCGGTGACTGCTTCGCGGCCGAAGCTGCAGCTGTTCATGCTGCATGCCGCGGATTTCCTCCGGGCTACGCTTGTGTAGCCCGGATGCAATCCGCGGCGGCTCGTCAGCCCGCGGCTAGAGCCACTCCTGCACTCAGCGCTTGAGGCCACCCAGGGTCAGTGGCATCTGGCGGTTCACATCCTTGTACAGCAGGTAGCGGAAGCGACTCGGGCCACCGGCGTAGCAGGCCTGCGGGCAGAAGGCGCGCAGCCACATGAAGTCACCGGCTTCGACTTCGACCCAGTCCTGGTTGAGGCGATACACCGCCTTGCCTTCCAGCACGTACAGGCCGTGTTCCATGACGTGGGTCTCGGCGAAGGGGATCACGCCGCCCGGCTCGAAGTTGACGATGTTGACGTGCATGTCATGGCGCATGTCGCTGATTTCGACGAAGCGCGTGGTGCTCCAGCGACCTTCGGTGCCCGGCATGACGATCGGCTCGATGTCCTGCTCGTGGGTCACGAAGGCCTCCGGGTAGGGCACGCCTTCGACGGGCTGGTAGGCCTTGCGCAGCCAGTGGAAACGCACCGCTTCGCTGCCGTTGTTGCGCAGCGACCAGTCGCTCTGCGGCGGGATGAAGGCGTAGCTGCCCGGACGCAGGGCATGCCGGGTGCCGTTCAGGGTCAGGTTGCACTCGCCTTCGACGACGAAGATCACGCCTTCGGCGCTCGGGTCCAGCTCGGGCTTGTCGCTGCCGCCGTTGGGGGCGACTTCGACGATGTACTGCGAGAAGGTTTCGGCGAAACCGGTCAGCGGGCGGGCGATGACCCACATGCGCATGTTGTCCCAGAACGGCAGGTGGCTGGTGACGATGTCACGCATCACGCCTTTGGGGATCACGGCGTAGGCTTCGGTGAACATGGCGCGATCGGTCAGCAGTTGCTCCTGACCGGGATGGCCGCCATGCGGGGCGTAGTAGTAGGGCGATTTGCTCATCGAGAGATTGCCTCGGCGGGTGAAAGGCACCGGGATCGACCCGGCGCGGAAAACGGTCTCCCATGCACTATAGGAATTTGCGCCTGGATTCGGAAATTAAATAGTAGAATCCTTGTCAGTGGGTTTCATGATAGGTGTCGGTATGCTCGATCCCGTGCTGTTGCGCAGCTTTCTCGCCGTGGTTCAGACCGGTGGCTTTACCCGTGCCGCGGCCAGCCTGCACCTGACCCAGTCCACGGTCAGCCAGCAGGTGCGGCGTCTGGAGGAGCAGATCGGCGCCGAGCTGCTCGACCGCAGCGGCCGCTACGTGGTGACCACCACCGAAGGTGAGCGCCTGCTCGGTTATGCCAATCGCATCGTTGCGCTGATGGACGAAGCGCTGCTCGCGCTGGGCCAGAGTGCGGTGGAGGGCGAGGTGCGTCTCGGCGTGCCGGACGATTTCGCGGCCAACAGCCTGACCCCTTACCTGGCTGATTTCGCCGACGCGCACCCTGGCATCCGCCTGGAGATCACCAGCGGCCTCAGCCACGACGTGTGGCGTGCGTTCAACGCCGGCGAGCTGGACCTGGCGCTGATCAAGCAGCGCGCCGGCAGCGCCAAGGGGCTGGCCAGCTGGGCCGAGCCCCTGGCCTGGCTGGACAGCCGCGCACGGCCGGTGCTGGCGCGCAACCCGGTGCCGCTGGCGGTGTTCCCGCCCAACGGCCTGTATCGCCTGGAAATGACCCACGCCCTGGATGCCATGGGCAAGCCCTGGCGCATCGCCTATGTCAGCAGCAGCCTGCCGGGTGTCAGCGCGGCGGCCGAAGGCGGCCTGGGCCTGACCCTGCTGCCGCGCCGCCTGATCACCGCGGCGCACCGCGAACTGGGGGCTACCGAAGGCTTTGCCGCCGTGGCGCCGGTGGAAGTGGCCCTGCACGCGCGCAACCAGTTGCCCGGTTATGCGCGTGAGTTGGCGGCGGCGTTGATCGAGGCGTGCGAAGGGATCATGCAGGCCCCGGCTGGCGCGCTCAGCGCCAGTTGAGGATCGGCCAGCCCGCCTGTTCGGCGTGGGCGCGCAGGACTGGGTCCGGGTTGACGGTGAAGGGCTTTTCCACCAGTTGCAGCAGCGGCAGGTCGTTGCGCGAGTCGGAGTAGAAGGCGGCCCCGGCCAGGCTCTCGCCCTGTTCGCTGAGCCAGGCATGCAGGCGCGTCACCTTGCCTTCGCGATAGGTCAGCACGCCTTCGGTGCGTCCGGTGTAGAAGCCCCGCTGTTGTTCCAGGTCGATGGCCAGCACTTCGCCGATGCCGAAGCGTTCGGCAATCGCGCTGACCAGGAAGTGCGCCGAGGCGGAGATCACCAGCAGGCGGTCGCCGGCTTCGCGGTGCCGGGCCAGGCAGCGGCTGGCGTCGCTGTAGAAGATCGGCTCGATCACGTCCTCGACGAAGGGCTCGACCACGTGGGCGACCTCCTCGGGCGTGCGCCCGACCAGCGGCGACAGGGTGAAGGCCATGTAGTCCTCCATGGCCAGGGTCCCGCTGGCGTACTGGCGCATCAGCTCCTGCTCGTGGCTGATGAAGGAATCGCCATCGGCCCAGCCGATCTTCACCATTTCCTCGGTCCACAGGGTGGAGCAGTCGCCGTGGATCAGGGTTTCGTCCAGATCGAATATGACCAGGGCCATCACGCCACCTCCCGGATTGCGCCGACATCGATCTGCAGGCTGACCTGCTGGCCGCAGCTGTAGAGTTCATCCGCCGAGCGATTGAGCACGTCGACGAACAGCTCCACACCGCGGGCGTCGATGCGGTAGCGCACGACGTTGCCCAGCAGGCTGTGGCTGACGATTTTCGCGCCGATGCCATGCTCGGCGAAGGCGATGGCTTCCGGACGAATCGCCACGCGCGAACTCACCGTCTGCTCCAGCAGGCGGCTGGCGGCATCGGCCTCGAGCAGGTTGTAGTTGCCGATGAAACCGGCGGCGAAGGCGTCCACGGGGGCGGTGTAGAGGGTCTCGGCGTCGCCGCTCTGGACGATCTTGCCGGCGTTCATGAGGAAGATGCGGTCGCTCATGGTCAGCGCCTCTTCCTGGTCGTGGGTGACGAAGATGGTGGTCAGGTTCAGTTCCTGCTGGATGGCGCGGATCTGCTCGCGCAGGTGTTTGCGAATGCGGGCGTCGAGGGCCGACAGCGGCTCGTCGAGCAGCAGCAGGCGCGGACGGGTGACCAGCGAGCGGGCCAGGGCCACGCGCTGGCACTGGCCGCCGGAAAGCTGGTGCGGGTAGCGTGTGGCGAACTCGCCCAGCTCGACCATGTCCAGGGCTTCCTGCACGCGCTTGTCGCTCTCGGCCCTGGCCACTTTCTGCATGCGCAGGCCGAAGGCGACGTTCTGCGCCACGGTCATGTTGGGGAACAGCGCATAGCTCTGGAACACCATGCCGATGCCACGTTTCTGCGGCGTCAGCGGCACCAGGTCCTGGTCGCCGAGGATGATCTGCCCGCCATCGACGCCGGTCAGTCCGGCGATGCAGCGCAGCAGGGTGGACTTGCCGCAGCCGGAGGGGCCGAGCAGGGTGACGAACTCGCCCTGGGCGATCTCGCAGTTGATGTCGCTGAAGATGCGGGTGTCGCCGTAGCTTTTATGCAGGTTTTGGATGCTCAGGAAGCTCATGCCTTGTCCCTGTTCAAACGGTTGGCCGCCCAGGTGAAGACCAGGACGAAGAAGAAATAGGAGATCACCAGCGCACTGTTGAAGTGGCCGCTGCTGTTGCGCATGTTGTTCAGGTACACCTGCAGCGTTTCATAGCGGGTGCCGACCAGCATGTTGGCGAAGACGAACTCGCCGAACAGGAAGCTGAAGGAGAGGAACAGCGACACCATCAGGCCCTTGCGCAGATTCGGCAGCACCACCAGAAAGGCCGCCTTCCAGGTGCTGGCGCCGAGCAGGTGGGCAGCGTCCATCAGGTCGCGCAGGTTGATCGCCTGCAGGTTGTTGCTGATGGCGCGGTACATGAACGGCAGGGCGATGGTGAAGTAGCAGCCGAACAGGATCCACGGCGTGCCGGTCATTGCCAGCGGGCCGGAGCCATAGAGCTGCAGCAGGCCCACCGAGGACACCACCGGCGGTACCGCGAACGGTAGCAGGATCAGCACGTTCATCAGCGTGTCGAGCCTGGGGAAGTGGTAGTGCACCACGAACATCAGCGGCAGGATCAGCACCACCGACAGTGCCAGGGCGCCGACGCAGACCAGCAGCGACTGGGCGAAGGCACGCAGGAAGCGCTCGTCGCTCCACAGGGCGGCGTACCACTTCAGTGTCAGGCCATCCGGCAGGATGGTCGCCGACCAGCTGGTGGACAGCGAGTAGAGCAGGGTGCCGGCCAGCGGCAGGAGCAGGATGAGGAACAGCAGCCAGACCACGACTCGGTGGTAGAGGCTGGCGGCAGGGGCGTCAGCGCGTGACATGGTTGCTCCTTTTCAGCAGCAGCTGGTGAACGATGGTGATCAGCACCATCAGCCCGACCAGGATCATCGACAGAGCGCTGGCCAGGTTCGGGTTCAGCGAGATGTCACCGGAGACCATCGCCGCGATGCGGATCGGCAGCACGTTGAAGTTGCCCGTGGTCAGGTAGTACACCGTGGCGTAGGCGCCCAGGGCATTGGCCAGGAGGATGACGAAGGTGCCGAGCAGTGCCGGGGTCAGCACCGGCAGGCCGATGTGGCGCCAGAAGTCCCAGGTGCCGGCGCCGAGCAGCGCCGCTGACTCGCGCCAGTCCTGGCGCAGGGCGTCGAAGGCGGGGTAGAGCAGCAGCACGCCCAGGGGAATCTGGAAGTAGGTGTAGAGGACGATCAGGCCGTTCTTCGAGTAGAGGTTGAAGCCCTCGATCAGCCCGGCCTGGATCAGCAGCAGGGTCAGCGCACCGTTGAAGCCGAGCAGGATGATGAAGGCGAAGGCCAGCGGCACGCCGGCGAAGTTGCTGGTCATGTTGGAGAAGGCGATGACGAAGTCGCGCAGCTTCGAGTCCACCTGGCGCAGCGAGTAGCTGCCGAGGATGGCGATGGCCATGCCGAACAGGCTCGACCAGAAGGCGATCTGCAGGCTGTGCTTGATCGCCTGCAGGTAGAACTTGGAGGCGAAGATCTTCTCGAAATTGCCCAGGCCCCAGCCATCGGGGCCGTTCAGGCTGTTGACCGCCACCCACACCAGCGGCGCGACCTGGAACACCAGGAAGAACACGGCGAAAGGCAGCAGGCACAGCAGCGGTAACCAGCGTCGCAGGGAAGACGGCGCGCTCATTTCAACAGCTCCGCGCAGTAGGGTTTGTCATGGGGCACACCGAGCAGCTGACAGATGCTGCCGCACAGTTCGACCTGCCGTGGGCGGGCGGCCGCGTCGAGGCTGAAGGCGTCGCCGATGACGAACAGCGGCACCTGGCGCTCCTCCGGTAGCAGGCCGTTGTGCGAGCGGTCGACGTTCATGCCGTGGTCGGCGGTGACCAGCACCTGGTAGCCGGCATCGACCCAGTTCTGCAGGTGGTCGGCCAGCAGCACGTCGGCCATGCGTGCCGCGTTGCGGTACTGCGGGCTGTCCAGGCCGTGCTTGTGCCCGGCGTCGTCGATGTTCATCGGGTGCACCAGCAGCAGGTCCGGCTCGTGCTGCAGGCGCAGGCTCTCGGCGTCGACGAACAGGTGCGAGTCCGGGTAGTGGTCGGCGTAGTAGAAATGGCCGTGCTGGATCGGCAGGCCCGGATCGCTGCTGTGGCGATCGCGCACGGCGACGAAGGGCGAACGGTTGTACAGCTCGCTGACCCAGTGATAGGCCGCGGCGGCGGTCGTCAGGCCGGCATCGCGCGCGTAATGAAACAGGCTGTGCTCACGCGACAGGCGCGAGACGTCGTTGTGCACCACGCCGCTGTCGATCGGGCGTACGCCGGTAAGGATGCATTCGTAGAGCGGGCGCGACAGCGCCGGCAGCTCGCAGTCCAGGCGGTAGTAGGCCGCCCGCCCGGCTTGGCACCAGGCATGCAGATGGCCCATGGCGTGTTGTGCGACCGAATGGCTGAGGCCGTCGAGCACGACGAGGATGACCTTGGAAGGCATGGGGGAAATCCTGAAAACGATGGAAGCGCTTAGCGGCTGAAGCCGCTCCCACAGGTACTGCCCGAGGGAGCGGCGTTTGTCGTGCGCAGGGGGGATGACGCTCTTTTCATCCACCATCCGCGGTATCGAATGGTGTACGGGTGGGGCGTCAGCTACGCGCCCCGGTCCACCCTGTGCCTCAACCTATCACTCCATGTTGATGATGACGTGCTCCTGCCACAGCTGCGGCAGCGCCTTGGACGTGGCTTCCCAGGCCGCAGCGTCCTTGATCGGCTGGACCTTGGCGTACTGCTCGTTGGGCAGCAGCTTGGCCTGCACGTCGGCCGGCAGGGTCAGGTGCTCGGCGCGGATCGGCCGGGCGTTACCCTTGGCCAGGTTGATCTGGCCGGCGTCGGAAAGGATGTACTCACGCGCCAGCTTGGCCGCGTTCGGGTTCTTGGCGTACTTGTTGATGATGGTGCTGTAGCCGGAGATGACCGAGCCATCGGAGGGAATCAGCACTTCGAAGCGGCTGGGGTCGATCTGGTCGCGGTAGGACAGGCCATTGAAGTCCCACACCACGCCGACTTCCACTTCGCCCTTCTCCAGGGTCTGGATGGTCGGGTTGGACAGCGACAGGCGGCCCTGTTCGGCGATGCTGGCGAAGAAGTCCAGGCCCGGCTGGATGTTCTTCTCGTCGCCGCCGTTGGCGATGGCTGCAGCCAGTACGCCGTTGACGGCCTGGGCGGCGGCACTGACGTCACCGATGGCGACGCGGTATTTGCCGTTCTTCAGGTCGGCCCAGGACTTCGGTACGTCCTTGACCAGTTGCTTGTTGACGATGAACGCGATGGAGCCGGTGTAGGCCAGCATCCAGTGGCCGTCGGCATCCTTGGCCCAGCTCGGGATCTGTTCCCAGGTGCTCGGCTTGTAGGGCTGGGTCACGCCCTGCTGCACGGCGATGGGGCCGAAGGCGGCGCCTACGTCGCCGATGTCGGCGGTGGCGTTGTCCTTCTCGGCGGCGAACTTGGCGATCTCCTGGGCCGAGCTCATGTCGGTGTCGGAGTGCGTGAGGCCGTACTTGCTATTCAGGTCGTTCCAGGTGTCCTTCCAGTTGGCCCAGCTGTCGGGCATACCCACGCTATTGACCGCGCCTTCGGCGCGAGCGGCTTTTTCCAGCGCTTGCAGGTCGGTGCCTGCAGCCATGGCGGAAGTGGCGAGGGCAATCGCCGAACCCATCAGAGAAGCCAGCAGCAGTTGTTTCATCGGAAACTCCTTTGCGGTGTGTGTGTTGGTCTAGATCAGCAATACCCGAGCCAATCTAAGCGCCTTCGATGACAGTTTTATGTCCGTTTGCCAGCTGCAGATGTCTAGGCCTGTACGGATGGCGCGCTCAGCAAGCGTAGACCATGGATAAGTAACTGATTTAACGGGTTGTGCACGAAGGTCGTGGTGGCATGCGGCATGCTTGCAGCATAGCTGTCATCTATCAGTCATCTAGACTGCCTAGTCTTGTCACCCATTCGAGCGAATGACGTGTGCCCCGTGTTGGGGCTGGACTAGTCCAAAAGGGGAGAAATTGATGCGCGATGAAGCGCCGCGAGCGGTCACCATCATCTGCCGCGCATTGCAGGAGCAGATCGACCGGGGCCTGTTGCCGTCCGGCAGCAAGTTGCCGGCCGAGCGCAAGCTCAGCGAACTGTTCGACACCACCCGCATCACCCTGCGTGAGGCCCTGGGGCAGCTGGAGGCTCAGGGGCTGGTGTACCGCGAGGAACGCCGTGGCTGGTTCGTTTCTCCGCAGCGGGTGTCTTACAACCCGCTGGTCCGCACCCACTTCCATGCGATGGTCGCCGAACAGGGGCGGGTGCCTGCCACCGAGGTGCTCAGCGCGAGGCTGATGCCGGCCAGTGCGCAGGTCTGCCAGTTGCTGGAGCTGCCGGCGCTGTCCAGCGTCTACCAGGTGTGCCGGGCGCGGCGCATCGACGGGCGCCTGGTGCTGTACGTCGAGCACTACCTGAACCCGGCCTACTTCCCCGGCATTCTCGAGTTCGACCTGACGCGCTCGCTGACCGACCTGTATGCCAGCGAGTACGGCATCCACTACGGTCGGGTGCGCTTCGACATGGTGCCCACCGCGTTGCACGCCGAGGCAGCGGCCAGCCTGCGGGTGGCGCCAGGCAGCCCGGCGCTGCGGGTCACCCGGGTCAATCGCGACCAGCATGGGCGCATCATCGACTGCGACCTGGAGTTCTGGCGCCACGACGCGATCCACGTCAGCGTCGAGGTGCCGCAGTAGTTCGCGCCTGACCGTTCGTCGGCTTAGACGCTGTTTTTTCGGCCATTGTCGAAACGGCGTCGTCGCGTTCGACTATCCAGTACCCACCGCCAAGGAACTGGAGCGCGACATGAAATACCTCTGCCTCGTCTATGCCAATGAGCAGGAGCTGCACAGCTCCCCCGACAGCCCCCATGACAGTGAGTGCCACGCCTACGCCCAGCAGGTGCAGGGCAGCGGGCGCATGCTCGCGGCGGAGGCGCTGCAGCCGGTGCAGACCGCCACCACGGTGCGTATGCGCGCTGGCCGGCTGACGATCACCGATGGGCCGTTCGCGGAAACCAAGGAGCAGTTGGCCGGCTTCTATCTGATCGAGGCGCGCGATCTCAACGAGGCGCTTCAGCTCGCCGGCCACATTCCCGCTGCCCGTGTCGGTTGCGTCGAGGTGCGACCGGTACGTGACCTGGATATCGACCCCGCCGCGCAGCACTGAGTCGCTGTCGTTCAGCCACAGGAGAACCGTCATGGATCGTCACCCTGTCCCCGAGGTCGCCACGCGTGAGCAATGGCTGGCCGCCCGCAAGGCATTGCTGGAGCAGGAAAAGGCACTGACCCGCCAGCGTGATGCGCTCAACCGTGCCCGTCGCGCCCTGCCCATGGTGCGGGTGGAGGAGGACTACCGTTTCCAGGGGCCGCAAGGCGAGGTCGGGCTGGAGGCGTTGTTCGACGGCCGCAGCCAGTTGATCGTCTACCACTTCATGTATCACATGGACCGTGGCAAGGGCTGCGCCGGGTGTTCCAGCCTGGTGGACAGCATCGGCCATCAGTCCCACCTGCATCAACGCGACACCAACCTGGTGCTGGTTTCGCGTGCGCCGCTGGCCGAGCTCGAAGCCTTCAGGCAACGCATGGGCTGGTCGCTGCCCTGGTACAGCTCCCATGGCAGCCGCTTCAACTACGACTACCACGCCACCACCGACGAGCAGGTCGCGCCGGTGCAGTACAACTACCGCGACAAGGAGGAACTGCTGCGCCTGGGGCAGGGCTACCACGTCCAGGGCGAGCAGCACGGACTGAGCGTGTTCCTGCGCGACGGCGGGCAGATCTATCACACCTATTCCTGTTATGGCCGGGGCGTGGAGATGCTGATGGGCAGCTTCCATTTCCTCGATCTCACGCCTTTTGGTCGCGGCGAGGGTTGGGACGGCATGCCGGATCTGGATGGCAAGGGCCTCGACTGGACCCGCTTGCACGACGAATACGAGCAGCGTGCGCCTGCGCACGACTGCTGCGCCCACAAGGCCCGAACCTGAGCGAAGGAGAAACGCCATGAGTCAGTCCGAACTGCAAGACGCACTGAACAGCTGGACCCAAGCCTGCCGCAGCAAGGATGTGGCGCGCATCATGAGTCACTACGTGGAGGATGTGGTCGCCTATGACGCCGTGGGCCCGTTGCGCTTCCAGGGGCGCCCGGCGTATCAGGCGCATTGGCAGGCCTGCATGGAAATGTGCAGCGGCGAGGGGCGCTTCGATCCGCATGAGCCGAGCTTCAACGTCAGCGCTGATCTCGCGGTCAGCCATTACCTGCTGCACTGCGGTGGCAGCAATGACAAGGGGGAGCTGGAAACCTGCTGGATGCGCGTGACCCAGTGCCTGCGGCGCGAGGCTGGCCGCTGGCTGATCTTCCACGAGCACTTCTCCGCACCCTGCGACATGGAGAGCGGCAAGGCGCTGTTCGATCTGCAGCCCTGAGCCCGCATGCGGGCGCAGGCGCGGTCACCGTGGCGACACCCGCAGGCGAAGCGTGGCGCGGGTGGCCGCGCGGCGACGCCTCACTGCCGGCCCAGCGCCGCGCAGGAGGCCTGGTAGTCCTGCGCGCAGGCGCTCTGGTACAGGCGCAGGGCCTGGTCGGGATCACGCGGCACACCGCCTTCGCCACGCCGATAGAGGTTGCCGAGCACGTGCTGGGCCATGGGGTTGCCGGCCGCCGCCGACTGGTTGAGGTACTTGAGCATGTCGCGCTGGTTGGCGAACTCCGGCGCGTCGCGCCCGGTGTAGAGGTAGGCGAGGCTCACCGCCGCCATCGCATGGCCCTTGTCGGCAGCCCGCTTCCACCAGTACTCGGCCTGCTTGAGGTTCTTCTCCGGCTGGCCGACGAAATAGCTGCTGCCGAGCTGGAACTGGCTGTCCAGGTCGCCGCGCTCGGCCTGCTGGCGCAGCTGCTCCTGCTGCGTCTGGGCGGCGGGCTGGCCGATCTGCGAGTCCTTTGGGGCGGTGCCGGAGTCCGGGCTGCGCCCTGCACAGCCGGCCAGCAGCGCCAGGGCGAGCAGGGCGACGGCGGTGCGACGAAAGGGGGGCAAGATGGGCATGGCGGCGGACTCCTTGTTTGACGTGTGATGGCGTTAGGCCCGAGTCGTTCACCATAGTTCGCTTCGCACCGTTCATGCACTGACGACTTCACACCTGAGCGACTAGCTGCAATCCTGATGGCCGGTTTCGTCGGCGAGGCAGTCATGAAGATCAGTGCGGATTTCGACAGTGGCAATATCCAGGTCATCGATTCCAGTGACCCGCAGCGAGTATTGCTGGCCATGCGGCCAGATCTCAACAGCCATCATTTTCAGTGGTTCCACTTTCAGGTCGACGGCCTGCAGGTCGGCCAGCGTCATGGCTTCTGCCTGACCAACGCCGGGCAGTCGGCCTACAACCAGGCCTGGGACGGCTACCAGGCCGTGGCCAGCTACGACCAGCAGCACTGGTTTCGCGTACCCACGCGCTTCGCCGACGGGCAGCTGCACTTCGAGCTGCAGGCCGAGGGCGAGCAGGCCTGGTTCGCCTACTTCGAACCCTATCCGCGGGCACGCCATGAGCGCCTGGTCGGTGCGGCGCTGGAGCGTGGTGCCGAGCTGGTGGCCTGCGGTCGCAGCCTGGAGGGGCGCGATATCCAGTTGCTACGTATCGGCGGCCAGGCTGCGGCGCCGCGCAAGTTGTGGATCATCGCCCAGCAGCATCCCGGCGAGCACATGGCCGAGTGGTTCATGGAGGGGCTGATCGAGCGCCTGCAGGCCCCCGAGGACGGCGAGATCGCCGCGCTGCTGGCCGAGGCCGAACTGTACCTGGTGCCGAACATGAATCCGGATGGCGCCTACCGGGGGCATCTGCGCACCAACTACGCCGGGCAGGACCTCAACCGCGCCTGGCAGTCGGCCAACTCCGAGCACAGCCCGGAAGTGTTGTTCGTGCTGCAGCACATGCAGCGCATTGGCGTCGACCTGTTCCTGGATATCCATGGCGACGAGGAAATTCCCCACGTGTTCACGGCCGGCTGTGAGGGCAACCCGAGTTACACGCCGCGCCTGGCCGCCCTGGAGGAAGATTTCCGCAGCCGTCTGGTCGGCATCGGCGCCGAGTTCCAGACCCGTTTCGGCTACCCGCGCAGCCAGCCCGGCCAGGCCAACCTGACCCTGGCCTGCAACGCCGTGGGCGAGGCGTTCGACTGCCTGTCGTTCACCATCGAGATGCCGTTCAAGGATCACGATGACAGCCCGCAGCCGCATACCGGCTGGAATGGTGACCGTTCGAAGAGGCTGGGGCGGGATGTGTTGACGGTGCTGGCGCAGATGGTCGAACGCTTGCGCTGAAGGAGAGCCGGCGAACGGCACGGGCGGCGCCGCTGCAGCGCCTGAAATGAATGAAAAAAAGCCCGTCACGAGGACGGGCGCAAAGTGCCGTAAACACACAGGAGTCGATAGGACGCAGTGAGGCGTCGGAAATTACAGGATCGACAGCGGGTAGTTGATGATCAGGCGGTTCTCGTGCAGGTCCTGGCCAACGTCGCGGCGGACGTTGGAGTTACGCCAGCGCACGTTCAGGTTCTTCAGCGTGCCTTCCTGGATGGTGTAGGCCAGCTCGGTCTCGCGGCTCCATTCCTCGGCATCGGTACGGCCGCCGGTGTGGATGTTGGAACCACTGGTGTAACGGTTCATCAGGGTCAGGCCGGGAATGCCGAGGCCGGCGAAGTTGTAGTCGTGACGCAGCTGCCAGGAGCGCTCCTGCGGGTTGTCGAAGGCCGACAGGTAGCCATCGTTGACCAGCGAGCCGCCGCTGGCGCCGTCGATGCGCAGGAACTTGGTGTCACCGCTCAGGCGCTGGTAGGTGACCTGGAAAGTGTTGTTGCCTTTCTTCGCCGACAGCGCGCCCTGGTAGACCTTGTTGTCCAGGTCGCCGGCCTTCGATGCGCCTTCGTCCTTGCCGTTGAAGTAGCCGAGGTTGGCGCCCAGCACCCAGTCACCCACCGGCTGGCTGTGGGTCAGTTGCAGGAAGCTCTGCTGATAGACGTCTTCCAGGCGCGCATGCCAGGCGCCGACCATGGTGCGGTTGTCATTGAAGCGGAACTCACCGCCGCCGAAGTTGAAGTCGTCGCCTTTCACTCCGCCGAAGGACATGTCTTCGCGGCTGGCGTCATGACGCTGGCTGTTCTTCCAGAACTGGCCGCCGTACAGGGTCAGGCCGTCGATCTCGCTGGAGGTCAGCTGGGCACCCTGGAAGGTCTGCGGCAGCGAGCGACCGTCGTCCGCGCGCAGGATCGGCAGTACGGCGAACCATTCGCCGACCTTCAGCTCGGTCTTGGAGATCTTGGCCTTGGCGGCCACGGCGGTGCGGCCGAACTGGTCAGCGGCTTCGCCATCGTCATGGATGGGCATCAGGTTGGTGTTGGCGGCGCCACGGTTGCCATCGAGCTTGAAGCTGTACAGGCCGAGCACATCGAGGCCGAAGCCGACGGTGCCTTCGGTGTAGCCGGAGCGGGCATCGAGGATGAAGCTCTGGGTCCAGCCTTCGGCCTGGCCCTGGCGTTCGCCCTGGATCCGCGGATCGGTGCCGTTCAGGTAGTTGCGGTTGAAGTAGTAGTTGCGCAGGTTCAGCGAGACCTTGGCGTCCTCGATGAAACCGGCGGCATGCGTCGTGGCAGGCAGGATCAGCGCCAGTGCGGTGCTGCCGAGCAGCGCCAGGGGAAGGGTGTTGCGTGCAGTCATTGTTGTTGTGCTCCCAGTTTTTGAACGAACCGTCCCCTGCTGGCTGGTGGCAGCCTGCATGTCGGGTTGGTGGTTGAAGTGCCCCGCAGGGCAGGCCGGCCTGAAGCGACCGGTCATTGCCGGTGGCTGGGGTCAGCCTCCGGCGAATCCGCTTCTGTGGCGTGTGGTGGCGATGGCTGCCGAGCAGGTGAGGCGCTGCTGTGCTGGGGAAGAGGCGAGAGTGGTCATGTCCTGGCCCTGATTCTTGTTGTTATTGTTTGTCATATGTCGTCATACAACTGATCGGATTATCGACAGCCTTTTTGTCGCTTGTCAACGCATGGCTAGACGAAAGTCTGAGGGGCGTTCTCCCCGTATCTTGCGGTTTGTCTGCGCTATTCAGGTACGGGCGGGCCTTTTCAGGGGGGGGCGGGCAATCTGCTGGTATCGATATCGTTGTGTGATAACGTATGACGACTTTCCCGATGTTGAGCGCTTGCCCATGCCCCACTGCCTGATCGAAGCGGCCCGCGAGGTGGCTGAGCTGATTGCGCCGCAGGCGCTGTTGCAACTGGTGCATGAGCAGGCGGCCGCCAGTGGCCTGTTCCGCCCGGACGAGATCAAGGTGCGCCTGAGCCTCCACGAGCATCATTGCGTCGGGGGCGAGCCGGGGCCTTTCGTGCACCTGATCTTCTACCTGCTGTCCGGGCGCAACGATGAGGACAAGCGGGCCCTGTCGCGCCGCATCGTGCGTGCGCTGGTGCAGCGCTTGCCCCAGGTTCCGGCGATTTCCCTGGACATGCGCGAGATGCAGCGCGAGCTGTTCAGCAACCGGCGCAACTGCCAGGACGACTAGTGCACTCGAGCGAGGCCGTCAGTCGACTTCCAGCAGGCGTGCGCCCGTGCCTTGCTGGCCCAGGGTGTCCTGGGGATTGCGCAGCGGGCAGTCCTGCATCGACAGGCAACCGCAGCCGATACAGCCGGTGAGCTGGTCGCGCAGTCGTGTCAGCTGCCTGATGCGCGCGTCGAGGTCGTTGCGCCATTGCGCCGACAGCCGCTGCCAGTCGGCGGCCGTGGGCAGGTGGTCGCTGGGCAGGCTGTCCAGTGCCGTGCCGATGTCGGCCAGTGGCACACCAAGGCGTTGCGCCACCTTGATGATCGCCACGCGGCGCAGCACATCGCGTCGGTAACGCCGCTGGTTGCCGGCGTTGCGCTGGCTCTGGATCAGTCCCTTGGACTCGTAGAAGTGCAGGGCAGATACCGTCACGCCGCTGCGTTCGGCGACCTCGCCGACGCTGAGCGGGCGTTCGTGGATGCAGCGTGGCGCTGTCATGAAAGAATCCTGTTGACCTCATGTTAAGTTGAGGTTTTACCCTTGCTGGCCTGGATAGACAACACCGAGGGTATTCCCATGCAGGACCGCATTCGTCTGGTACTGATCTACGGCAGTGTGCGTGAGGAGCGCTTCTGCGACCAGGTGGTGGCCTGGGCGCGCGAGCAGATCGAACAACGCAGCGAGTTCGAGCTGAGTCTGGTCGATCCGGCCGTGATGTTCCGCCAGCCCGATGAGGCGCCGGCCACCGCACAGCAGCGTCATCAGTCGCTGCAGCAGTTGTTGCGGGCAGACGCCTTTCTCATCGTCACGCCGGAGTACAACCACGGCTATCCGTCGGCGCTCAAGCAGTTCATCGATGAAGTGCCGGCGTCCTGGGATGCGCGGCCGGTGGGCTTTGTCAGTTATGGCGGGGTGTCGGGAGGGCTGCGTGCCGTGGAGCAGTTGCGCCAGGTGCTGGCGGAGTTGCACGCGATGACGGTACGCGGCTCGGTGAGCTTCACCAATGCCTGGGAACAGTTCGATGAGCGCGGCGCGCTGCGCGAACCCCGGCATGCCAATTCGGCGCTGGCACACACCCTGGTGCAGCTGAACTGGTGGGCGCAAACACTGCGCGCGGGGCGCGAACGGGTGCCCTATGAGCGGATCAGGGGGTAGGGCGGGGGAAACCCGCCACATGCACCTGGCGGGTTCTCCCTTTCTGCGACTGGCCCTCTGCCGGATACGGAAGAGGGCGCAGGACGCGGATCAGCCGCGGTAGTAACGCTGCGCCACGAACGGGGTCTTGGCGACTTTCATGGCCACGCGCTTGCCGCGCACCACGGCCCAGACGTCGCTGTCGATGGCGACATGGCTGGCGTCTACGTAGCCCATGGCCACCGGTGCGCCGAGGGTCGGGCCGAAGCCGCCGCTGCAGACCTGGCCAATCACCTTGCCGTCCGCATCGACGATTTCCGCGCCTTCACGCACCGGCACGCGCTCCTGCGGCAGCAGGCCCACGCGCTTGCGCGCCACGCCTTGCTGTTGCTGGGCGAACACGCGTTCGGCGCCCGGGAAGTTGCCGGCGCGCTCGCCACCTTCGCGGCGGACCTTGGACATGGCCCACAGCAGGCTGGCTTCGATCGGCGTGGTCGCGCTGCTCATGTCGTGGCCGTACAGGCACAGGCCGGCTTCCAGGCGCAGCGAGTCGCGTGCGCCCAGACCGATGGCCTCGACTTCCACTTCGGCCAGCAGGCTGCGCGCCAGGGCTTCGGCCTGTTCGACGGCAACGGAGATCTCGAAGCCGTCTTCGCCGGTGTAGCCGCTGCGGCTGACGATGCAGTCGCTGCCCAGCAGGCGTACGCGGGCGACCTGCATGAAGGTCATCTTGCTCACTTCCGGCGCCAGGCGGGCCAGCACGTCGACCGCTTTCGGGCCTTGCAGGGCGAGCAGGGCGCGCTCCTCGAACAGGCACTCGATCTGGCACTGGTCGCCGATGTGTTGCTGCAGGTGGGCCAGGTCCTGATCCTTGCAGGCCGCGTTGACCACCACGTACAGGGTGTCGTCACCCAGGTTGGCGACCATCAGGTCGTCGAGGATGCCGCCGTTGGCATCGGTGAACATGGCGTAGCGCTGCATGCCGGCCGGCAGGTCGATGATGTCGACCGGGACCAGGGTTTCCAGGGCGCGCGCGGCGTTCTCGCCACGCAGCAGGATCTGCCCCATGTGCGACACGTCGAACAGGCCGGCGGCGTCACGGGTGTGCAGGTGTTCCTTCATCACGCCCAGCGGATATTGCACGGGCATGTCGTAGCCGGCGAAGGGCACCATGCGCGCGCCGAGTTCGATATGCAGGGCGTGCAGCGGAGTCTTGGCGAGAGTTTCAGTGGTCATGTCGAGTTCCTGTTGGGTGCGCCGAGCGCACCGGTAGGGGCCGCAGCGCGGCCCGTTGTTCGTCGGTTATCAGTCAGCGTAGACCGGGAAGGTGGCGCACAGCTCGGCCACCTGGCCACGGACGCGCTCGATCACGGCCGGGTTTTCCAGGTCATCGAGGATGTCGCAGATCCAGCCGGCCAGGGTGCAGCATTCGCCTTCCTTGAAGCCACGGCTGGTCACCGCCGGGGTACCGATGCGGATGCCGGAGGTGACGAAAGGCGACTGCGGGTCGTTCGGCACGGCGTTCTTGTTCACGGTGATGTGGGCAGCGCCCAGCGCCGCGTCGGCCGCCTTGCCGGTCAGGCCCTGCTTGACCAGGCTGATCAGCATCAGGTGGTTGTCGGTACCGCCGGAAACCACGTCATAGCCACGCTCGACGAACACCGCCGCCATGGCGCGGGCGTTGTCGATCACCTGCTGCTGGTAGGCCTTGAAGCCAGGCTCCAGCGCTTCCTTGAAGCACACCGCCTTGGCCGCGATGACGTGCATCAGCGGGCCACCCTGGGCGCCGGGGAACACGGCGGAGTTGAGCTTCTTCTCGATCTCTTCGTTGGCCTTGGCCAGGATCAGACCGCCACGCGGGCCGCGCAGGGTCTTGTGCGTGGTGGTGGTGACCACGTCGGCGAAGGGCACCGGGTTCGGGTACAGGCCGGCGGCGACCAGGCCGGCGACGTGGGCCATGTCGACGAACAGCAGCGCACCGACCTGGTCGGCGATGGCGCGGAAACGGGCGAAGTCCAGCACGCGCGAATAAGCCGAGAAGCCGGCGACGATCATCTTCGGCTTGTGCTCCAGCGCCAGGCGCTCGACCTCGTCGTAGTCGATCAGGCCGTTCTCGTCGATGCCGTACTGCACCGCGTTGTACAGCTTGCCCGAGGACGACACCTTGGCGCCGTGGGTCAGGTGGCCGCCGTGGGCCAGGCTCATGCCGAGGATGGTGTCACCGGCATTGAGCAGCGCCAGGTAGACGGCGCTGTTGGCCGAGGAACCGGAATGCGGCTGGACGTTGGCGTAGTCGGCACCGAACAGCTGCCTGGCGCGCTCGATGGCCAGCGCCTCGACCTTGTCCACATGCTCGCAGCCACCGTAGTAGCGCTTGCCCGGATAGCCCTCGGCGTACTTGTTGGTCAGGCCGCTGCCTTGCGCCTGCATGACGCGCTGGCTGCAGTAGTTCTCCGAGGCGATCAGCTCGATGTGGTCTTCCTGGCGCTGTTCTTCGGCCTGGATCGCCGCGAGCAGGGCATCGTCATAACCCTGCAGTTGGTCGTGCTTGCTGAACATGGTGAGGCCCTCTTTATCGTTTTTCTCGGGATGCATCCGGCCCGCCCCGGTGAGGGGAGCCGAAAAATAGGGGAGGCTAGCCACTGAACCGTCCCCTCTCCCGCAAGCGGGAGAGGGGAGGTTCATTACGCGTCCTGGTACGCCTCGATGGACGGGCAGGCGCAGACCAGGTTGCGGTCGCCGTAGACGTTGTCCACGCGGCCGACCGGCGGCCAGTACTTGGCCTCGATCAGGCTCGCCAGCGGGTACACGGCCTGCTCGCGGCTGTAGGCGTGGTGCCAGTCGCCGACCAGCTCCAGAGCCGTGTGCGGGGCGTTCTTCAGCGGGTTGTCGTCCTTGTCCAGACGGCCTTGTTCGACCGCGCGGATTTCCTCGCGGATGGCGATCATGGCGTCACAGAAGCGATCCAGCTCTTCCTTGGATTCGCTCTCGGTCGGCTCGATCATCAGGGTGCCGGCTACCGGGAAGGACATGGTCGGGGCATGGAAGCCGAAGTCGATCAGGCGCTTGGCCACGTCGTCGACGGTGATGCCGCTGGTGTCCTTGAGCGGACGGATGTCGAGGATGCACTCGTGCGCCACCAGGCCGCCTTCACCGGAGTACAGTACCGGGTAGTGCTCCTCCAGGCGACGGGCGATGTAGTTGGCGTTGAGGATCGCCATCTGCGAGGCACGCTTGAGGCCATTGCCGCCCATCATGGTGATGTACATCCAGGTGATCGGCAGGATGCTGGCGCTGCCGAACGGCGCGGCGCTGACCGCACCTTCCTTGCGGGCCATGTTGGCGTGGCCGGGCAGGAAGGGGGCGAGGTGCGACTTGACGCCGATCGGGCCGACGCCCGGACCGCCGCCGCCGTGCGGGATGCAGAAGGTCTTGTGCAGGTTCAGGTGCGAGACGTCGCCGCCGAACTGGCCCGGGGCGCAGAGGCCGACCATGGCGTTCATGTTGGCGCCGTCGATGTACACCTGGCCGCCGTTGTCATGAATGATCTGGCAGATCTCGCGGATACCTTCCTCGAACACACCGTGGGTGGACGGGTAGGTGATCATGATCGCGGCGAGACGATCCTTGTGCTCCTCGGCCTTGGCCTTGAGGTCGGCGATGTCGACGTTGCCGCGTGCGTCACAGGCCGTCACCACCACGCGCATGCCGGCCATGGAGGCGGTTGCCGGGTTGGTGCCGTGGGCCGACTGCGGGATCAGGCAGATGTCGCGCTGATCGTCGCCACGGCTCAGGTGATAGGCACGGATGGCCAGCAAGCCGGCGTACTCACCCTGGGAGCCCGCGTTGGGTTGCAGCGACACGGCATCGTAGCCGGTGGCAGCGCAGAGCATGGCTTCCAGTTCGCTGGTCAGCTGGCTGTAACCGGCTGCCTGCTCGACCGGGGCGAAGGGGTGCAGGTTGCCGAACTCCGGCCAGGTCACCGGGATCATCTCGCTGGCGGCGTTGAGCTTCATGGTGCAGGAGCCCAGCGGGATCATGCTGCGGTCCAGCGCCAGGTCCTTGTCGGCCAGTTTGCGCAGGTAGCGCATCAGCTCGGTTTCGCTGTGGTAGCGGTTGAACACCTCGTGGGCGAGGATCGCCGACTGGCGCAGCAGGCCTTCCGGCAGGCGGCTGGCGATCTGTGCGGCCAGGTCGCTGACGGCAGGGGCGGCCTGCTCACCGGCGAACAGCGCCAGCAGCGCCTCGACGGCGGCCTGGTCGGTGGTTTCGTCCAGCGACAGACCCAGGCGCTCGGCGTCGATCTCGCGCAGGTTGATGCCGGCAGCACGGGCCTTGGCATGCAGCTCGGCGGTCTTGGCGCCGGTCTTGATGCTCAGGGTGTCGAAGAAGTGCTGCTGCTCGACGCTGTGGCCCAGCTTGGTCAGGCCCAGGGCGAGGATGGCGGTGAAGCTGTGAACGCGCTGGGCGATCTCGGTCAGGCCTTTCGGACCGTGGTACACGGCGTACATGCTGGCGATGTTGGCCAGCAGCACCTGGGCAGTACAGATGTTGCTGGTGGCCTTCTCGCGGCGGATGTGCTGCTCGCGGGTCTGCATGGCCAGGCGCAGGGCCGGCTTGCCGAAGCGATCGACCGACATGCCGACCAGGCGGCCCGGCATGTCGCGCTTGAATGCATCGCGGGTGGCGAAGTAGGCGGCGTGCGGGCCACCGAAGCCCAGCGGGACACCGAAGCGCTGGGCGCTGCCCAGGGCGACGTCGGCACCGAACTCGCCCGGCGGGGTGAGCAGGGTCAGGGCCAGCAGGTCGGCGGCCACGGCCACCAGGGCGCCGGCGGCATGGAAGCGCTCGACCAGGGCACGGTAGTCGAAGATGTCACCGTTGCTGGCCGGGTACTGCAGCAGCGCGCCGAAGTAGGCGCTGGCATCGCTGATGGCGGCTTCGTCGCCGACTTCCACTTCGATACCCAGCGGCTCGGCACGGGTGCGCAGCACGTCGAGGGTCTGCGGGTGGCAGTGCTGGGAGGCGAAGAAGGTGTTGCTGGCCTTGTTCTTCGACAGACGCTTGCAGAAGGTCATGGCCTCGGCGGCTGCAGTGGCCTCATCCAGCAGGGACGCGTTGGCGATCTGCATGCCGGTGAGGTCGCTGATCAGGGTCTGGAAGTTCAGCAGCGCCTCCAGGCGGCCCTGGGAAATCTCCGGCTGGTACGGGGTGTAGGCGGTGTACCAGGCCGGGTTTTCCAGCAGGTTGCGCAGGATCGGGCTCGGCGTATGGGTGCCGTAGTAGCCCTGGCCGATGAAGTTCTTGAACTGCTGGTTGCGTGCGGCGATGGCCTTGATCTTGGCCAGGGCGTCGGCTTCCGACAGGCCCGGCTGTTCGCCGAGGATGCTGGTGCCCTTGATGCTCTCGGGGATCACGCTGTCGGTCAGCGCGTCGACCGAGTCATAGCCGAGCAGCTGCAGCATGGCAGCCGTATCGGCATCGCGCGGGCCGATGTGGCGGGCGATGAATTCGTTCTGGGTATCGAGCTTGGTCATGGCGGTCACTCAGGCGTCGGCGTTGGCATTCAACAGACGATCATAGCCGGCCTGGTCGAGGAGGTCGGCGAGAACGGCGTTGTCGGCCAGGCGCATACGGAAGAACCAGGCCTTGTCCAGGGGCGATTCGTTGACCAACTCGGGGCTGCCTTCCAGGTCGCCGTTGAGTTCGACGATCTCGCCGTCCAGCGGCATGACGATGTTGCTGGCAGCCTTGACCGACTCCAGTACCGCCACTTCCTCGCCCTGGGCGTAGGACTTGGCTTCCGGCAGTTGCACATAGACCACATCGCCGAGCGCATCCTGGGCGTAATGGGTGATGCCGACGGTTACCAGACCATCGTTGTCCAGACGCAGCCATTCGTGATCGGCGGTGAAACGCAACTCGCTCATGTCAACTCCTCAAAGGGTAAAGGTGTCCGCTTCTAGGTGGCGGGCAGGTGGTGGAGTGTTAGCAATGCCAGTGCCAGTATTAAAAATATCAATAAAATCAAAGGCTTAAATTGTTTTCTGGTGCTTTGCGCAAAATGGTCCAGGCTGTTATGGAACGTTATCGATACGGATTGTCGCGTCGTAAATGGAAAAGTTTGCGTCGCGCCAGGCGCACTGCGGCTTCTACCTGTTCGTTGCGAATTCGTTACGGTGGAATGATTTCGATACGTTGCTTGTCCGGAACCGCTGATCCCCTCGGCAGGTCCCTATGCAGACCGTTAATCGACAAGGAGCTCGAACCCTCATGAAACCTCTGATTCCCCTGGCCTTCGCACTGCTCGGTGCCGCCTCCGTACAGGCCAGCGAGACCATCACCGTGACCATGCAACAGGCGACCGAGAAGGGGCCAGGTGCGGCGGTGGGTACCGTGACCATCAGCGAGTCCGCTCACGGCCTGGTCTTCACCCCGAACCTCAAGGGCCTGGAGCCGGGCATCCATGGTTTCCATGTACATGCCAAGGCCAGCTGCGACGCGGTGGAGGCGGACGGCAAGCTGACACCGGCTGGAGCCGCAGGCGGTCACTGGGATCCGAACGAGGCCGGGCGCCATGGCTTCCCCTGGGAAGATGACGCTCACCTCGGCGACCTGCCTGCTTTGTACGTCGGGGCGGATGGCAGTGCCAGCCAGCCGGTGCTGGCACCACGGCTCGAGCGTCTGGAGGCATTGCGCGATCATGCGCTGATGATCCATGCCGGCTCCGACAACCACGCGGACCACCCGCAGCCGCTGGGCGGTGGCGGTGCACGCGTTGCCTGTGGGGTGATCAAGGCACCGGCCAGCTGACCGCACTCGGGCGGTTTCAGGCTGGGTCAGCGGCGCCAGTCAGCGCGCGGCCAGGCAGCGCACCAGCCGTGCGCCGCATGATCCAGCAGAAGGCAGTGTTCGAGGCTGGCGGCTGGTTCGTCCAGCGGGGCGCTGCGTTTGCCGGGCGTGGCCTCAGTGCTTGCCGGGTATGCCGTACTTGCGCAGGCGCTTGGCGATGGCGGTGTGCGAGGTGCCCAGGCGTGCGGCCAGTTGCCGACTGGAGGGATGGCTGGCGTAGAGTTTCTCCAGCAGCGCGCGTTCGTAGTCGTCCATCGCCTGTTCCAGGCTGCCGACTTCCCCGTCGACCCTGGGCGCTACCTCGGTGCCGGCGATATCCAGGTCGTCCATCTCCACCCAATTGCTGTCGCAGATGGCCGCCGCGCGGAAGATCACGTTCTGCAACTGGCGCACGTTGCCCGGCCAGCGCCCGGCCAGCAGCGCGGCGAAGGTAGCCGGCGCCAGGCGGCAGGGCAGGCGCTGGATCTGCGCGCAGGCCTGGGCCATGAAGTGCTGGGCCAGCAGCAGGATGTCCTGGCCCCGCTCGCGCAGCGGCGGCACTTCCAGGTTGAGCACGTTGAGGCGATAGAACAGGTCTTCGCGGAAGCTGCCTTCGGTGACCATCTGCTCCAGGTCGCGGTGGGTGGCGCTGAGGATGCGCACGTCCACTTTCACTTCGCGATCGCCACCGACGCGGCGGAAACTGCCGTCACTGAGGAAGCGCAGCAGCTTGGCTTGCAGGTAGGGCGACATCTCGCCGATCTCATCGAGAAACACCGTGCCCTGGTTGGCCAGCTCCAGCAGCCCCGGCTTGCCGCCGCGCTGGGCGCCCGTGAAGGCGCCGGGGGCATAGCCGAACAGCTCGCTCTCGGCCAGATTCTCCGGCAGGGCGGCGCAGTTCAGTGCCAGGAAGGGCGCGCTGCGACGCACGCTGACGGTGTGGCAGGCGCGCGCCACCAGCTCCTTGCCGGTGCCGGTTTCGCCGTGGATCAGCAGTGGCGCGTCGAGCGAAGCGACACGCAGAGCGCGGGCCTTGAGCGCACGGATCGGCGCCGACTCACCGAGCAGCGAATCGAACCCTTCCGCGTGGTCGTGATGCAGGGCCGCCAGGCGTTCACCCATGCGGCTGGGAGCATAGAGGGTGAGCAGGCCACCAGTGAGACGGCCATCCTCGGTGATCGGTTGGGCATCGAGCAGCAGGGGCTGGCCGGCGAAGTGCACCTCGCGCAGCGGCTGGTGGAAGCCGGCGCCGAGCAGCGATTGCTGCAGCGCCTCGTCACTGAACAACGCGGCGATGCTCTGCCCCTCGGGGGCGCGCCCGCACAGGTCGACCAGTGCCGGGTTGGCCAGTAGCACGGTGGCGCGATCGTCCACTGCCAGCACCGGGTCGGGCATGGCGGCGAGCAGGGCGTCCAGCTGCAGGCGGCGGCGCTGTCCCGGAAGGATGTCCACCACTTCCACGCTGCGCACACCATGCACCTGCAACAGGGCGCCCTGCAGCTCCTGCAGCACCTCGGCGCTCAGCGTCGGCGCGTCGATGTAGACGTTCGGCGGTACCATTTCCACCGCATCGAGGTTCAGATTGCGCCCGCCAAGCAGCGCCAGGACTTCCTGGGTGATGCCGACGCGGTCGATGAAGCTGACGTGGATGCGCATTGATGAAGGTCGAAATGGGCGAACAGGCGGCGATTATGCCTGCTCCACCCGTGCTGAGGAAAAGGACAACAGAGTGATGACAGAAAAACCAGGCCGCGCTGATTACCACCGTGAGCATCAGGCCCGCGCCGAAGCCGAGGCTCGGCGCCTGCTGGCGCGCAAGGCCGAACTGCAGGGGCGCTGGCTGTCCTGGGTGGCGCAGGAGCTGTACCAGCTCAGTCCCCCGGAGTTCGCCAGCATGGTGCGGCGCGAGTTGCAGCGTCAGAGCTAGCGCGGCAGAGGGGTGTGCCTGGGAGGGGGGGCTCGGTACTTTTATGGGCTGTCTGCCGGTTGGGGCTTGACAGTCGAAGCGCGTGGCGATAATTAATGTATTTATTCGTATAAATATAAAAAATTAAGCACTACTCCGTTTATCGGTTTTTGGTCCTGCCATACGGCTGCATCGCAGCTACAACAAGAAAGGTACCCAACCATGAAACGACGCTTCACTCCGCTCAAGCTGGCTCTGTACGCCGGCATCCTCCTTGGCTTCGTCATGCTCGAGAGTCCGTTGGTGATGTTGGCCAACGTGGCCGATCCGTTCATCCTCGGCATGCCCTTCCTGTTCTTCTGGAACCTGTTGTGGTGGTCGCTCATCACCTTGCTGTTCCTCGTCGGTTACTGGTGCAACTGGGGCAGTCGCTCCAGTTCTCCGCGCGCTGGGGAGGTCTGAGCCATGACAGCCAGCATTCTGATCATTGCCGCCTTCATGATCATTCCGATGATCGTTGGCCTGGTTTCGGCCAAGCAGTCGGTGGCGACCAGTGAAGACTTCTTCGTCCAGGGGCGTGGCATGGGCAGCGTTGCGGTGTTCTTCACCGTCGCCGCCACCTGGTGGAGCGCATTTGCCTTCCTCGGTTCGAACGCCACGTTCTACACCAACGGCCCGGTCTACCTGACGGCGCTGGCCTGGAACCTGCTGTTCGGCCTGATGTACTACTGGGTCGGCAAGCGTGTGTGGTTCCTCGGCAAGCGTTTCAACTACCTGACACCCTCCGACCTGCTCGGCGACTTCTACAACAGCGAAACGTTGCGCATCGTGGTGGCAGCTATCGCCCTGGTGTTCACCATTCCCTACCTGCAGATCCAGCTCACCGGCGGTGCCTACCTGATCGAGGTCGCCTCGGGTGGCGTGATCAAGTTCTGGCTGGCGGCGTTGCTGTTCTACTTCGTGATCATCGTCTACGTCTGGGTCGGCGGCATCCGCGCCATCGCCTGGACCGACGTGATCTACGGCGCCCTGCTGTTCTTCGGCATGATGTACGCCGGCTACTACATCTCCAGTCAGGTGGGTGGCCCTGGCGCCTTGTTCGCCCAGTTGCAGGCCAGCTCACCGGCGCACCTGACGCTGCCAGGGCCGAACGGCAGCATGGGTTATCCGATGTGGTTCTCGCTGTTTCTGATTACCGCGGTAGGCGCCTTCATGGGGCCGCAGATCTGGCTGCGCATGTACTCGGTGAAAAGCGGCCGGCTGTTCAATCTGATGCCGTTCCTGCTCGGTGTCGCGGCCTTCGCCTACGTCGGTTCGATACTGTCCGGCTACACCGGGGTGCTGCTCGAACCCGGTGTGGCCAACCCCGACCAGATCCTGCCGATCATGCTGATGAAGTACGCTCCTTTCGTACTGGCCTCGCTGATCCTCGCGGCAGGCGCCTCGGCGGCGATGTCCACCGCCAATTCGCAGATCCATGCGGTGTCGACCATCGTGACCATGGACATCTACCAGCGCTATATCGATCGCAACGCCTCACAGGCGCGCATCGTCAGCGTCGGCCGCTGGTCGCTGGTGCTGTTCTCGCTGATCGCCTATGTGATGGCGCTGACGGTGCCTGGCGTACTGGTGACCATCGGTATCGCGGCCCTGGCAGGTACGGCGCAACTGATCGTGCCCACTGTCGGTGCCATTACCTGGCGCCGGGCGCACCCCACGGCAGCCATCTGGGGCTTGCTGGCGGGGGTGGCCTGCGTGTTGCTGATGACCTTCGTGCCGGCGTTCCGTGCCCCGCTTGGCTATCACGCCGGTGTCTGGGGGCTGCTGTTGAACAGTGTGCTGTTCGTGGTGCTGAGCCTGTGTCTGCAGCGTCACGACCGGCAGGTGGTCGAGCGTTTCGCCGAGGCGCGCGATGACTACGATGCCGAGTACCATCCGGAGACCCTGGACGATGGTCGTGCGCCGCTCACCGACGCGACGCCAGCGACGTCCGCCAGGTAGAACCCCACCCTCTGGCGGCCATGGTGGCCGCCAGCCCAAGCATGGAAACGAACGAGAACATGGCTGCATCCAATCGCCCCAAACGCCAGAAACTGGCCGAGCTGATCGCCGAAGACGTCAAGCGCTGGATTGCCAGCGAGCGGTTGGGCGCTGGTGACCGGCTGCCGAACGAGAAGACCCTGATGGAGTTGTTCGGCTGCGCCAAGGGCACCATCCGCGAGATGCTCAAGATCCTCGAGGTCGAAGGCTTGGTCAGTCTGCGCACCGGACCGGGAGGCGGCGCGGTCATCAACCCGCCAACCACCGAGCCCGCCAGCCGTACGCTGCGCAACTTCCTGCACTTCCAGAAGCTCGACGGTGAGCAGGTCTATCAGTTGCGCAAGCTGCTCGAGGTGGAGCTGGCGATGTCCGTGGTGGGGCAGTTGGGTGAGGGTGACATTGCCTCGCTCGAGGCCAACCTGGCGGCCTGCCGGCAGTGCCATGAGGGCGAGGAAGAGCAGCGGCGCCAGCGTATTCTCGAACTCGAGTTCCATAACATCCTGGCTCGGGCCTGCCCCAATCCACTGCTGGCCTTCATGTGCCAGTTCCTTAACGACATGCTGCGTGACCTGGTGGTGTTCAAGAAGGCCTACAAGCCTGAGCGCAAGGCCTTCGACCAGGCCAACCAGGATTATCACCAGCGACTGATCGATGCCTATCGCGACGCGGATCGCGAGAAAGTGCGCGCCCTGATGAGCGAGCACATGTGCGACGCCGAACACCACATGAGCGCCCTGGAGGCGCAGATGGCGGCGCAGATGCTGGTCAGCGGCGAGGCGTCCAGTGCGCTGGCCGCCGACTCGCCGTTGCCGACCTACGAACAAGTCCTGTCACGGCGCCTGATGGAGCCCAGCTGAGCCCATCGGTGCCCGCTACACAGAGAGTACTGAAATGACCATCGCAATCGAGAGCTTCCAGCGTGCGGCTGTGCCGCGCGTCGATCAACACCGCCTGTGGCAATCGCTGATGGATCTGGCACGCCTGGGCGCCACGGCCAAGGGCGGCGTCAATCGCCAGGCCATGACGGAACTGGATCGTCAGGCACGTGACCTGTTCATCCAGTGGTGCCGGGCCGAAGGCTGCGAGATTCGTATCGATGCCATCGGCAACCTGTTCGCCCGGCGGCCGGGAAGCGACCCGCAGGCAGCGGCGGTGATGACCGGCAGCCACATCGACACCCAGCCCACTGGCGGCAAGTTCGATGGGTGCTACGGGGTCATGGCCGGGCTGGAGGTGCTGCGCAGTCTCAACCAGCACGGCATCCAGACGCGTGCGCCGATCGAGGTGGTGGTCTGGAGCAACGAGGAAGGCTGCCGTTTTGCGCCCTGCATGATGGGCTCGGGGGTTTTCACCGGGCAGTTGGAACTGGACGAGATGCTGGCCCGATGCGATGCCGACGGCGTCAGCGTTGCCGAGGCGCTGCAGGCAATAGGTTATGCCGGCAGCGACGCGGTCAGCCCGGACCAGGTCCAGGCCTATTTCGAGGCGCACATCGAGCAGGGGCCGATCCTCGAGGACCGCGATACGACCATCGGTGTGGTACTTGGCGCGCTCGGCCAGAAGTGGTTCGACCTGATCCTCACGGGTGTCGAGGCACATGCCGGGCCGACGCCCATGCACCTGCGCAAGGATGCACTGCTCGGTGCCGCCGAACTGGTACAGGCGGTCAACCGCATCGCCGAAACCCACCAGCCCGACGCACGCGGCACGGTCGGCTATCTGAACGTGCACCCCGGTTCGCGCAATGTCATTCCCGGCCGTGTGGAGATGAGTATCGACCTACGCCACCTGTGTCCCGAACGGCTCGAGGCGATGGTCGCCGACGTGCGCCTGGCGGTGGCCGAGGTCGCCCAACGCCGGGGCCTGGGGCAGCGGTTGACGCCTACGGCGGATTTCGCGCCGCAGCCCTTTGCCGAGCCCTGCATCGAAGCGGTGCGAGATGCCGCCCGTGAACTCGGCCTGTCGCATATGGATATCGTCAGCGGCGCCGGCCACGACGCCATTTTTGTCGGCCGTATCGCTCCGGCGGCGATGATCTTCGTGCCCTGCGAAGGGGGGATCAGTCACAACGAGATCGAGAACGCCAGTGCCGAGCACCTGGCGGCTGGTTGCGACGTGCTGCTGCGCGCCATGCTGCGTGCGGCTGGCGTCGTCGAGTCGTGATATCAGGAGGAAGACCGATGAATTCGCAAACCGATGCCGCCAACGAGTTGGCCGACCTCGGAGCCGTCGAGGCGCTGGCGCTGTTCCGGCGCCAGGCGCTGTCCCCGGTCGCACTGCTGGAGGACTGCCTGGCGCGTATTGAGCGCTTCAACCCGCAGGTGAATGCCTTCTGTCATGTCGATGCCGAAGGGGCGATGCAGGCTGCACGTGCCTCCGAGGCGCGCTGGCTGGCGGGGCAGCCCTGCGGTCCGCTCGATGGTATCCCCACCAGTATCAAGGACCTGACGCTGACCCGGGGCATGCCCTCGCGCATGGGGTCGGCCACCAGCTCGGCGACTGGCCCCTGGGACACCGACGCACCTGTTGTCGCGCACTTGCGCAATGCCGGTGCGGTGCTGATCGGAAAGACCACCTCGCCGGAGTTCGGCTGGAAGGGGGTGACCGACAACCCGTTGCACGGCATCACCCGCAACCCGTGGAACCTGGCCCTGACGCCGGGCGGGTCATCCGGCGGCGCGGGGGCGGCGGCTGCACTGAACCTCGGCCTGCTGCACCAGGGCAGCGATGCCGGTGGCTCGATCCGTATTCCGTGCAGCTTCACCGGCACCTTTGGCATCAAGCCGACGTTCGGCTGGGTGCCGCAGTGGCCGTCCAGCGCGATGAGCACGCTCTCGCATCTCGGGCCGATGACCCGCAACGCCGCCGACAGTGCGCTGATGCTGAGCGTCATGGCGCAGCCCGATTCGCGCGATGGCTACCTGGGCAATCCGCGCGGCGGTGACTGGCTGGCGCCGGCCCCCAGCAGTCTGAAAGGCTGGCGCGTGGCGGTCAGCCTCGATTTCGGATACGTCGAGGTCGCTCCTGACATTCGGGCCTGTGTCGAGCAAGCGGTGTTGCTGCTGCACGAACTAGGCGCTCAGGTGGAGCGGATCGATCCGGGATTCAGCGACCCGCAGGAGACCTTCACCACGCTCTGGTACGCCGGCGCGAGCCAGACTCTCGGACGACTCGATGCGCAACAGCGTGCACAGCTCGACCCGGGCTTCCGGCGTATCGCCGAGCAGGGCTGCGAGATCAGTCTGCAACGCTACCTGCAGGCTCGCCGCGAGCGGGCCGAGCTGACGGCGCAGATGGCGCAGCTGCATGAGCGCTACGATCTGCTGGTGACACCGATGATGCCCATCGCGCCGTTTCAGGCCGGGGTCGAGGTGCCGCTGGGAGGGCGATTCAGCGAGTGGACGCAGTGGACGCCTTTCAGCTATCCCTTCAACCTGACCCAGCAGCCGGCCGCTTCGCTGCCCTGTGGCCTGGACGGCGGTGGTCTGCCGGTTGGCCTGCAGTTGGTCGCTGGGCGCTTCCAGGATCACAAGGTCCTGCAGGCCGCGCGCCTGCTCGAGGCGCGCTTGCCACGCCTGCGCCTGAACAGCCCTCGGGGCTGAGCGCAGGCCGCGGGCTTCACGGGTTCTTGCGACAGGCACTCAGGTCGACGCTGCCGACGTGGTGGTTGCCCCAACCCATGACACACGCCACCCGCTGATTGCGCTGGCGCTCCCAGGGTTCTACCGGGTAGGCCTTGTTCCACGCCTGGTAGAGCTGTCGATCCTGCTTCGACAGGCGCAGCTTGTAGCGGTCGGCCATGTAGAAGTAGGTGCGTGCGATCATTCCGCGAATCGCCGGGCGTGGCATCACCTTGCGCGCCTTGAAGTCCACCACCGTCTGGCAGCGGCCATACTGGTGCGGTTTCTGCGGCAGCCAGGCGAAACTGTAGTTGCTGCGGTCGCCGTTCACCTCGCCGATGCTCGGCACCAGGTTGTGCAGGTCGGCCTCGGCCTTGCGGAACTGGGTATCGTTGGCGGCGCAGTTCTTGCGCCCACCTTTCTGCCAGCATTGGCGCTGATGGCCGATCACCCAGGCCGGGACGATGTGTTCCCACTCGATACGCCGAGCGCGATTGGCGTTCTTGCGCGGCGTGTAGCCGCAGGAATGCAGGTCCACGCGATTGCCACTGTATTTGCAGCCGCAATAGAACTCGGTCGACTGCTTGGCGTACAGCGGCCAGGCCAGGCGCTTGGCCTCGGCAAAGGTGGCAGGTGCGGCGTGGAGGGAGAGGCTGGCGAAACAGCAGAGCAGGGGGAGTAGGCGTCGAATCATGGGGCGGCAGATTAGCCGCCGACATGTCTCGTGTGAAGATTAAAAGCGATGTTTTTCAATGGCTTATGTAGTGGCAAAGGGCCCCTCCATGCAGCGAGGGGCCCTGCGTTCTTCAGGCGTTGCTCGAGGCTGCCGCTGTGATGCCTTGCACGCTCTCGCCGCGATCAGGGCTGAACTGCGGTATCAGCGAGCCCACCACCATCCCCAGCAGGCTGAGCAGCAGACCCGCCAGTTGCGGCGGCCAGAAGTCGGTTTCCTGATAGGTCAGTTCCAGGATGATCCAGCTCGCCAGGCCCAGGCCGATGGCAAACAACGCGCCCTGGGTCGTCGCACGCTTCCAGAACAGACCGGCGAACAGCGGCACCACCGCGGCCACCAGGGTCACCTTGTAGGCATTGCCGACCATCTCGTAGATGCTCGCCGTGGAGTGCAGGGCGAACACCGAGGTGGCGATGGTCATGGCCACCACGCTGATACGCATGGCCAGCAGGAACTGGCGGTCGCTCATCGCCGGCACGAAGTTCTTCAGGATGTTCTCGGTGAAGGTCACCGACGGCGCCAGCAGGGTACCCGAGGCGGTGGACATGATTGCCGACAGCAGGGCACCGAAGAACATCACCTGAGCGAACAGCGGCGTGCGCTCCATGATCAGGTGCGGCAGGATCATCTGCGCATCCTCGGCCAGCCAGCGCTGCACCATTGCCGGGTCGATCAGCGAAGCGGCGTAGGTGAGGAAGATCGGCAGCATGCAGAACGACAGGTAGAACACCGCGCCGGCCATGGAGGCGCGGGCGGCGATGTTCTCGGTCTTGGCCGACATGACGCGGGCGTACACGTCCTGCTGCGGGATCGAGCCGAGCATGAGCGTCACCGCTGCCGCGATGAAGGCAACGATATCCCGTGGCTCGAAGGCATGCATGAAGGCGAACTTGCCTTCGGCCGCTGCGTGGCTGATCACCACATCGGCGCCACCCGCCATGTCGCCGATCAGCCAGGTCAGGTAGACCAGCCCCAGAACGATGATGATCATCTGCATGAAGTCGGTCAGCGCCACCGACCACATGCCGCCGAACAGGGTGTAGAGCAGCACGATGCCGGTGCCGATCAGCATCCCCTGCGTGGTGCTGATGGACCCGTCGGAAAGTACGTTGAACACCACGCCCAGGGCGGTCAGCTGCGCTGCCACCCAACCCAGGTACGAGCCGATGATCACCAGGCTGGTGAAAATCTCCACGTGCGGGCCGTAGCGCTTGCGAAAGAAGTCGCCGATGGTCAGCAGGTTCATGCGGTACAGCGGGCGGGCGAAGATCAGGCCGACCAGCATCAGGCAACCGAAGGAGCCGAAGGGGTCCTCGACGATGCCGGCGAAACCGTCTTCGATGAAGGTGGCGGGTATGCCCAGCAGGGCTTCGGAACCGAACCAGGTGGCGAACACCATGGCCGCGACCAGGGGGAAGGACATGCTCCTGCCGCCAGCGGCAAAGTCCTTGGCGTTCTTGACACGGGTGGATGCATAGAAGCCGACACCGACGGTGAACAGCAGGTAGATCGCAACAAACCAGATCAGCATGGGGTGGATACCAGTGGCTCGCCCGTCGTCCGGCGTGGGCAGTGCCCGCTAGGCCGCCTGGACCGACAGAATTGTTGTTTTCATGGCGTGTCACGGCTGGCGAGCGAAACCGCCACGGCAGATGCCGCTGCGGGTTCGCGGCCACTTGCCGCAATGGGCGGGCAGTCTGCCAAAAACGTAAAATATGTCAAACAGATAAAAGCCTGCTGAGCAGAAAATCGACAAACGATGAGCCCCAAGGGTGGGGAGTACAGGCAATCAGGGGTGTGCGGCTGCGCTGCCGGGCAGGCGTTGTTGATATTTTACGAAGCGGCCCAGTCGCCGTCACCGAAGGCTCGGGCAGGCGTGGCGGCCCCCCTTGACTGGCGCGCCCACCCCGCGTCATCAGTTGGGCCGTTGTCCGCACCGCCTAGCTGAACCGGGGCAGCCGTTGATCGTCACGGGGCTCACCGTTGTCGACCTGCTGCGGCATGCCGGCGACCTTGATCACTGGCGTGCGTTCGCCCACCAGGCGCAGGTCGCGACGGGGCAGGGCGAAGCGCACGTCCAGGTCGCGCAAGGCATCGAGCAGTTGCAGGTTGATCTCCTGCTGGATGTCCATGTACTGGTTGTAGTCCGAGGTCAGGACGATGTAGACCACTTCGAAGGTCAGCTGGCTTTCGTCGAAACCGAGGAAATGCGCGCGGTCGAACCTGGCCTTGGGCGTGGCCCGGACGATATCGCCGACCGCCTCGGCCACCTGGCGGACCTTGTCGCTCGGCGTGTCGTAGTTGATACCGAACTTGAAGACGATGCGGCGTGTGTCCATGCGCTTGTAGTTGTGCACCACCTGGCGCAGCAGATCGGCGTTGGCACAGACCACCTGCTCACCGCTGAGGGAGCGGATGCGCGTGGTCTTCAGGCCGATGTGCTCGATGGTCCCGGCCACCTCGCCGAAGACCACGAAATCGCCGATCTCGAACGGCTTGTCGACGCCGATCGACAGCGAGGCGAACACATCGCTGAGGACCGTCTGCACCGCCAGTGCCACGGCGATACCGCCGACGCCCAGGCTGGCCACCAGCGCCGTGATATCCACCCCCAGGTTGGCCAGGATCGACAGCAGCATCACCGACCACACCACGATCAGGACCATGATGCTGATGATGGTGGTCATCACCGGGTTGTAGTGGCCGCCGTTCTTGCTCATCAGCAGACTGCGCGACCACAGGCGCACGCCGCTATCGACCCACAGCGCCACCTGCAGGGCCAGGGCGACGAACCAGGTATGACTCAGCGCGCTCTGCCAGCCGTCGGGCAGCTCCGGCAGGCGCAACGCCAGCAGCAAGGAAAACGCCAGGAGCAACGAGCGGCTGGTGCGGCCGATCACCGCCGCCAGGAAGTTCGGCCAACTGCCGTCCTGACCCTTCGACCAGGCCTTGAGTCGTTTGTGCAGCGTGCTGACCAGGGTACGCAACACGCTGTAGATCAGCGCGGTGGCAACCACGACGATCGCCACGTTGAGCCAGAACTCTTGGTCCAGCCAGATATTCCATTGCTCCATCGCCAGGGGCCTCCAGAAAAAGACACATAGTTTTCTGTAGGCCCTGGGGGGCAGAAGTTCCCATGAATGGGGAGGGCGGTCGCTTCTCAGCAGCCCTGGCGACATGGCAGATGGCAGGAACGCCTCGGACGTATTCCGCGAATCTATCGCTGCTCCGGTGATGAACTGGATTTCTGCAGGCTGTTGGTCAGTGGTTCAAGCGACCAGAAAAACAGCAGCATGATCATCGCTGCGAGATTGCTCCGCGCCGCAGAGTACTCACTGTGCCAGAGCTCGATGAGCACCTCGCATCCGCTGTAGATGGCGAGGGTCAGCAGGATCAGACGGCACAGGTGGATGCTGCGTCTGGTGAGGAACTGGCGATCGTTCATGAGGGAATTCCATTTCTTGGCATGCGGTAACGGCCGCCATCATATCGAAACAGCAGTGACGACTGGCAACGTCGAATATCCTCCAGGCCCCTGGTCGTCACCTGTACGTGAGGCTTCACACGCCTTGCGCGATCAGTGCGGAATCTTCCTTGCCCTTCGCCATTTTTGACACGGGGTGGCTAGACATGTCTGGCTGCTGTGGCTAGCGTCGCTTGCTGGGATGGGCTGAGGCCTGCCCCTTGAGCAGGCGTTGCCATTCGAATACTTCACCCGCATTTGGCTTGATGTGCTCGGGCATCCCAGCATCTAGCTGCTTGCTGGATGATCGCTATGTCGCGTTGGGGCAGGCTTCGATTAGTTTTGTTGTCGGCTGAGCTGCCTATAAACAGTTCTATCCCTTTTTCCTTGAACCTCGGACGTCAGACCGTATGAACGACTCCAAGATTTTGATGAGAACAGCCGTCTCAGTGGCCATTGGGTTGCTGGTCTCGTTTCTGACGTTGTGGTGGGTCACGAACCATCTGGATTTCATCTCACGTAATGCCTGTAGCGATGCCTTCACTCTGCCGGCGCTCGCCTGCCGTTTCGGTGGGCTTGGGGTCACGCTCTTGCTGGTACCTCTTTCAGGCGCCGTAGCGTTCATTGCTGCAAAGTGCCTTCTCCCAAAGTAGGTTAACGCTTGGCCGTACACAGGCCTGGGGCGGCCTAGCAATTCATTCTGGCCGACGCCACTGGGGCGTGTGTTAGGGCACATCGGTGTCTAGCTACTTCCTGCTGGCCACAGGGGGATGAAGGTAGGTTTTCGTCAGTGCGTCGAGGGGCATCCGGGAAAAAAGAAGGCGATTTGTCCTCTGGCTGACCTTAATGCCGGCATCTTTTCTAGCCTGAGTGCTTGAGCTCAGGCTGGCCAAACACAAAAAACGAAAAAGCCCCGTCAGTGATGACGGGGCTTTTCTTGACTGTCTGGAGCGGGTGATGGGAATCGAACCCACGGCTCTAGCTTGGGAAGCTAGGGTATTACCATTATACGACACCCGCAGCGGGTGCCTTTATACCGGAACTCGGCACAGAAATGAAGCGCGAAGCGTTGCGACAGATGCAGCCGCTCCGCGCTTGCGGGCCGTCATACCGCGACGGCCTGGAGGTCGCGCAGGTCGCCTTTGGCCGGCAGTTGCAGGCGTTTGCTGGGGGCGTTGAAGAAGTCCAGCAGTACGCGTTGGCACTGCAGCCAGGCAGCCTTGTGCTCCATGTCGAGGAAGTGCCCGGCATCGTCGATCACCGCGAACTGGGCGTTGTCGATGTGCTGGGCGAACAGGCAGGCATCTTCCACCGAGGTGTATTCGTCGCGGTCGCCGTTGACGAACAGCAGCGGGATGTCGATGGCCTGCAGGCACTCCATGCTGCAGTGCGCCTCCATGTTCAGCACCTGCTTGATGTGTGCGTACATCTGCCGGTACTCGTGTTCGTCCAGGGTGCTGACGTGCTTGTGGTTGAAGCGCTTGAACAGCGACGGCAGGTGCTTGCCGATGGTGCTGTTGACCAGCAGGGCGATGTTGTCGCGATCCACGGCATTGAGGAAGCGCAGGCCCTTCTGCAGGTAGTCGAGCATCGGCACGTTGAGGATCGGCGAGAAGGAGCAGATGGCGGCCTTCTCCAGTGTGGCAGGGCGCTGGGCCAGGGCGAGCATGGAGGCGACGCCGCCCCAGGAGAAGGACATCAGATACTGGGCGCGGTAGTGGTCGATCAGCTTGAGCAGGATAGCGGCCTCGTCCTCCTTGCTGATCGGCGTGAAGTCGCTGTTGTACGGCTTCGACTGCCCGGCGTAGGGCAGGTCGAAGGCCACCACGTTGAACTGGGGCTGCAGGTATTTGACGGTTTGCGTGAACGAGGCCGTGGTCGCCAGAGAGCCATTGACCAGAATGACGGTCTTGCTTGCTGCCGGATTGCCGTAGAACTCCGTATGAACCTTGTGCTTCCTGTTGATCTCGACGACTGCGGTTTCTGGCCTCATGTCGTTTCCTCCTGGCGCAAATGGGTCAAGGCGAGCGGGCGGCCGTTCGCATTTGATTGAGCAGTCAGAAAAGCGCCTGAGCGTGACAGCTTGATGTCAGGCGGGAGATTTTTATAAGTCTAGGAATTTCAATCAGTTAGGATCGAAACAGGCAAACGCTCCAAGCCTTTTCGAGGCTGGGAGAGAGCGGTGTTACCAGGCAGGAATCCAGTCGGCGCAGCGCGCCAATAACTGAAAAAAACACGGCTTGTCTCGTCGTGACCGGTTGGTCATCTAGAGACTTATGGTGCGATTCAAGCAGTTGCCTTGCAGCGATGCAAGGGCGAGTCACATCTTTATCGTCCGTTGTGGGCACCGTTGGTCGGGTAGTCAGGTTTCGCGGCTGCGTTGCGATCAGACGCTGGCGATTTCCGTGGCGGTGAGGGCGCGGTACTGGCCGGGGGCGAGCTGCGGATCGAGGACGATCTCGCCCATGCTTTCGCGGTGCAATGCGACGACGCGATTGCGAAAGTGACCGAACATGCGCTTGACCTGATGGTAGCGCCCCTCGAACAGGGTCAGGCGGGCGCGGTGGCTGTCCAGCAGTTCGAGCTGGGCGGGCAGGGTGGTGAGGTCTTCGAAGGCGAAGTACAGCCCACGGGCGAAGACCTCGGCGTATTCGTCGGTGATCGGCTGTTCGGTGGTGACGTGGTAGACCTTCGGCTTGCGCTGCTGCGGCTGGGTGATGCGGCGTGACCAGCGGCCATCGTTGGTGATCAGCAGCAGGCCGCTGGTGCCCAGGTCGAGGCGGCCGGCCAGGTGCAGGTCGTGCTTGTCCGGCTCGTCGAGCAGATCGAGCACGGTACGGTGTTCCTTGTGCTCGGTCGCGCTGACCACGCCGACTGGTTTGTGCAGCATCCAGTAGCGCGCGCTGCGGCCCGCCTGCAGCAGTTCGTCGTCCAGTTCCACGCGCTGGAAGTCACGGACTTCGCTACGCGGGTCGCGCACCACTGCGCCATCCACCCGCACTCGTCCGGCGCTGACCAGCAGGCGGCTGTCCTGGCGGCTGAAGCGCGGGAAGTTGCTGAGGAAACGGTCCAGGCGCATGGCTTAGTCCCGCTCAGAGCGCTGCGCGGCATCCACTGCGCCGGCGCAGGCCGGGCACAGGCAGGCCGTGTCGCGCTGCTCGGGCGTCAGGCGTTCGAGTGCGGCGGGATCGATCTGCGCCCCGAAGCACCAGCAGGGTTCGTCGCTGCGCCCCACGGCGATGCTGCAATCATTGGCCTTGCCGCACAGCGGGCAGCGCTGGGTATCCATCACTGTTCGACGCAGACGCGGTCGCGCCCGGATTGCTTGGCGCGGTACAGCGCGCGGTCGGTACGACCGAGCAGGCTATGCAGGCTCTCGCCCGGTTGCCATTGGCTGAGACCGAGGCTGGCGGTGACCTGCAGTGTCTGGCCGGCGATGGCATAGCGCTGTTCCGCGCATTGCTGGCGCAGCTTTTCGGCCAGGTCATGGGCGGCTTGGCGGTCGGTGTTCTTCAGCAGCAGGATGAACTCCTCGCCACCCCAGCGGCAGAGGATGTCGGACTGGCGCAGCTTGTCACGCAGTTGCCGGGCGAAACGCTGCAGGACTTCGTCGCCAGCGAGGTGGCCATGCTCGTCGTTGATCAGCTTGAAGTTGTCGAGGTCGAGCAGCACCGCGCAGAGCGGGCTCTGCTCGCGCTGGGCTTCCTGCAGGGCCTGCTCGGCGAGGATGTCGAAACCGCGGCGGTTGGGCAGCTCGGTGAGCACATCGGTGGTGGCCAGGGCGGCGATGCGCTGCTGGTAGCGGCGGATCGCCAGGCTTACCAGTGTCAGCACGATGGCGGTGACCAGCAGGCACAGCAGCAGGTTGATGTAGAGCCCCTGGCGGATGCCGGCCAGGGCCTTGTCGTGTTTATCGACGAACAGGTACCACTCCAGCTCGGGAATGTAGCGCACGTTTAGGAAGTGCTCGCGGCCATGCTCCTGGTACTCGAAGCGGCCGCTCTGCGGACTGGGCAGCTTCTCCAGCATGTCGCTCAGGCCGGGGATGTCGGCCAGCGAATCACCGACCTTCGCCCCCTGCGGCCCGCCCTGCGCGCCGGTAAGGGTGATGCGTCCGGTGGTGTCGACGAAGTAGACGCTGCGTTCGTAGCGTTGCTGGTAGTCGTCGATCAGTTTGACCACCGCATCGACGGCCAGGCCGACGCCGGCGGCCCCGATGAAGTTGCCGTCGTAGTCGACCACCTTGTAGTTGATGAAGATGGTCAGGCGGTCGGCGTTGGCCATGTCGACGTCGACATTGATCTCGTAGGGCTCCGGCTGCATGCGCACGCGGTAGTACCAGACGTCGCGTGGTTCATCCGGTTTGACCCGTTTGAGCACCCCCTTGGACTGGTAGTAGGTGCTGCTCTTGTCGGAGACGAAGAAGCTGGTGAAGGCGCCATAGTGTTCCTGGACTTCGCGCAGGTAGCGCGTCATCTGCGCGGTGTCCTGCTCGCCGGCCAGTACCCAGTCACGCAGGAAGGTGTCGCGGGCCATCATCGAGGAGATGAGGATGGGGCGCACCAGGTCCTTCTGGATCTCCGAGTAGACGGTGTCGGAGGTCAGCGGTAGCTCGGTGTTGATGATGCTGTCGCGAATCGAGTCGCGCGAGGCGTAGTAGCTCAGCAGCGAAGTGGTGAGAAAGCCGCTGCCGAGCAGGAACAGGAGCAACAACACCAACGAGGCTTGCGTGTGCCGTGTGGGAGGCAGTGACATGGGTAACCCGGGGCTATCTGATGGCGTGATGCTAGCGTGCCGGGCGGGGGGAGCGCCAGTTGTGATCGGTGGCGATGAGCGTTGTGTGGTGTGGGTGAAACCTGGACGTTGCGGGCATTTCGCTTCTGGATCGCGTTCGGGGCGGGGGGCTGCGAGAGTGGATGCGATGGTTGGAGATGATGGTGTTGATTGCCAGGATGCGGTCGCGGCTGAAGCCCCTCCCACGGTGGCTCGTGTTGCGGGCTTGGAGAGGAATCGCGGCTGAAGCCGCTCCTACGGGATGGGGCGGGAGGTTGTGGCTGGGGCTTCTTCCACGGGACCTCGTGTGGGCGGGGTCGCGGAGGAGTCGCTGCTGAGGCCGCTCCTACGGGGCGGGGTGGACGGGGTCGGCGGTTGTGGTGGAAGTCCTCCCACAGGGGCGCTGTGGGAGGGGCTTCAGCGGCGAATCTCAGGCTTCGTCCAGGACCACCACGCGCTGCCCGGCGCGCACCGGCGAGCCCGGTTGCACGCGCACTTCGCGCACGGTGCCGGCCATGGGGGCGGTCAGCGGGATCTCCATCTTCATCGATTCGAGAATCACCAGCACGTCACCTGCCTGAACCTGCGCGCCTTCGCTGACCTGCACCTGCCAGAGGTTGCCGGCCACGTGGCTTTCGATGGCATGCTGACCGACGCCGAGTGGCGCGTCTTCCGCCTGCTCCGGTGCGGCTTCCTCGACCTCGAAATGCGCCTGGCCGCTGTCGATCCAGCGCTGCCGCTCGGCGTCGAAGGCAGCACGCTGCTGGTGGCGGAAGGCGGCAATGCCATCGGCCTCATCCGCGAGGAACTGCTGGTAGTCGGCCAGCGCCAGTTCGCTGTGCTCGATACGCAGGTCGAAGCGGCCGAGCGGAAAATCGCGGCGGATGCGCAGCAGCTCGGAGGCCGATACCGGGTAGAAGCGGATCTGGTCGAAGAAGCGCAGCAGCCAGGGCTTGCCGTCGAAGGCCGCGACCTCACGGTAGCGATTCCACATCTGCAGGGTACGGCCGACGAACTGGTAGCCGCCGGGGCCTTCCATGCCGTACACGCACATGTAGGCGCCGCCGATGCCCACCGAATTCTCCGCCGTCCAGGTGCGTGCCGGGTTGTACTTGGTGGTGACCAGGCGATGACGTGGATCGAGCGGCGTGGCCACCGGTGCCCCCAGGTAGACGTCGCCCAGGCCCATGACCAGGTAGCTGGCGTCGAATACGGTGCGGTACACCTCGTCGAGGTTCGGCAGGTCGTTGATGCGGCGGATGAACTCCAGGTTGCTCGGGCACCAGGGGGCGTCCTTGCGCACGGTGGTCATGTATTTCTCGATGGCCAACTGGCAGGCCGGGTCGTCCCAGGACAGCGGCAGGTGGACGATGCGCGACGGCACCTGCAGATCGCGCGCGGCGCAGACCGCGTCCCATTCGCCGGCGACGATGTCGAGCAGCGTCTGCAGGGGCAGGGTTTCCGGCTGGTAGTGCAGCTGCAGCGAGCGGATGCCCGGGGTGAGGTCGATCACGCCGTCGAGGCGCTTGGCTTCCAGTGCCTGCATCAGCGCGTGGCCACGGAAGCGCAGGACCAGGTCGAGCTCCGGCTGGCCGATCTCCAGCAGCAGGTGGGTGTCGCCGGACAGGCGCGCGACCAGGCGGGTGTCGGCTTCGCCTAGGTCGAGCACGATGGGGGAGCCTGTAGGAGCGGATTTATCCGCGATTGGTGTGCCAGCTATATCGCGGCTGAAGCCGCTCCTACGGAGTGTGGTGCACTCGATTGCACTGGCTTTGGCAAGCTCCCGCGCCGTGGCGATCTCCACCGGCACGAAGCGCACCTTGTCGCCGGCCTTGAGCTGGCCGAGCTGCCAGAGGTCGGCCTCGATGATGGTCACCAGGCAGACGAAACCGCCCAGGCTGGGGCCGTCTGGGCCGAGGATCACCGGCATGTCGCCGGTGAAGTCCACCGCACCGATGGCGTAGGGGTTGTCGTGGATGTTCGACGGGTGCAGGCCGGCCTCGCCGCCGCTGTCGCGTACCCATTCGGGCTTCGGCCCGATCAGGCGCACGCCGGTGCGGCTGGAGTTGAAGTGCACTTCCCAGTCGGTGGCGAGGAAGCTGTCGACATAGGCCTGCGTGAAGTATTCCGGCGCGCCGTGGGGGCCGTAGATCACCCGCAGTTCGCGCAGCGCTGGCAGGGCCGGGCAGAGCTCGGCAGGCAGTCGTGCGCCTGCGCTGCGTTCGTTCAGCGTCGGGATGTGCAGGACGTCGCCGGCGCGCAGGGCACGACCGCCGTGGCCGCCGAACTGGCCGAGGGTGAAGGTGCTCTTGCTGCCCAGGTAGTCCGGCACCTGGATGCCGCCGCGAACGCTCAGGTAGCTGCGCGCGCCACTGCCTGCGATGGTGCCGAGGGCCAGGGTGCTGCCGGCGTGGATCAGCAGGGCCGTGTTCATCGGTTGCGCGGCGCCGTCGACGCTCAGCGGGATATCGGCGCCGGTGACGGCCACCACGGCATCGCAATTGAAGCGCAGGGTCGGGCCGCTCATGGTGATTTCCAGGCCGGCTGCTGCGGTGTCGTTGCCGAGCAGGCGGTTGCCCAGGCGCAGGGCGCGGTCGTCCATCGGCCCGGAGGGCGGCACCCCCACGGCCCAGTAGCCGAGGCGGCCGGGGTAGTCCTGCACGCTGGTCTGGGTGCCGGCACTGAGCACGTCGAAGGTGCTGGCCTGGTAGACCAGGCCTTCCAGGCAGCGTGTCCAGGGTGAGCCGCTGGCGAAGGGGGCGTCGGCCAGAATCTGGCGCAGGTAGTCGCGGTTGCATTCCACGCCGTGGAGCACGGAATCCGCCAGGGCCTGGTCCAGCGCGGCACTGGCCTGTGCGCGGGCCGGGGCCCAGGCGATCAGCTTGGCGATCATCGGGTCGAAATAGGGTGGAATCTCGCAGCCGGCCTCGACCCAGGTGTCGATGCGCAGCGCCTTGCCATCGGCGGGCGGGAAGGCCACGGCGGTGAGCAGACCGGGGCTGGGCTGGAAGTCCCGGCCCGGATCTTCGGCATACAGGCGTGCCTGGATGGCATGCCCACTGGGGCGCAGCCCGGCGGCCAGTTCGCTCAGCGGCGGCAGGTCACCGGCGGCCAGTTCGATCATCCAGCGCACCAGGTCGACGCCCCAGACCTGTTCGGTGACGCCGTGCTCGACCTGCAGGCGAGTGTTCACTTCGAGGAAGTAGAAGCGCTGCGCCTCGCTGTCATAGACGAACTCCACGGTGCCGGCACTGCGGTAGTCGACCGCCTTGGCCAGCTTGATCGCTGCCGCGCAGAGTGCATCGGCCATGCCGGCGGGCAGGTTCGGCGCCGGAGTCTCTTCCAGCACCTTCTGATTGCGGCGCTGCACCGAGCAGTCGCGCACGCCGAGGGCGATCACCTCGCCCTGGCCATCGCCGAACACCTGCACCTCCAGGTGACGGGCACGCTGGATGTATTTTTCGATGAACACGCCGCTGTCGCTGAAGTTGTTCTGTCCCAGGCGTTTGACGGCGTCGAAGGCGTCGCTCAGCTCCTCGGCCGAACGGCAGACGCGCATGCCGATGCCGCCTCCACCGGCGGTGCTTTTCAGCATCACCGGGTAGCCGACCTGCTCGCCAGCGGCCAGCGCCGCCGCCACGTTCTCCAGCAGCTCGGTGCCTTCGAGCATCGGTACGCCGTGTTGCCTGGCCAGCGCGCGGGCGGTGTGCTTGAGGCCGAACACGCGCAGTTGCTCGGGCGTCGGGCCGACGAAGGCGATGCCCGCCGCTTCGCAGGCTTCGGCAAAGGCGGCGTTCTCGGAGAGAAAGCCATAGCCGGGGTGTATCGCCGTGGCGCCACTGGCCCTGGCGATGGTGAGAATCCTGTCGACCACCAGGTAGGTCTGCGTCGCCGGCCCCTCACCCAGGGAGAAGGCCTCGTCGGCCTGCTGGATATGCAGGCTGGCCGCGTCGGCTTCGGAGTACACGGCCACGCCGCCGACCTGCAATTCACGCAGGGTGCGCAGGATGCGGCAGGCGATGGCGCCACGGTTGGCGATCAGCAGTTTTTCGAACATGGGGTGACCCTCGAAGGTCATGGCGGGCCGTCCCGCCGTCATTGGTCATGCGCCACGGTCGTCCGCGACGGAAAATCCGGGTGGCTTGTCTCCCTCTCCCATTCATGGGAGAGGGCTGGGGAGAGGGGCGGTTGATGACATGACCCTCTCCCCCGGCCCCTCTCCCGCAAGCGGGAGAGGGGAGTGCATCAATCAATCCCACACCAGCACTTCGGCGGGCGTCGGGTTCCAGCCGTTGCAGGGGTTGTTCAGCTGCGGGCAGTTGGAGATCAGCACGATGACATCGGTCTCGGCCTTCATTTCGACGTACTTGCCGGGCGCGGAGATGCCGTCCTCGAAGGTCAGGCCGCCTTCGGGCGTGACCGGCACGTTCATGAAGAAGTTGATGTTGGCGCCGATGTCGCGTTTGCTCAGGCGGCCGTCGTGCAGGCTGGCGCGCAGGAAGTTGTCACGGCAGCTGTGCATGTAGCGCTTGTCCAGGGCGTAGCGCACGGTGTTGCTCTCCTGCGCGCAGGCACCGCCGAGGGTGTCGTGACGCCCGCAGGTATCGGCGGTGATGGTCAGCAGCGGGTTGCCGAGGTTGGAGTAGAGCACGGTGCCGGTGCTCAGGTAGACGCGGTTCTGCTTGCGCAGGGTGCGCTGCGGGTCGAAGCGCTCGCGCGGGTTGGCAGCGGCGAAGAACAGGGTGTCGATCGCCTGGTTGCCTTCCAGGTCGTGCAGGCGCAGGGTCTGTCCGGCCCTGACCTCGAACAGGTAGGGCTCGCCCGCCGGGATGGTGTGTCGGTAGACGGCGGTTTCGGGATGCAGGTTGCTTGCGGTCAGGCTCATGTCGGCACCCTCAGATGTACTGGCGTTCGGTGTTGTGGAAGGCACGGCCGTTCTCCGGGCGCGAGGTGCGGCAGAGTACGCTGATGCCGTCGCTGGCGACCTTGCTCCAGCTCAGCTGCACGGGCTTGGGCGCGTACTGCGGGTTCGGGTCCATCGGGTGTTGCAGGGCGGTGAGCACCACCAGGGTGTCCATCGGCGCGTACAGTTCGATGTAGTCGCCGGCCTGGCTGTTGCCGGGCTGGAAGTGGAAGGCCCCGGCGGCGTCGACATCCACGCGGCTGAAGAGGTTGAGGTTCATCAGCAGGTCCTGCAGGTTCAGGTCCCACTTGCCCATCTCCACCAGCAGGTTGTCCATGCCGTTGCGGAAGAAACCGTTGCGCAGTTCCTGGTAGCGGCCCTGGCCGTACTTCTCCAGCGTCTCGGCGGCGTTGAGCACGCCGGCGAAACTGTCGTGCCAGCCGCAGGTATCGGCCGTGATCGCGGCCAGCACCCTGCCCATGTCCGAGTACAGGCAATGGCCGGCGGTGAGCTTGGCGGTGTGCTGGCCTTTGAGGGTGTCCGGCAGGTTCAGGCGCTCGCTCTTTTCGCCGGCGTTGAACAGCAGCAGGCTGACGTTGGCGCCGCCCTCGATGTCGGTGATGCGCAGCAGTTGTCCGCGCTTGAGGATGAATGAGGTATGCCCGCCGCCAGGTACGGTCTCTTCGTACAGGCTCGGGCGCAGGGTAAGGGCAGTGTGCATGGGAACCTCGGGATCAAAGCCGGAGCGTCAGGCGCCAGAGGGCGCCTGATCATCGTTGCGATGGGATGGCGTCAGAGCTTGCCGTCGACGGCCATCTGCACGTAGCTGGGGTCGAAGCGCAGCTTGATGTTGGCGCTGTCGCCCGTGCTGACGCCGCCGGCGAAGGTCATGCCGATGGCATCGGCGCTGCGTGCGCCTTCACCGAGGATGCCGTGGTCGAAGCTGAAGCTGGCGACCTTGGTCATGGTCTCCGGCAGCGCCGGGCTGGTGATGAAGTCCAGGGTGTCCTGCGGCGTGTAGAACAGCTTGGTGGTGGCCAGCTGCGACTGGTAGCCGGCGAGGTCGGTCCCGGAGGCCTTGGCCATTTCGCTCAGCGCTTCGCTGCTCTCGGCGGTGCCGGCCTGCATCAGTTCGAGAATCTCGAACCAGGCGCCGGTCAGGGCCTTGCCGAAGTCCGGGTTGTCTTTCAGGGTCTGGGTGTTGACCACCATCATGTCGAGGATTTCGCCGGGAATCTTCGACGAGTCGAAGACCTGGGTGCTGCCCGGTTGGGCGAGAATTTCCGCCAGCATCGGGTTCCAGGTGGCGGCGGCCTCCACGCCGGGCGTGGTGTAGGCGGCGATGATGTCGGCGTCGGAGGTGTTCACCACCGTCACGTCGCGCTCGCTCATGCCGGCGCTTTCCAGGGCGCGAGCGAGGAAGTAGTGGGAGACCGACAGCTCGACCAGGTTGACCGGCATGCCCTTGAGGTCGGCCAGGGTCTTGCCTTCGCCCTTGATCAGCAGGCCGTCGTTGCCGTTGGAGTAGTCACCGACCAGCAGTGCGGTGGAATCGACGCCGCCAGCGGCCGGAATGGTCAGGGCGTCCATGTTGGTCATGGTGCAGCCGTCGAACTGGCCGACGCTGTACTGGTTGATGGACTCGACGTAGTCGTTGAGCTGCACGACGTCGATGTCGATGCCGTATTTCTTCGCCCATTTGTCGATGATGCCGGAGGTGCTGGCATAGCCCCAGGGCATCCAGCCGGCGTAGAGCGTCCAGCAGACGCTGAAACTGTCTTTCTTCTCGGCGTGGGCGCTGAAACTGAGTACTGCGGCCAGGCCGGCGGCAGCGAAGGAGAGCAGACGGTACTTGCGCATTGGAACCTCCAGTCTTGATGAGTACGGGCAGGAGTCGCGGCACGTTTCGAAGCGTTCGAAAGGCGCGTTCTCCCGGGCTTTTATCCCGCCGTGTAACCTCATCGGAGGTCGATGACTCTCGGACCAGTCACCCGCCTGGGCGGATCGGAACCCTAGTCATCCATTTCGCAAATTGTGGTGCCGCGATTCCGGGAAATCCCGGTTGGAACCTGCACGCTGAGGTCGTAGCGAATTGCGTGCCAGGTCGGTAAACGCGGTGAACCACGGGTTGGCGGTCGGGCAAGGCGGCATCGGTGCTGCCTGATGGGGCCGCTTCGGCGCCCGTTGCACCGTTCGAGGGCGGGCGACGCGTGAAATGCGCTTCCCGGCGCCCCAGCGCGGTGGCATGGAAATCGCTACCAGCCTGGCTGCAGAGGCGGCCTCGCCGGCGCCTTCGGGACGACCCGACTCCGCTGCTTGTCTGGACGACCAGGTAACTCACTTGTTCAAGGGAGCTTGCCATGGCGCATACCCATTTCACGTCCATTCCGCTTGTCGATATCTCCGGTCTCAATTGTGCCGACCTGGCCGCGCGCCAGCGCGTGGCCGACGAACTCGGCCGCGCCGCGCGCGACGTCGGCTTTCTGCAGATCAGCGGGCACGGTATTGCCCGCGAGCTGCGCCAGGGGCTGATCCGCCAGGCGCGCAGCTTCTTCGCCCGGCCGCTGGCGGAAAAGATGCGCTTCTACATCGGTCAGTCGAGCAACCACAGCGGCTACGTGCCGGAAGGCGAGGAGCAGTTCGCCGGCGGCAGCCAGGACCTCAAGGAAGCCTACGACGTCAATTACGACTACACCGAAGCGGTGCAGGTATACCCGCTGCTGGGGCCGACCCAGTGGCCGGACTCGGACGACTTCAAGCGCGAGGTGAGCGCCTACTACCGTGCCGCGCTGGCGCTGGGCGACACATTGTTTCGCGGTTTCGCCCTGGCGTTGGGGCTGGCCGAGGACACCTTCGCCAGTATCACCCGTCACCCCACCAGCCAGCTGCGCATGATCCACTATCCGCTCGACCCTGACCCGGTGGCGGACCGCCCCGGCATCGGCGCGCACACCGACTACGAGTGCTTCACCATTCTGTTGCCGACTGCCGAGGGACTGCAGGTGCTCAACGGCGACGGGCAGTGGATCGACGTGCCGCTGATCGAGGACGCCTTCGTGATCAACATCGGCGACATGCTCGAGGTGCTCAGCAACGGCCAGTTCGTCGCCACCTCGCACCGCGTGCGCAAGGTCAGCGAGGAGCGTTTCGCCTTCCCGCTGTTCTGCGCCTGCGATTACCCGACGCGCATCGCGCCGATTGCCGGCCTGGCGCCCCGGGGTGAGCGGGTGTACCAGCCGGTGAGCTGCGGCGATCACCTGTTCGCGCAGACCGCGCAGACCTTTCGTTACCTGCGCGAGCGTCTGGAGGACGGCACACTGCAGCTCCCCGATGGCACGCTGGGCCTGTCCAGCTTCGGCCAGGGGCGCCGGGAGGTGACGGCATGAACCTGTTCGAACTGGCGGCACGCCACCCGATGCGCGTCGAGGGCGGCGTGCCGGACTGGATGCTCGGGCACTTTCGCCGGCGCACCATCAGCTTCGCCGATGGCCGCAGCGACGAACGCACCCAGGTGCACTGGTTGCAGAGCCGCACCTTCACTATCGACCTGCGCCTGCCGGAGGGGCCGCCATTGCCGGGGCGCGCCTGGCAGAACTATGACGCCGCCGAGCTGCGCGTGCTGGCCAATCACGAAGGCTGGGTGGCCGACAGCCTCTGGGAGGGCGGCATGCTCAGCTGGCGCGGCGGGGTCTCGCTGCAGTTGCACAACCGCTGGCCGGAGCCGGCGCGGCTGCAGCGCATCGGCAACTGCATGATCGAGTTCGGCACCACGGGCGCCTATGTCGAAGATTGGCGCCTGCAGGCCGGCAGGGGGCCGTTGATCGGCCTGCGCCTGCTGGAAGAATGCGACGGCGAAACCGGCCAGGTGCTGCGTCGTGGGGGTGGCCTGATCGTCTGCGGCGAGCAGCTTGGCTGGGTGCAGGGGCGAGCGCTCGAGCCGCGGCCGTCGAGCATGTCATTGCGTGAGCGGGTGGCGCAGGCCTGTGGCGATGCTGCGGCCCTGGCGGCGCTGCTCGACTGCGAAACCTCGCTGGCCAGCATCGATGCGCAGGGCGACTACCGCGTGCAACTGTCCACCGTGCCGGCGCGCGTCGGGCAGGTGCTGACCCTGGAGGGTTTCGAGCCGCCGGTGCAGGGGCGCGTCCGCCAGTACCTGCACCATCCGCAGGATGGCCGTGCGCGGGTGCGTACCTTCATCGTCGATACCCTCGAGCCGGATTGGCGAGCCGACCTCGCGACGCCGAGCAGCAGCGAAGCGCAACAGTGGTTCGCCACGGAGCAGGAGACGCTGGCGCGTTATCTCGAGGTGTTGAGCTAGCCATCGGTGCCTGCGTGATGCGGAGCTGAAAAGCTCGCCGCTGAAGCGCCTCCCACGGGGCGGGGTCCGCCACGATTCGTGGGAGGGGCTTTAGCCGCGCTGGATCGCCCGCAAGCGGGCTCCTACGGGCGATCAGCGCACGGCGTTCGGCTGTAGCCCGGATGCAATCCGGGGACAATGTCCCGGTGAATCCCCCGGATTTCATCCGGGCTACGGTGTTGGATTGATCGGCAACGTGCCTGGGGTAGGAGCCCGCTTGCGGGCGATTGGCGGTACCAGCGATGGATCGCCCGCAAGCGGGTTCCTACGGACGATCTGCGGACGGCATTCGGCTGTGTAGCCCGGATGCAATCCGGGGCGATGTCCCGGTGAATCCCCGGATTTCATCCGGGCTACGGTGATGGGCTGATCGGCAACGTCTTCGGGGCGGGCGATCAGCGTGCGGCAATACGTTCGGCCACTTCGCTGGGCAGCTGCGCCTGCGCGCGGCGTGCGGCGTTCAGCGGAATGTCGTAGGTGATGCGCGCGCCATAGGCGTTGGGGGCCTGCGGGTCGTGGCGCACCTTGTCGAACACCAGCAGGCGGGTGCCGAGGCTGAAGCCCTCCGACAGGTCATGGGTGACCATGAACACCGTCAGGCGGGTTTCCTGCCACAGCTCCAGCAGCAGGGCGTGCATGTCCTTGCGAATACCGGGGTCGAGGGCACCGAACGGTTCGTCGAGCAGCAGCATGCGCGGTTGCATCACCAGCGCCTGGGCGATGGCCAGGCGCTGCTGCATGCCGCCTGAGAGTGCGCTGGGGTATTTATCCAGGGCATGGCCGAGGCCGACCCGGGCGAGGATGCTGGCGGCACGCTCGCGGGCCTCGCGCTTGGCTGCGCCGAACAGGCGCCCCAGCACGGGGGCGCGCGGCAGTTCCAGGCCCAGGGCGACGTTGTCCAGCACGCTCAGGTGGGGGAACACCGAATAGCGCTGAAAGACCACGCCACGGCTCGGGTCCGGCTCGTTGGGGAGCGGGGCACCGCCGAGCAGGAGCTCGCCGCGACTGGGGCGTTCCTGGCCGAGCAGCATGCGCAGGAAGGTGGATTTGCCGCAGCCGGAGGCGCCGACCAGGGTGCAGAACTCGCCTTCTTCGACCCTGAGGTTGAGGCGTTCCAGCACCACCTGGTCGGCGTACTCCTGCCACAGGTGGCGCGCTTCGATGAAGGCGCCTGGCGACGGGCTGGCGGCGGTACGGGGTTCGCTCATGGCGGGTTCACTCAGCGGGACGATGTGTTGGCTGAACAGGGTCATGCCTTGCCTCCTGCGTGCCAGGGGAAGCACAGACGCAGCACCTGGCGCAGGCCCAGGTCCATCAGCCAGGCCAGCAGGGTGATCCAGACGACGTACGGCAGGATCACGTCCATGGCCATGTAGCGGCGGACCAGAAAGATGCGGTAGCCGAGGCCGTCGGTGCTGGCGATGGCCTCGGCGGCGATCAGGAACAGCCAGGCCGAGCCGAGCATCAGGCGCAGCGAGATCAACAGGCGTGGCATCAGTTGCGGCAGCACCAGGCGCAGGATCAGCGTCCAGGAGTTGGCGCCGAGGGTCTGAGCCTTGATCAGCAGTTCGGCTGGAATCTCCCGCGCGCGCTGTTCGATGTCGCGGGCGATGCACGGGGTGATGCCGATGGCGATCAGCATCACCTTGGACAGCTCGCCCAGGCCGAAGACGATGAACAGGATCGGCAGGATGGCCAGGGGGGGAATCATCGACAGCACCGTGAGCATCGGCGACAGCGGCGCGCCGAACAGCGGCACGCTGCCGGCGGCGATACCCAGCACCAGTCCGGCCAGCGCCGCCACGCCGAGGCCGATGGCGAGGCGGGTGAGGCTGGAGGCGCTGTCCTGCCAGAACAGGTAGTTGCCCGTGCGCTTGTCTTCGCTGAAGGCCAGGCGGTCGACGGCATCGATCATCTGACTGGCGCTGGGCAGCAGCTTGTCGTTGGGGTTCTCGGCCAGGCGTGCGGTCGAGGTGCTGAAGTAGACGAACAGCAGCAGGGCGAAGGGCAGCAGGATCAGCAGCAGGCGGCCACTGCGGTCCGGATGGCGGTTGATCAGGCGCATGGAGAGTCCTCGTCGGGCCTGTAGCGAAGGGCGGGCACGGCTAGAGCGCGACGACGCCGCTGACGGGTGTCCGGTAGGCGGCAGGGTGCCGCTGGTGCGAGTGGGGCGTAGCCATGATGAACCTCCAGTTTGACGGTGGCGGACAGGAGTTCGCGGCGGTTCCCCACGGATGGGGCGCGTTCTCCCGGGCTTTTGTCCCGCCGTGTAACCTCGCTGGAGGTCGCCAGCTCTCGGACCAGTCACTCGCCTGTGGCGAGCCGGAACCCTAGCCGGCTATTGCAAATTGTGGTGCCGCGATCCCGGCTGGCCGGGGGTGTTCCTGCACCCGATGTCCTTAGCGAACATCGTGCCATGCGCCGCAAGGTGCGGCGCTTGGCGCTGCGCTGCGGCTCGTCGAGGGCAGGCTGCGCCGTGCTGGTGCGTGGTGCGGCTGGCGTGCCGCCTGCTGGGGCGCTACAGGGTGCCGTCGGCGGCCAGCTGCATGTAGGCGTGGTTGAAGCGCAGCAGGACGCGCTGCGGGTTGCCGATGGTCTTTTCACCGCTGAACTCGATACCCAGGTTGGTCAGGCCCTGGCCACGCTTGCCCAGCAGGGCATGGGCATCGGCAAAGTGGGCGACGCGTCGCATCAGGTCCGGCATCTTGCCGGTGCGGGCGAAGTTGAGGGCGCTGCGTGGCGAATAGAACGAGCGCAGGGTGCCCAGTTGGTCCTCGAAGTCCTCGGCGCTGGTACCCGCCGCGGCGGCCATCTGTGCTCGGGCTGCGCGTCCGGCAGCCGTCGGCAGGCCGAGCAGGCGCTGGGTCTCGAACCAGGCACCGGTCAGCGCGCGGCCGAACTCGGGATGCTGGGCCAGGGTCTGGCTGTTGACCACGGTGAGATCGAGGATCTCGCCCGGTATCCGGTTGGAGGTGAACACCATGCTGACCTGCGCCTTGCGCTGGATTTCCGAGAGGATCGGGTTCCAGGTGATCACCGCATCGCCCTGGCCGGAGAGAAAGGCGTCGGCGATCTCGCTGTCGGAGACATGCTTGATGGTCACGTCCTGCTCGTCCAGCAGGCCCCATTCCAGTGCCCGGCTGAGCAGGTAATGGGAGACCGAGTTTTCCACCAGCAGCACGGTCTTGCCCTTGAGGTCGCGGATGCTCTTGCCGCTGCCGCGCAGCAGCAGGCCGTCGGCACCGTTGGAGAAGTCGCCGATGATCAGCGCGGTGCTGTCCGTGCCGGCGGCGGCGGGGATGGTCAGGGCATCCATGTTGGTCATGGTGCAGGCATCGAACTGGCCGGCGCTGTAGCGCTCGATGGAAGCGACGTAATCCGGCACTTCCTGCACCTGAATGTCGATGCCGTACTTGTCGGCCCACTTCTTCACGATGCCCTGCTTGGCGGCGTAGTCCCACGGCATCCAGCCGGCGAAGACCGACCAGCAGAGCTTGAAGGTTTTCGGCGCGGCCTGGGCTGTCGGAGCGCTGAGCAGGCAGGCGCAGAGCAGGGCGGTGAGTAGCGGGCGAATGGGCATAGGGACCTCGGTTGGTTGGCGGACGCGGGAAAGCAGACAGCCGTGCTGCGCGTTCTCCCGGGCTTTTGTCCCGCCGTGTAACCTCGCGGCTCCCCGCCGCTGATGAGGTCGCCCACTCTCGGACCAGCCACTCGTCATCGGACGAGCCGGAACCCTAGTCGGCCATTGTGTTGAGGCAGCGCCACGCTTTCCCGCTGCGGGCCATGCTAAGCGAGGAGTGTGCCAGCGAACGTGACGAGCCTGTGATCCTGGTCACTCGGCTGCACGGAACGTGACTCAGTCCATATTGTCGAACAGTCATGCTGAATAGCGCCGTGACCACCGGGCCGCTGCCTGTCCAGCAGTCTTCTGGAAATCGAGGAGTATTCCAATATGCGTGGTTTGACTGTGATGACATTGGCGTTGCTGCTGGGCGGCTGCAGCTTCAGCGCGCCGGGCGTGCATGCGCGGGTAGGTGACCCTGACGTGATTCGTGTCGATCTGGATGGCCGTGGCCACTCCAACGGCGGCTACTTCTGCCCGCCGGGGCATCGCATGAAGGGGAGTTGCTGATGAAAACCCTCTGCACCTTGTTGCTGGCCGCCAGCCTGGCCACCGGTCTGTCGGGCTGCAGCCTGCGGTTGCCAGGTATCGGCGTCGATATCGGTGACGGTGGTGGTCCTTCGCACTGCCCTCCGGGGCAGGCCAAGAAGGGTCGTTGCTGATCCGCTTCCGGGCCACTGGCCCGCTTCCCCTGTGGAGGCTACCATGTTCTATAGAATCCTGCTTGCCACGTTGCTGATCCTGCCGCTCGGCGGTTGTGCGGTGTATGGCTACGACCACGATCGCGGTTACCGCAATCACGCCTACTACAACGGCTACCGTCACGACTATTCGCCACCGGTATACGTGACGTCGCGCTATTACTACGACGACCGCCGTCGCCAGTACCAGGCGCCACCCCGCTACGTGCCGGCGCCGCAACCGCGTCAACGCTATGGCTACGCGCCGCACTACCGCGACGACTACAAGCGTCACGAGCAGCAACGCCATGACAAGCCGCGCGACGCGCGGCGCCAGGAGCAGCGTGGCGTCAAGGTCCTGCGCGGCTGGGACACCGGACGGAGCACCCCGCAGCGCTACTCCAATGGGCGCAGCTACAGCGAGCAGCGGCGCGGCAACGAGCGTCGCTGGTAGTCCCGTTCAACCCCGCACGGTTTCGCTGTGCGGGGTTTGCTCATCGACCCGACGAATCGCCTCGACCATGGCCTGCGCCGCTGGCGACAGGCTGTGACCGGCGCGGCTGACCAGGCCATAGGCCGAGTGCTGGTGCAGCCCTTCCGCCTGCATGGGCAGCAGGCAGAGCTGACCGCTGCGAACTTCTTCGGCAATCACGTCCCAGGGCGCCATGCTCAGCACGTCGCTGCCCGCGACCAGGCGCTTGAGCACCAGAAAGTTGTCGCACTCCACGCTCAGCGGCTGCAGGCGGCCGCTGGCAGCGCTCAGGCTGCGCTCGACCACATGCGGCAACTGCGTGCCGGCGAGGGGGAAGTCGAGCAGGTCGCCGAGGCTCAGCTCGCGCCGTTGCAGCAGGGGGTGCGCCGGGCGGCAGAACAGTACGCCGTGGTGCACCCGTAGCGGCTCGATGTGCAGTTGCGCATCGTCTTGCAGTTCGCGGATGTCGGCGACGAACAGTTCTATGGTCGACTCCAGCAGCGCGTCGCGCAGCTCCAGCCAGTTGGCGATGTTCAGTTTCACCTGCACGCGCGGATAGCGGTGCAGCAACTGGCCGAGCGCCTGCGGTACCAGCCTGGCGGCGGGGTAGGGGCCTGCGCCCAGGCGCAGCTCGCCGGCCTGCAGGTTGCCCAGCTGGTTGACCGCGTTGCTCAACGCCAGGCTGCCGGCCAGCAGGCGCCGGGCATGCTCCAGCACCAGCCGGCCATGGGCGGTGAGGGTGACGCCACGGTTGTGGCGATCCACCAGGGTGCAGCCGAGCTGGCTCTCCAGGGCCTGGATGCTGCGGCTCAGGGCAGGCTGGCTGAGGTGCACGGCGGCAGCGGCACGGGCGAAGTGCTGGTGCTCGGCGAGCGCGACGAAGTGGCGGAGCTGGCGTAGATCGTTCATGTGCGTTGTGCATCAACTTGCTTATTCGAATGCATTGGAATTATCGAACAGGCTTTGCCAACCTGCCAGCACTCCAACAACAAGACGTCCATCGCCATGAGCACATTCCTTCGCTTGAGCGGCCTGCTGCTGGCCGCCTCCCTGCCCCTGAGCGCCTATGCCGAGCTGCCGGCCGAGCGCATCGAGCCCAGCATCAACGCCGAGCTGGCGGCCCACACCAAGGTCTTTGCCCAGCAGCTCTACCGCGTCGCCGACAACGTCTATTCCGCCGTGGGCTGGCAGCTCGGCAACGTGGTGATGATCGAGGCCCCGGAGGGGCTGATCATCGTCGACACCGGCGAGTCGGTCAGCGAGTCGCGCAAGATCATGGCCGAGTTCCGCAAGATCACCGACAAGCCGGTGAAGGCGGTGGTCTACACCCACTTCCATCCGGACCATATCAACGGCGTGCAGGCGTTCGTCACGCGCGAGCAGGTCGAGTCCGGCGACGTGCAGATCTACGCCCACGACACCCTGCTGGCCAATGTCGTGGCCCAGGGCGCACTGGTCGGGCCGATTCTCGGTGTGCGCTCGGCCTACAGCTTCGGCTCCTTCCTCGAGGCGCAGGACGAGCAGGACATGAACGGCGGCATCGGCCCGCTGGTCACTCCGGAGCCTTCCACCTTCATCGCCCCGACGGTGACCTTCGCGGACAAGCTCGACACCACCATCGCCGGGCTCGACGTGCAGTTCCTGCATGTCCCCAGCGAGGCGCCGGACGAGATCGTGCTCTACCTGCCGGCCAATCGCGTGCTGATCAGCGCCGAGGTGGACCAGGGGCCGACGCTGCCGAACATCCACACCTTGCGCGGCACCAAGTTCCGCGACCCGGTGCAATGGGTCGACAGCCTGGACAAGCTGCGCGCCTACCGGGCCGACTACATGGTGCCGCTGCACGGTCGCCCGGTCAGCGGTCAGGACGCCGTGGAGGAAGTGCTGCGCATGACCCGCGACGGCATCGCCTACATCCATGACCAGACCGTGCGCTGGATGAACAAGGGGCTGACGCCGGACGAACTGGTGGAGAAGGTCAAGCTGCCACCGCACCTGGCGGGCTACACGCCCTACCTGCGTGAGTACTACGGCACGGTGAAGCACAGCGTGCGACAGATCTACAACGGCTACCTGGGCTGGTTCCAGGGTGACCCGGTGGACCTCGACCCGACTCCGCCACGGCAGAAGGCCGAGCGCCTGATCGCCATGATGGGCGGGCGCGAGAAGCTGCTGCTGGAGGCCGGCAATGCCTACCTCAAGGGTGATTACCAGTGGGCCGCCGAGCTGGCCGGCTATGCCATCCGTGTCGATCATGACGACCAGCTGGCGCGCGACATCAAGGCGCGCAGCTTCCGCAAGCTGGGCTACGCCAGCATGAACATCAACTGGCGCAACTGGTACCTGATGAGCGCCATGGAGCTGGAGGGCAAGCTCGACGGTGACGAGATCAGCCAGCGCTCGATCGAGATGCGCAAGGTGTTCCTCTCGCCGGACATGGTGCGCAGCTTCACCCCGCAGAGCTTCCTGCAGAACTGGGTGACCCGCATCGACCCGGAGAAGGCCGGCGATTTGGAAATGACCCTGGGCTTCAGCTTTCCCGATGTCGGAGAGCAGTGGGCGCTGGAGGTACGGCGTGGCGTCGCGCAGTTGCACAAGGGCATTCCCGAGGGCACCGAACTGCGTCTGTCGATGGACAAGAGCTTCATGGACACCCTGCTGACCGGCGAGGGGGGCCTGGTCAAGGGCGCGCTGCTGGGGGATGTGAAGGTCGATGGCAACCTGCTGGATATCCGCCGCTTCCTCAGCTGCTTCGACTTCACCGACGAAGCCTTCGGGCTGACTCTGCGCTAGCCGATCTGGCTGCAGCAATGCCCCGGCGAATCGCCGCTGGGGCAGGGCCACGCCAGTCGAAAGAGGGGCGTTCGCACGGAGTCAGGCCCGGCACACTCCGGGTTCATCCACTCGGAGACTGACGATGAACCTGCTGTCCTTCGCCAAGGGCGCCCTGGCCATGTTCTGGCTGGTGGCGTTGCTCAACCTGCTCTATCCCTTCGCTGCGCCGCTGGGCGCTTGGGTCAACTGGCTGGCGCTGGCGGTACTGCTGGCGCACGTTGCCGAGATGCTGCTGTTCCGCACGCGTCTGCACGGGCTGCCGGGGCCTTGGTGGCAGCGCCTGCAGGTGCTGCTGTTCGGCCTGTTGCACCTGCAGCGTTTGCGTTGAGCGCGATCGCGACGAGGATGCGCCTGAGATGATCGCGCTGCGTGCGGGAGACGACGTGCCGGTGAGCGACCTCACCCGCACGCCGGCTCCCGCAGGGCATCACTCCACGAACAGCTGCTGCACCACCGAGAAGTCCTGCTTGCCCTTGCCCTGCTTGAGCAGCAGGCGGTAGAGCTGCAGGGCCAGCGCGCCCATCGGCGCACTGTTGCCATGGTGGCTGGCCGTTTCCTGGGCCAGGCCGAGATCCTTGGCCATCAGCTCGGCCATGAACCCGCCGCTGTAGCCTTTCGACGCCGGCGCGTTTTCCATCACCCCAGGCCAGGGGTTGTACTTCTCCAGCGTCCAGTTGCCACCCGAGCTCTGCCGCATGATCTCGGCCAGCACGGCGGGGTCCAGGCCGTTGGCCACGCCCATGGCCATGGCTTCGGCGGTGGCGATCATCTGCACCGCCAGCACCTGGTTGTTGCACACCTTGGCGACCTGGCCGGCACCCTCCGGGCCCGCGTGGAAGATGTTCTGGCCCATGACCGCGAGCAGCGGCCGGGCCTTCTCCAGGGCCTCGGCGGCACCGCCGACCATGAAGGTCAGGGTGCCAGCGGCGGCGCCTGCGGTACCGCCGGACACCGGCGCATCGAGCAGCTCGATACCGCGTTCGCGCGCCGCCGCATGCACCTTGCGCGCGGACTCCGGGGCGATGGTGGAGCACTCGACCACCAGGCTGCCGGCCGGCAGTTGCTCGAGCAGGCCGTCGCGCCCCAGGTAGAGGCTTTCCACATGGCGGCTGGCTGGCAGCATGCTGATCACCACCTGGGCCTGATCGACGGCGGCGCTGGCGCTGACGGCGGCTATCGCCCCCTCGCCGGCAAGGGTGTCGACGGCGCTGCGCACCAGGTCGAAGACTTTCAGCGGGTAGCCTGCCTTGAGCAGGTTGCGAGCCATGGGCAGGCCCATATGGCCAAGGCCGATAAAGGCGATCTGGGTCATTCTGGCATCTCCTTGTTGTTGTCCGTGCAGCGCTCGAGGCGTGCGGGTGGGGCTGACGGTCCGGCCTCCCCGGATTTCATCCGGGCTACGTGTTTCTTCTGGCTACAGGTCCGCCAGCGGGTGCTCGCCCTCCCAGGCCGGAGCGAAGTGCGCGTCGATCACGGCAGCGGGGATCGCGGCGACATCCGGCCAGTGCCAGTTCGGGCTGTGGTCCTTGTCGATCAGGCGCGCGCGCACGCCTTCCGGAAATTCCGGGTGGCGGCAGCAGTTGAGGCTCATGGCGTACTCCATGCGGAACACGTCGGCCAGCGACTGGTGACGGGCGCGGCGGATCTGTTCCCAGACCAGGTGCGCGGTCAGCGGGCAACCGCCGGCGAGGGTTCTCGCCGCTCGTGCCAGCAGGGCATCGTCGTCGTCCTGCAGGGCGCTGAGGGCCTGGACTGCAGCGGCTGGCTCGGCGACATCGAGCAGTGCGTCGAGGCGTTCACGGCGAGGCAGCCACTGCGCCGCCGGCAGGTCGCCACGGGCTTCGTTCTCCAGGGCCTGCAGCAGGCTGTGCAGCTGCAGTTGGGCCTGCTCGCGCCAGTTCAGCTGCACCAGCCCTTCGAGCAGCGCCTGCTGCTGGTCATCGCGCAGGAAGCGGTCGGCCAGGTTGAGGTCCAGCGCATCGCGGGCGTTGATGCTGGCGGCGGTGAGGCCGAGGAACAGGCCGAGCCTGCCGGGCAGGCGGGCGAGGAACCAGCTGCCGCCGACGTCCGGGTACAGGCCGATGTTGATCTCCGGCATGCCGAGCCGGCTGCTCGGCGTGACGATGCGGATGCCGGCGCCCTGCATCAGGCCCATGCCGCCCCCCAGCACATGGCCGTGGGCCCAGCAGATGAAGGGTTTGGGGAAGGTGTGGATGCGGTAGTCGAGGCGGTACTCGTCGGCGAAGAAGCGGCGCGCCAGGGGCGGGACTTCGCCGGGGTGCTCGCGACACTGGTGCACCAGCTGGACCACGTCGCCGCCGGCACAGAAGGCCTTGGGGCCGTTGCCGCGCAGCATCACGCAGGCGATGGTCGGATCTTCGGCCCAGGCTTTCAGGCGCTCGTCGAGTGCCTCGATCATCGGCAGCGACAGCGCGTTGATGCTTTTCTCGGCGTCCAGGCTGGCGATGCCGATGCGATAGCCGTGCAGGCTGGGGCGTTCTTCGAATTGCAGGTTCATGAGGTTTTCCCGCGTAGGGTGGATGGCGCTCTATCCATCCACCGGATGGGGTAATGGTGGATGTGAAAGGCGACATCCACCCTACGAGCTACTGGTGCGGTTATTTGTTGCGCCACTGCGGGTCGCGTTTTTCCAGGAAGGCGTTGACGCCTTCGCGGGTGTCGTCGGCGTCGAACAGGTCGACGAAACGCTCGCGCTCCTCGGGCAGCCAGGTGTTCGAGCCGCGTTCGCGGGCCCCCTGGATCAGCGGCTTGATGGTGCGTACCGCCACCGGGCTTTGCCGCGCCACCTTGGCGGCCAGCAGCAGGGCCGTGCCGCGTGCTTCGCCGCTGTCGACCACCTGCTCGACCAGGCCGATGCGCAGGGCGGTGTCGGCGTCGATGCGTTCGCCGCAGAGGATCATGCGCTTGGCCCAGCCCTCGCCCACCAGCCAGGGAAGTGCCTGGGTGCCGCCTGCGCAGGGCAGCAGGCCCACGGCAGCTTCCGGCAGGGCCATCTGCGCCTGGCGCTCGGCAATGCGGATGTCACAGGCCAGGGCGCATTCCAGGCCGCCTCCCATGGCATAGCCGTTGATTGCGGCGATGGACACTCCACGGAAGTCGCGCAGGGTCTCGAAGGCCTCGCCGAAGCGCCTGGCCATCTCGCGGGCGCGGGCCTTGTCGCCGTCGGCGAACATGTTCAGGTCGGCGCCGGCGGAGAAGAACTTCGGCCCCTGTCCGGTCACCACCAGGGCGTAGACCTCGTCGTCGCGGTTGAGGTGTTCGACCACCTGCTTGAGGCCGATCAGCGAATCGCGGTCCCAGGTGTTGGCCGGAGGGTGGTTGATGGTGATCAGCGCGGTGTGCCCGTGCTTCTCCACGGTGAGCTTGTGGGTCAGGTCGAAGATGCCGGATTTGTAGGTTTCGATTGCGGTAGTCATGAGGGGCTCCTGCAGGTTTCAGAGCAGGCGATCGAGCATGCCGCTCTGCTGCAGCAGGCGGCGGGCGACGATCACCCGCATGATTTCGTTGGTGCCTTCGAGAATCTGGTGCACGCGCGCATCGCGCACCCAGCGCTCCAGTGGATAGTCATTCAGATAGCCATAGCCACCATGGAGTTGCAGGGCTTCGTTGCATACGCCGAAACAGTGGTCGGTGGCGAAGCGTTTGGCCATGGCGCAGTACAGGCTGGCTTCACCGTGGCCATGATCGAGCTTGTGCGCGGCCAGGCGTACCATCTGCCGGCTGGCGGTAAGGTCGGTGAGCATGTCGGCCAGCTTGAACTGCAGCGCCTGGAACTCGCTCAGCGCCTTGCCGAACTGCTTGCGCTCCTCGACATAGCGCAGGCTCTGCTCCAGTGCGGCCTGGGCGGCGCCAAGCGAGCAGCTGGCGATGTTCAGGCGGCCCCCGTCGAGACCTTTCATGGCGTAGACGAAGCCTTCGCCTTCCGGGCCGATGCGGTTGCCGGCGGGGATGCGTACGCCGTCGAAGGTGATGCTGCGGGTCGGCTGCGCCTTCCAGCCCATCTTGTCCTCGTTGCGACCGTAGCGCACGCCGGGGGCGTCGGCCGGCACCAGGAAGCAGGAGATGCCCCGGGCGCCTTCCTCGCCGGTGCGTGCCATGACGATCAGCACGTCGCTGGCCCCCGCGCCGGAGATGAAGCACTTGCTGCCGTCGAGCAGGTAGTCGTCGCCGTCGCGCCGCGCCCGTGTGCGCAGGTTGGCGGCGTCGGAGCCGGCGTCCGGCTCGGTCAGGCAATAGGAGGCGAGCGACCGGCCGCTGACCAGCCCGGGCAGCCAGGCGTCCTTGAGCGCCTGGTCGGCGAAGCTGGCGAGCATCCAGGTGGCCATGTTGTGGATGGTCAGGTAGGCGGTGGTGGCCACGCAGCCGGCCGCCAGTTGTTCGAAGATCAGTGCGCTGGACAGACGCGACAGTCCCAGGCCGCCGTCCTCCTCGGCGATGTACAGGGCCAGGTAGCCCTGTTCGGCCGCACGGCGGATCACCTCGACCGGGAAGTGGTGGTCGCGATCCCAGTCGGCGGCGTAGGGCGCCAGTTCCCGCGCGGCGAAGGCGCGGGCACTGTCGGTCAGCAGGCGTTGTTCATCACTGAGTTCGAAGTCCATGGCATCTCATTGCAAGGTCAGGGGTTGGCCGCCGGCGCGCCGCTCGGCCTGCCACTCGGCGAGGCTGGGCAGCGCCGTGCTGGCGTCGAGGCGGTCGACGATTTCGAAGTAGTCCTGTTTCAGCGGGTCCTTGAGCACGTCCTCGCGTGGTTTGACCCGTACCGCATAGACGGTCTGCAGGTTCTGGTGGTCGAAGGCGCGCCATTGCTGCTCGTCTTTCAGCAGGCTGTAGCGGTGGCCTTCGAGCGCCTTGATCAGCGCCTCGCTGTCCAGGCTGTTGGCGCGCTTGGCGGCATCGGCCCATTGCTGGACGATGCTGTAGGCCGAGGCGGCAGAGCTGGACGGGTACATCTCGTAGCGGGTCTTGAACGACTGCACGAAGGCTTCGCCGCGCGCGGACTTCTCCAGCGCCGGGACGCGCCAGGTCCAGGGTTCGGTACCGATCACGCCCTGCATCAGGTCCGGCCCGGCCTGCTCGACCATGCTCTGGGTCAGGTTGGGCGCGATGATCTGCATGCGCTCGGTCAGCCCCAGGTCCTTGGCGATGCGCATGGCGCGCACCAGGTCTTCGCCGAACAGCACCAGCGCCAGTACCTCGGCATTGCTGGAGGCAGCCTGGGTCAGGGCATCCTGGTAATCGGCCAGGCGGGCGCCGGGGAAGGGCACACGCACCCCTGCATGCTGGCCGGCGTTGTCGGTGCCCGTGGCCTGCCGCAGCGAGGCCTCGGTGGTGTGGCCCCAGGTGTAGTCGGAGGTCACGTAGAAATAGCGCTTGTTGGGCAAGGTCTTGCTCAGGTACTGGCCGAGCACCTTGGCGCTCATCCAGGCGTTGTTGCACTCGCGGAACATGTAGCGCTGGCCATCCTTGCCGGTGGTGTCGTTGGAGTAGGTGAGGGTGCCGAAATACAGCAGGCCGTGCTCCTTGGCGCGCTTGCCGGCGGCGATGGCCACCGCGCTGGAGGAGCCGCCGAAGAGCATCGCGGCGCCTTCGGCGGCCAGCTTGTCGACGTTCTTCACCGCCTTGGCCGGACGCGAGGCGGTGTCCTTGCTGGACAGGCGCAAGGGCCTGCCCAGCACGCCGCCCTGGGCGTTCAGCTCGTCGATGGCCAGCAGGGCTCCACGCATCTGCGCCAATCCCTCCTCCTTGTATGGTCCCGTGCGCGGGTAGTTGAGCCCCAGGGTGATCGGCTCGGCAGCCTGCGCACAGGCGGTGACAGCGGCCCACAGGGCCAGAATGGCAGACAGTTGGCGCATTGCAGTTCTCCTTGTTCTTGTTCTGCTGAGAACCCTTTTACGCCGCTTGTCCAGTTCGGGTGATCGTCTATTGGTCTAAAGACACGTTACCCGGTTCTCATTTCAGAGAAATGGTCATGTTCGGCCCGTCGCCCAGCGCTGTGTCATCGAACCAGCGGCTGGTCACCGTCTTGGTCTCCGTATAGAAGCGCACCGCCTGTTTGCCATAGGCATGCAGGTCGCCATAGAACGAACCCTTCCAGCCGGTGAAGGAGAAGAACGGCAGCGGCACCGGGATCGGCACGTTGATGCCCACCTGACCGACCTCGATTGCATGCTGGAAATGCCGAGCGGCGCCGCCGGAGCGGGTGAACAGGCTGGTGCCATTGCCGTAGGGGCTGGCGTTGATCAGCGCGATGGCCTCTTCCAGAGTGTCCACCTCCATGCACACCAGCACCGGGCCGAAGATTTCCTCGCGGTACAGGCTCATTCTGCTGGTCACGCCGCGGAACAGGGTCGGGCCGACCCAGTTGCCATGCGGATACCCGTCGACCACGCAGTGCGAACCATCGAGCAGGCACTCGGCGCCTTCGGCCTTGCCTTCCTCGATCAGGCGCAGCACGCGCTGGCGGGCCTGCGGGCTGATCAGCGGACCATAGGCGGCGCCACTGTCCTGCCAGTGGCCGGGGCGCAGCGCGGCCATCTGTTCGGCCAGGTCGCCGATCCAGTGTTTCGCCTCGCCGACGAACACCGCCACGCTGATCGCCATGCAACGCTGGCCGGCGGCCCCGCAACTGGCGCCGAGCAGGTTGCTGATGACCTGGTCCCTGGGTGCATCGGGCATCACCACCATGTGGTTCTTCGCCCCGGCGAAGGCCTGCACGCGCTTCAGGTGCTGGGTGCCGGTGCGGTACACATGCTGGCCCACCGTCACCGAGCCGACGAAGGACACCGCGCGCACCAGCGGGTGCACCAGCAGGGCATCGACCTGCTCGCGTGCACCATGCAGCACCTGCAGCAGGCCGGCCGGTGCGCCGGCTTCGAGGAACAGTTCGGCCAGGCGGTTGGGCGTCATCGGGTCCTGTTCGGACGGCTTGAGAATGAATGCGTTGCCGCAGGCGATGGCCAGCGGAAACATCCACAGGGGAATCATCGCCGGGAAGTTGAACGGGGTGATGCCGACGCACACCCCCAGCGGCTGGATCCAGCTGGCGGTGTCGATCTCGCGGGCGACGTTCTCCACCGTCTCGCCCATCATCAGGCTGGCAATGTTGGCGGCATGCTCGGCCACCTCGATGCCACGCCATACGTCGCCTTTGGCATCGGCGAAGGTCTTGCCGGTTTCCCGTGCGAGGATTTCCGCCAGTTCGTCGTGATGCTCCTTGAGCAGGTGCTGATAGCGCAGCATCAGGCGGGCTCGCTCCGAGACCGGGACTTCACGCCAGGCGAGGAAGGCCTGCTGTGCGCCGGCTACCGCAGTCTCGATTTCCTCGGCCGTGGCCTTGGGCGCCAGGGCGATCACTTCCTGGGTGGTCGGGTCGGTGACTTCGATCAGTTCGTGAGCCTGGCTGGTGCGCCATTGGCCGTCGATCAGTTGCGGCAGGGTCTGGGGCATGTTCGCCTCCTGTTGTTCTTGTCCGGGTCTTTTATAGCGGCTGGGAACGGCCTTGTGGATTGACGATCTTGGTCGAAGGATGGACGATCTTGGGATTCGTCGACTGCCTCGGGATGCGATCAGCATGGGCTTGCGCGTGGAAACCTCCAACTGGCCGTTGCCGCTGGGTGGGCAACGCTTCATCACGCCGCCGCGTCTGCGCCGCCTGCTGGCGCGCCATCCGCTGAGTGCTGGCTGCTACCCGCTGGCCATCGGTTTCTACCCCGAAGCGGTCGGGCACCGCATGAGCCGGGCGCAGCCGGAGGATGACCTGCTGATCTACTGCCGCTCGGGCAAAGGCTGGCTGCACGGCGAGGATGGACGATTCGAGGTCGGTGCTGGCGATCTGCTGCTGCTGCCCAGGAACACCGCGCATGCCTACGGCGCCGATGTTGACGCCCCCTGGACCATCTACTGGGTGCACTTCGACGGGGCGCTCAGCCAGGACTTCCTCGACCTGCTGGGTAGCCAGCCGTTGCGCCGCATCGGTGTCCAGCCACGCCTGCTGGGGGACTTCGAGGCACTGCTGGGGCTGCAGCGGCAGGGGTTGAACGTCCTGCCATTCATCCATGCAGCGCATCGGCTGCAGGCGATGCTCAGTTCGCTGGCGGTGCTGCCGGCGCGGGTCAATCTCAAGTCGGGGCGGGTACTGGATATCGAGGCGGTGCACGCGGTGATGCGCGAGCACCTGCACGGCAGCCTCAACCTTGATGAGCTGGCCGAGCACTTCCACCTCTCGCGCTTCCATTTCGCCAAGACCTATCGGGCCCTGACCGGGCATGCGCCGATCCAGGATTTCATCCAGCTGAAGATGGCCCTGGCCTGCCGCCTGCTCGACCGTGGCGATGTCGAGGTGCGCCAGGTCGCGGAGCAACTGGGTTACGAGGATGCCTATTACTTCTCGCGTCTGTTTCGCAAGGTGGTGGGCATGGCGCCCAGTCACTACCGGGCGCTGCACCTGGGGTAGTCGCGGCCTGCTAGACCCGTGCGATGGTCGCCAGGCCGGTAGCCACCAGCTTTTCCTGGCCGTTATTCACGGCGAACACGTCCGCTCGGCAGACCGCCAGGCGCTGGCCGGCCTTGAGTACTTCCGCGCGGCAGAGCAGGCGTTCGCCAAGTGCTGGGGCGAGGAGGTTGAGCTTGTATTCGCTGGTGACCACGTCACCGACCATCGAGGCGGCGGCCCAGGCGCAGCCGCTGTCGACCATGAAACCGACCACTGCACCGTGCAGGTAGCCGTGGTGCTGGCACAGGTCGGGACGGCTGGGTACCTGCAGGCTGACCCGGCCCGGCGCGAACTCGAGCAGTTCGGCGCCGAGCAACTGGGCGAAGGTGGAGTGGGCGAGCGCCTGTTCCAGACGCTCGCGGCTGATGCCGTTCGAGTCGCTCATGTGACCTCCTGCACGGGGTGTGCGGGAGAGTCTCGACCTGCCCCTGGGCTTGGGCAAGCTGTATCCACCGACCTGATGAGGCGCCATGACCGGGCGTCAGGCGAGCAGGCGCTTCCACAGTTTCAGGCCTTCGGCCAGTTCCGCACGCAGTTCGTCCAATGGGCGCTCCAGTCCGAGCTTGACCTGGGCCGGCAACAGGCCATCCGGCGTACTGCCCGACTGCAGGGCGCTGGCCAGCAGCACCAGGTCGGCCAGGTCGGCGCTGCGTTCGTGCTCGCGCTGCCACTGGCCATGCAGGCGGGCGCATTCGATGACCGCCGACGGCAGTTGCCAGCGGGTCAGGATCAGCGCGCCGATGTCGCCGGAGAGCTGCTCGCACAGGGCATTCAGCGAGGCGCTGTCACGCGGCAGCTCCGGCCAGTGTTCCAGCTCCGACAACAGGGGCAGGCTACCGATGTCCTGCAGCAGCCCACCGAGCATGGCGTCATCCATGGAGAAGCCGACGGTCTGTGCCAGTACGGCGCAGTAGGCGGCGCGTTCACGGGCGTTGCGCCAGCGCGTGCGAAACGCCTGCTGCAGCGCCGCGTCGTCGCTGGTGAACAGGTGCTGCAGGCTGAAACCCAGCACCAGGTCGGCCAGCTGGCGGGTGCCGAGGCGGCCGAGCAGGTCGCGCAGCGAGGTGCAGGGGCGGTTGCCGCGCAGCAGCGGCGCGGCGGAGAACTGCATCAGGTAGGCCGCCAGTGGCGGGTCGCCGTTGATCACCCGCGCCAGTTGTTCCTGCGAGGTGTGCGGGTCGTCCAGCAGCTTGCGGATACGCACGGCGGCCTCCGGCATCTGCGGTATCTTGGCTTCGCCCTTGAGAAAACGGTTGAGGAGTGCCAGGCGCAAGGTATCGGTGGTGGTCGGCATCGAGTTCCATTCATTCGTCAGTGGCTGTGTTCGAAAGGCTAGCAAAGCATCCCCGGCCTTGCCGCAATCGTCTTCCTTGACTTGCCCTGGCCCCTTCTCTAGCGTGCCTGCACTTGTAAGGATTCAGGCAGGAAACAGGCATGACCGATGACCGCATCAAACTCGAGGCCAGCTGGAAAGAGGCGCTGCGCGACGAGTTCGACAAGCCCTACATGAAGGAGCTGGGCGAGTTCCTGCGAACGGAGAAGGCGGCCGGCAAGGAGATCTACCCACCCGGCCCGCTGATCTTCAATGCGCTCAACTCCACGCCGCTGGAGCAGGTCAAGGTGGTGATCATCGGCCAGGACCCCTACCACGGTCCGGGGCAGGCGCATGGCCTGTGCTTCTCGGTGCAGCCGGGGGTGCAGACGCCGCCGTCGCTGGTGAACATCTACAAGGAGCTCAAGCGCGACCTGAACATCGACATCCCGGCGCACGGCTACCTGCAGAGCTGGGCCGATCAGGGCGTGCTGCTGCTCAACACGTCGTTGACCGTGGAGCGTGCCAACGCCGGTTCGCATGCGGGCAAGGGCTGGCAGCATTTCACCGACCGGGTCATCGAGCTGGTCAGCGAGCGGCAGCCCAAGCTGGTCTTCCTGCTCTGGGGCAGCCATGCGCAGAGCAAGCAGCGCCTGATCGACCCGACCAAGCACCTGGTACTGCGCTCGCCGCACCCGTCGCCGCTGTCCGCGCATCGCGGCTTCATCGGCAACGGTCATTTCAGTCGCTGCAACCAGTTCCTCAGCCAGAACGGCATGACCCCCATCGACTGGCGCCTGCCCGCGCTCTGAAGCGCTGCCAGCGCGCCTAGCGCCTGGCCAGCGTGTCGTCGCTGCGGCACTGCTGGGCGGTCAGGTCGGCACGCAGCGCGTCCAGGCGTTCGTCGGCGCGTTGCAGCTGGCGCGCGTCCGCCGTGGCGACGATATCCACGAGCATGCCGGCCATGGCCTCGCGGTTGCTCTGGTAGCTGGCGCGATAGGCCTCGGTGTAGAAGCGTTCGCGCTGCTGCAGCAAGGCGCTGATGCGCGCGGCGAAGTCGTCGCCACGTCGCGCTTCCAGGGCGTCACGCAGTGCCTGTTGCCAGGCCAGGCGGTTGTCCAGCCAGACCTGATTCTGCGCGCCCAGGCTCCGGGCCCAGGCCAGTACCCGTTCGCGCTGGGCCGGCTCGAGGTCGCCGAACCAGGGCTGCAGGCGCTCGTTCATGCGTTCGGCGCGCAGGCTGATCTGCTCGTCCAGTGGCGGCTCGAGGAAGGTCGTGCGCAGCTTCCGGTTCTGCTCCTCCAGCTCGGCGAACAGGCGCTCGACCTGCAGCGGGTTGAGGCCGCGCAGCAGTTCGACGGTGCTCGGGGTGATTTCCACGGCGATGCGCTGCATCGCCTGCTCGAAGCCGTCCAGCTGGCTGAGCATCAGTTCGGCGTCGCGCTCGGCCAGGGCCTGGCGGCTGCGTTGCAGCCAGTCGAGGTAGTGCGGCAGCTCCACGCTGCAATGCCAGGTCAGGTGCTGCTGCAGCCTGGGTTCCAGCCAGGCGCTCTGCTCACGGCTCAGCTCGACGTAGTCGCCCAGTTTCCAGGGGATGATCCAGTCCAGGTTGCGGTAGGCCAGGCCGGCACGGCTGCAGGCGCCGAGCGCAACGGTGAGGGCGAGCAACAGCAGCAGGGACTTGCGCATGAGCGGGGTCCGCCTGGGTAGAGTCGTTGAGACTAATACGCGGCGAAGCGGATGCAAGAGGGCGGACATATCCGCTAAACAGTTCGCTGGCCGGCAGGTGTGCGCGCGTTGCAGGCCTGTCGTCCAGGCATGAAAAAACCGCCCCGGAGGGCGGTTTCGGGTACGGCAGTCCGGCTCAGCCGCCGAGGTAGGCGTCGCGTACCTTCGGGTCGTTGAGCAGATCCTCACCGCTGCCTTGCATGACGATATGGCCGTTCTCCAGCACGTAGCCACGATCAGCCAGCTTCAGCGCCTGGTTGGCGTTCTGCTCGACCAGGAACACGGTCACGCCGTCTTCGCGCAGTTGCTCGATGATGTCGAAGATCTGCTGGATGATGATCGGCGCCAGGCCCAGCGACGGCTCGTCGAGCAGCAGCAGCTTGGGCTTGCTCATCAGCGCACGACCGATGGCGAGCATCTGCTGTTCGCCGCCGCTCATGGTGCCGGCGCGCTGGGCGAAGCGCTCCTTCAGGCGCGGAAACAGGTGCAGGACCTTGTCCAGCTGCTCCTGGTTGTCCGCCTTGTTGCCGAAGAAGCCACCCATGGCCAGGTTCTCCTCGACGGTCAGGCGGGCGAACACGCGACGGCCTTCCGGCACGATGGCGATGCTCTTGCGCATGATCTCGGGGGTGTCCATGCCCACCAGCTCTTCACCCAGGTAACGGATGCTGCCGCTGGTGGCGCGCGGGTTGCCGCACAGGGTCATCAGCAGGGTGGACTTGCCGGCGCCGTTGGCGCCGATCAGGGTGACGATCTCGCCGGCCTGCACATCGATGCTGACATCGTGCAGCGCCTGGATCTTGCCGTAGAAGGTGGAGACGTTGTTGAAGCTCAGCATGGATTACGCCTCCCCCAGATAGGCTTTGATCACGTCCGGGTTGTTGCGGATCTGCTCCGGCGTGCCGTCGGCCAGGGGAGTGCCCTGGTTGATCACGTAGATGTGGTCGGAAATGCTCATCACCAGCTTCATGTCGTGCTCGATCAGCAGCACGGTGACATTGTGCTCGTCACGCAGCATGCCGATCAGCTCCTTCAGGTCTTCGGTCTCGCGCGGGTTGAGGCCGGCAGCCGGCTCGTCGAGCATGAGGATGCTCGGACGGGTCATCATGCAGCGGGCGATCTCCAGGCGGCGTTGCTGGCCGTAGGCGAGGGTGCCCGCCTCGCGGTTGGCGAACTCCACCAGGTTGACCTTCTCCAGCCAGTAGCCGGCGAAGTCCATCGCCTCGCGCTCGCTGCGACGGAAGCTGGGCGTCTTGAACAGGCCGGCCAGGTAGCTGGTGTTGAGGTGGCGGTGCTGGGCGATCAGCAGGTTCTCCACCGCGGTCATGTCCTTGAACAGACGTACGTTCTGGAATGTCCGCACCACGCCCTTGCGGGCGATCTTGTGGCCCGGCAGGCCTTCGATGGCCTCGCCGTCGAGACGGATGCTGCCCGAGCTTGGCTGGTAGAAACCGGTCAGGCAGTTGAACACGGTGGTCTTGCCGGCGCCGTTCGGGCCGATCATCGATACCACCTGCTTTTCCTTGACGTTCAGGCCCACCCCGTTGACGGCCAGGAGGCCGCCGAAACGCATGGTCAGGCCGCTTACTTCGAGAATCGTGCGGCTCATCGCTTCAGCTCCAGGTGGGGACGTTGCATCGGCAGCAGACCTTGCGGGCGCCAGATCATCATGAAGATCATGACCAGGCCGAAGATCAGCATGCGGTACTCGCTCAGCTCACGCATCTCCTGCAGCATCACCATGACGATGGCCGCGAGGATCACGCCGAGCTGCGAGCCCATGCCGCCGAGCACCACGATGGCGAGGATCATCGCCGACTCGATGAAGGTGAAGGACTCCGGTGTCACCAGACCCTGACGGGCGGCGAAGAAGCTGCCGGCGAAACCGGCCAGGCTGGCGCCGATGGTGAAGGCCGAGAGCTTGATCACGGTGGGGTTCAGGCCCAGCGCGCGGCAGGCGATCTCGTCCTCGCGCAGGGCTTCCCAGGCGCGACCGATCGGCATGCGCAGCAGGCGGTTGACCAGGAACAGGGTCAGTAACACCAGTAGCAGGGCGATCAGGTAGAGGAAAATCACCTTGTACTGCGAGTTGTAGGCGATCTCGAAGTAGCCGTGGAAGGTGGGCATGTCGGCCGGCACACGACGCTCGAAGGACAGGCCGAACAGGGTCGGCTTGTTCTCGTTGGCGATGCTCAGGCCGTTCGGGCCGCCGGTCAGGTCGGTGAGGTTGCGCAGCAGGATGCGGATGATCTCGCCGAAGCCCAGGGTCACGATGGCCAGGTAGTCGCCGCGCAGACGCAGCACCGGGAAGCCGAGCAGGAAGCCGAACAGGGCGGCCATCATCCCGGCGATCGGCAGGCACATCCAGAAGCTCAGGCCGAAGTAGTGCGAGAGAATCGCGTAGCTGTAGGCGCCGACCGCGTAGAAGCCGACGTAGCCCAGATCGAGCAGGCCCGCCAGGCCGACCACGATGTTCAGGCCGAGGCCGAGCATCACGTAGATCAGGATCAGCGTGGCGATGTCCACGGCGCCACGGCTGGCGAAGAACGGCCAGACCAGGGCGACCACCAGCATGGCCAGGATGATCCAGCGCTGGGTGGAGGGCAGGGTGAGGAAGTTGCCGACCTGGCCGCCGCTGGGCAAGCTCGGTCGTTTGGCCCAGGCCGGGGTGATGCGATCACGCAGCAGTTGCCACACGAAGATCAGCGCCGCAGCGCCGCCGATGCACCAGAGCTCGAACGCGGTGGCACCGTGCACTTCCAGGCTGATGCCGACGGTGGTGAGTTTCAGACCCAGGACTGGGTAGGCAATGATCAGCACCAGCAGGGCGCTGAAAATCGCCGATTTGAGGTTCTTCACGCTGGAGGTGCTCATACCTTCTCCACCTCCGGACGGCCGAGGATGCCAGTGGGACGGAACAGCAGCACCAGGACCAGCAGGCTGAATGCGACCACGTCTTTGTATTGATCACCGAAGATATCGGCGCCGAAGGCTTCGGCCACGCCGAGCAGGAGGCCGCCGAGTACCGCGCCGGGGATGCTGCCGATGCCGCCGAGTACCGCAGCGGTGAAAGCCTTGATGCCGGCGAGGAAGCCCAGGTGCGGGTTGATCACGCCGTACTGCATGCCCAGCAGCACCGAGGCGATGGCCGCCAGTGCGGCGCCGATGACGAAGGTCAGGGCGATGATGTTGTTGGTGTTGATACCCAGCAGGTTGGCCATCTTCAGGTCTTCGGCGCAGGCGCGGCAGGCACGGCCCAGGCGCGAGCGGGAGATGAACAGGGTCAGGCCGATCATGGCGACGAAGGTGACGATGAAGATCAGCACCTGCATGTAGGAGACGACCACGCCGTTGGTGGCGCTTTCACCGAGGATGAAGTTGCCAGGCAGCAGGCTGGGAATGGCCTTGTCCTTGGAGTCCTGCGAGAGCAGCACGGCGTTCTGCAGGAAGATCGACATACCGATCGCGGAGATCAGCGGAATCAGACGGTTGCCGCCGCGCAGGGGGCGATACGCCACCCGCTCGATGCTGTAACCGTAGGCACTGGTAACGATCATGGTGACGACGAACGCGCCGATCATGATCACGGGTACGGCTTCGATACCGAACATGGAGAGACCAGCAATCACGATGAAGGCGACGTACGCGCCAATCATGTAAACCTCGCCGTGGGCGAAGTTGATCATGCCGATGATGCCGTAGACCATGGTGTAGCCGATGGCGATCAGGGCATAGGTGCTGCCAATGGTCAGGCCATTGAGCAACTGTTGCAGGTAGTGATAAAGATCAGGCATAGCCTAACTCCTGGGCAGCGCGTAAAGCGGCGCTTGTGGCGCAGCGCGAGGCCGGAATTCTTCTAATAAACAAAGCCCACTGCAGGCTGCAGTGGGCTTTGGGTTCAGGCGGGAAGCTTACTTGGCTTCGGACTTGGAACCGTCCTGGTGCCATTCGTACACCACGAAGCTGAAGTCCTTCAGATCGCCCTTCTCGTCGAAGGCCAGGGTGCCGGTGGGGGTGTCGAAGCTGTTGGAGCGCAGGGCGGCAGCTACCTTGGCGGTATCGGTGTCGCCGGCTTTCTCGATGCCTTCAGCGATGACCTGAACGGCAGCGTAGGCCGGGAACACGAACGGGCCGCTCGGGTCTTCGTTCTTGGCCTTGAAGGCCTCGACCAGCGCCTGGTTCTTCGGATCCTGGTCGAAGGACTTCGGCAGGGTGACCAGCAGGCCTTCGGAAGCCGGGCCGGCGATGGCCGAGATTTCCTTGTTACCCACGCCTTCCGGACCCATGAACTTGACGTTCAGGCCACGCTCTTTGGTCTGGCGCAGCAGCAGGCCCAGTTCCGGGTGGTAGCCACCGTAGTAGACGAAGTCGACACCCGCCTGGTTGAGCTTGGCGATCAGCGCGGAGAAGTCCTTGTCGCCGGCGTTGATGCCTTCGAACATGGCGACTTTCACGCCTTTGCCTTCCAGGGTCTGCTTGACCGCGGTGGCGATGCCTTCGCCGTACTGCTGCTTGTCGTGGATGACGGCAACGCTCTTCGGCTTGATGTGGTCGGCGATGAAGTTACCGGCGGTCGGGCCCTGCAGGCTGTCCAGACCGATGGTACGGAAGACCAGCTCGTAGCCACGAGCGGTGATGTCCGGGCTGGTGGAAGCCGCGGTGATCATCAGGATGCCTTCGTCTTCGTAGATGTCGGAGGCCGGCTGGGTGGAGCTGGAGCACAGGTGGCCAACCACGAACTTGACTTCGTCGTTGACGATCTTGTTGGCCACGGCCACGGCCTGCTTCGGATCGCACGCGTCGTCGTAGACCACGCCTTCGAGCTGGGCGCCGTTCACGCCGCCAGCCTTGTTGATCTGCTCGATGGCCATCTTGGCACCGATGAATTGCATCTCGCCGTACTGTGCGACGGCACCGGTCACCGGACCGGCCAGGCCGATCTTGATGGTGTCGGCTGCCATCGAGTAGCTGGCCGCCCCCGCCAGTGCCATTGCCGCGAACAGTTTGGAAATCTGCTTAGTAGCCTTGTTCATGAATGCTCCAGTCTTGTGTTTTTCATTGTTGTAGTTCTTGCGGCCGAAGCTGCAGAACCGGGTCCTTGATCCCGGTAATGCCCCCGGCAACTGTACCGGAACAGTGTAGAGCGCGGATTTGCGCCTTGAAAAGCCGGCAGCGGGAGGCGAAACACGGGGTTGTCGCTTAAATGCAAGAAATGTATAGAAAAACGGCGTGGCCTGGGTCGGCTGGCGAGCGTCGCGCAGTTGCCAGGGCAACGCTCGACGTTATCATGCGCGCCTGCACTTACCGCCATCGACACGGGGCACACCATGACGGAACAATCTAGCACCCTCTATGCCAAGCTGCTCGGCGAGACAGCGGCCATCACCTGGCAGGAGCTGCAGCCATTCTTCGCTCGGGGCGCGCTGCTCTGGGTCGACGGGGCGCAGGATCTGGTGGCGATCGCGCAGGCCGTGGCGGAGAACGACCAGGCCAAGGTTGCCGAGTGGATGAACCAGGGACTGCTGAGCAAGCTCGAAGATGCACAGGCCGAAGATCTGCTGACGCGTGATCCGCAGCTCTGGGCCGTGGTGGTCGCGCCCTGGGTGCTGGTTCAGGAGAGGGCAGGGCAGTCGACGCTGCACTGAAATGTCGCGCGGCAGCGCTGCAGGTCCCGGTCTAGACTGTCCGGGCGCGTTCCTCGGTACTGTGCCAGCGCAACCGATAAGGAGAGCAAGCATGTTCGAACCCGGTCATCTGCATCGCAGCAGGCTGCCTGGTCTGGATGGTCAGCCCGGCTACAGCATCGACTTCCACTACGAGGTGCGTCAGGACGCGCAGGAAGGCCCGATGCTGCACGGACGCCTGGCTGGCGAGATCGACGGCAAGGCCTTCGAGGAAGTCTTCGAAATGCACCGCGACACGGCCTTCAATTTCGCCAGCGTGATCTCTCGCCTGGTGGCCAAGCACGGCCTGCACCCCAACCACAGCCCGATCATGCGCGAGCACGAAGAGTACGACGCGATCTTCGAGGACATTCGCGCCAAGCTGCATACCAAACCGGGGGATACGGTGAACTTCGATCACCTGGAGCGTGATGGTCTGTAGTGCGTCGGATGCGGGGGCATCTGCGTCGACCGACGCGGCGGTTCGCTGACCACAGGCCATAAAAAAACCGGATGCTGAGATCCGGTTTTTTGTGTGCGGGGCCTGTGTCAGGCGGCGACGAAGCCTGCAGGGTAGGCGAGGGAGGCCTGGCTGCTTTGCACTTCGGCGATGGTCTCGCGAACGACCTGCTTGGCCAGGCAGGCGCACTTGCCGCACTGGCTGGCGATGCCGAGCGAGCCGCGGACTTCACGATAGCTGCAGCAGCCTTCGTAAACCGCATCGCGGATTTGTGTATCGGTGACACCTTCACAGAGGCAGACGTACATGGGGCAAGGCTCGCCTTGGTGGTTCTGTTCGATGAATCGGATACTAATGTTAATGAGAATGCTTGTCAAAGATCGATTGCGAATGCTCGCACCTCCTGACGAACGGCGCAGGCCGCGCATTATCCAGGCATTAAAAAACCGGCAGGTGCCGGTTTTTTAATGTGCGTACGGAGGCAGGGATCAGTGGTCGAACTCGTCCCAGCCGCCCATTTCCTTCCAGCGGTTGACGATGCCGCAGAACAGCTCGGCGGTCTTCTCGGTGTCGTAGCGCGCCGAGTGCGCCTCCTTGCCGTCGAACTCGATACCGGCAGCCTGGCAGGCCTTGGCCAGTACGGTCTGGCCATAGGCGAGGCCAGCCAGCGTGGCGGTGTCGAAACTGGAGAAGGGGTGGAACGGGTTGCGCTTGATGCCGCAGCGCGTCACGGCGGCATTGAGGAAGCCGAGGTCGAAGCTGCTGTTGTGCCCGACCAGGATCGCGCGCTTGCAGCCGGCCGATTTGATCGACTTGCGAATGCCCTTGAAGATTTCCCCCAGGGCATGGTCCTCGCTCACCGCCATGCGCAGCGGGTGATCGAGCTTGATGCCGGTGAACTCCAGGGCCGCCTGTTCGATGTTGGCGCCTTTGAAGGGCTCGATGCGGAAGAAGTGGGTGTGATCCGGGTAGAGGAAACCCGTCTCGTCCATGGCGATGGTGGTGGCGGCGATTTCCAGCAGCGCGTCGGTGGCGCTGTTGAAACCACCGGTCTCCACGTCCACCACGACCGGCAGGTAGCCACGAAAGCGCGCTGCCATCGGCGAGCGTGGGCCGACCGGCAGGCTCGGGTCCAGTTCGTCGTCGTAGTTGTCTTCGCTCATGCCTGGGCCTCCAGCAGCTTCCAGCGCAGGGTTTCGCCGGCGCGCAGGGGCACTACGCTGTTCTCGCCGAGCGGCAGGCTGGCCGGTACGGTCCACTCCTCGCGCACCAGGGTGATGCTGTCGCTGTTGCGCGGCATGCCGTAGAAGTCCGGGCCATGGAAGCTGGCGAACGCCTCCAGCTTGTCCAGCGCGCCACGCTGTTCGAAGGCCTCGGCATACAGCTCGATGGCGGCGTAGGCGGTGTAGCAGCCGGCACAGCCGCAGGCGGCTTCCTTGGCATGCTTGGCGTGCGGCGCCGAGTCGGTGCCGAGGAAGAACTTGGCGTTGCCACCGGTGGCGGCGTCGAGCAGGGCTTCCTGGTGCACGTTGCGCTTGAGGATCGGCAGGCAATAGAAGTGCGGGCGGATGCCGCCGACCAGCATGTGGTTGCGGTTGTACAGCAGGTGGTGCGCGGTGATGGTGGCGCCGACGTTGGCCGAGGCGGCCTCGACGAACTGCACGGCGTCACGGGTGGTGATGTGCTCGAACACCACCTTGAGCGTCGGGAAGCGCTCGACCACGCGACTCAGGTGCTCATCGATGAAGATCTTCTCGCGGTCGAACACGTCGATCTCGGCGCGGGTCACTTCGCCGTGCACCAGCAGCAGCATGCCGACTTCGGCCATGGCTTCCAGGGCCGGGAAGATCTTGTCGATGCTGGTCACGCCCGAGTCGGAGTTGGTGGTGGCGCCGGCCGGGTAGAGCTTGGCCGCATGCACGAACCCGCTGGCCTTGGCCGCGCGCACGTCTTCGGGGCTGGTGTTGTCGGTGAGGTAGAGCACCATCAACGGCTCGAAACGGCTGCCGGCCGGGCGTGCGGCCAGAATGCGCTGGCGGTAGGCGTCGGCCTCGGCGGTATTGCGTACCGGCGGTACCAGGTTGGGCATGATGATGGCGCGGCCGAAAGTGCGCGCGGCATCGCCGACGGTGTGTGGCAGCACCGCGCCGTCGCGCAGGTGGATGTGCCAGTCATCGGGACGCAGAAGAGTCAGACGGTCGGACATGGAGGCTTCCAGGCGGGTAAAACGTGGCCGCATGGTACCTGAAAAGCACCTGTCCGCGCTTGCGCCGACGCGACAATCACGCGCAGGGGTCAAGTTTTCGCGCGGCTGACCGATATCAGCAGAGAATGCCGTGAACCGCCCTGGAGCCTGCCGTGCGTGCGCCCTATTTCATCCTGATCAGCCTGCTGGCTGGCATGCCTCTGTGCCTGCCGGCGCATGCCATCAGCTTCCAGACCCGGCTGGAAAAGGTGGAGTGGAAGGTCGAGGGTGATCAGTTCGAGTGCCGCCTGAGCCAGCCGATCAGCAACTTCGGCAGCGGCGAGTTCGTGCGCCGCGCCGGTGAGCAGGTGACGTTCCGCCTGAAGGCGCGTGAACACTGGATGGGCGCCGGCTCGGCGACCCTGCTGGCGGCTGCGGCGCCGTGGCAGCCCGGACGCGAGGACATCAACCTGGGCGTGGTCAGCGTCGGCCAGGGCGAGGTGCCGTTCAACACCTCGCAGGAGCAGGGCGCGCGCCTGCTCAGCGGCCTGCTGGAAGGGCGCAGCCCAGTGGTGCGCCACCGCACCTTCAATGGCGGGGAGCGCCTGGAGGTACGCCTGCTGCCGGTGAAGTTTCACCAGGCCTACGATGATTACCAGGCCTGTACGGCCAAGTTGCTGCCGGTCAACTTCGACCAGATCCGCCAGGCGCAGGTCGGTTTCCCCGGCGGCGGCATCGACCTGGATCCGATGGCCAGGGCCAAGCTCGACATCGTTCTCCAGTTCGTCAAGGCCGACCCCAGCATCAACAGCTTCCAGATCGACGGCCACGCCGACAACACCGGCAATCGCCTGACCAACCGCGACCTTTCGCGTCGTCGTGCGCTGGCCGTGCAGGACTATCTCAAGGCAGGTGGCATTCCGGCTGAGCAGATTACCGTGCGCTTCCACGGCGAGCGCTATCCGCTGGTGCCGAACAACAGCGAGGCCAACCGCGCCAGGAATCGTCGGGCGACCCTGCGCCTGGACCGCGTGCCCGTGCCGGAAGCGGCGCCGCAGACCACGCCGGCGAGTCCGGCTGCCGACCCTGCGGGCAGCACGCCCTCCTGAGGCATGCGGCACCATGGCGGGGCCGCGAGTCCGCTCGAGAGTGGTCGCCAGCGTCCTCGGCCGGAAAATGACCGCTTATCCTCGTCGCTTCGTCATCACAAGCTGTCGCGCCTCTGTAAATTGACCGGCAGGGTCAGTAGAATCACGGGTTTTACCGTACAACCCGTGGAGTGATGGCATGGCGGACGTCAAAAAGGTAGTTCTGGCCTATTCCGGTGGCCTGGACACCTCGGTGATCCTCAAGTGGCTGCAAGATACCTACAACTGTGAAGTGGTGACCTTCACCGCCGACCTCGGTCAGGGCGAAGAGGTCGAGCCGGCCCGTGCCAAGGCACAGGCGCTGGGCGTCAAGGAAATCTACATCGACGACCTGCGCGAAGAATTCGTCCGCGACTTCGTCTACCCGATGTTCCGTGCCAACACCATCTACGAAGGCGAGTACCTGCTGGGTACGTCCATCGCCCGTCCGCTGATCGCCAAGCGCCTGATCGAGATCGCCAACGAGACCGGCGCCGACGCCATCTCCCACGGCGCCACCGGCAAGGGCAACGACCAGGTGCGTTTCGAGCTGGGCGCCTACGCGCTGAAGCCGGGCGTCAAGGTCATCGCGCCGTGGCGCGAGTGGGACCTGCTGTCGCGCGAGAAGCTGATGGACTATGCCGAGAAGCACGCCATCCCGATCGAGCGCCACGGCAAGAAGAAGTCGCCGTACTCCATGGACGCCAACCTGCTGCACATCTCCTACGAGGGCGGCGTGCTGGAAGACACCTGGACCGAGCACGAAGAAGACATGTGGCGCTGGACCAAGTCGCCGGAAGCGGCGCCGGACGTCCCCACCTACATCGAACTGACCTACCGTGGCGGTGACATCGTCGCCATCGACGGCAAGGACATGAGCCCGGCGCAGGTGCTGGCCGAGCTGAACCGCATCGGTGGCGAGAACGGCATCGGCCGTCTCGATATCGTCGAGAACCGTTTCGTCGGCATGAAGTCCCGTGGCTGCTACGAGACCCCCGGCGGCACCATCATGCTCAAGGCGCACCGCGCCATCGAGTCGATCACCCTCGACCGTGAAGTGGCGCACCTGAAAGACGAGCTGATGCCGAAGTACGCCAGCCTGATCTACAACGGTTTCTGGTGGAGCCCGGAGCGCGTCATGCTGCAGCAGATGATCGACGCCTCGCAGGCCAACGTGAACGGCGTGGTCCGCCTGAAGCTGTACAAGGGCAATGTCATCGTCACTGGCCGCAAGTCCGACGACTCGCTGTTCGACGCCAACATCGCGACCTTCGAGGAAGACGGCGGCGCCTACAACCAGCAGGACGCGGCGGGCTTCATCAAGCTCAACGCCCTGCGCATGCGCATCGCCGCAGGCAAGGGTCGCAAGCTGCTCTGATAGACTGCTTGCAGCGTGTCAAACGACCCCGGCCACGCGCCGGGGTTCGTCATTCTGGGCCCGGCAACAGCGGGCCGATGAGGAGAACAGCCATGAGACTGCTGCACACCATGCTGCGTGTCGGCGACCTGGACAAGTCCATCGCCTTCTATACCGAAGTGCTGGGCATGACCCTGCTGCGCCGCAAGGACTATCCGGACGGCCAGTTCACCCTGGCGTTCGTCGGCTATGGCGACGAGGCGCACAACAGCGTGATCGAACTGACCCACAACTGGGGCGTCGACAGCTACGAGCTGGGCAGCGGCTACGGCCACATCGCCCTGGAAGTGGAAGATGTCTACAAGGCCTGTGAGGATATCCGCTCGCGCGGCGGCAAGATCACCCGTGAGCCGGGGCCGATGAAGCATGGGACGAGCATCCTGGCCTTCGTCGAGGACCCGGACGGCTACAAGGTCGAGCTGCTCTCGCCCTCGCGTCGCGACTGATTGCCGCGTCGATGAAAAAAGCCCCGCGTCTGCGGGGCTTTTTCGTGCGGCTTCAGATATCGAAGTCGTATTCGGCCAGCTGTTTGTGCAGGCGGCGCTCTTCGAGGAAGTTGTCGATGATGCGGCGTTTGGTCAGGTTGGTCTTGGCAACTTCCACCGCAGGCTCGGCATCGTCTGCATCGTCCGCGACAAAGTCTTCGTCCAGTTCGAGGTCTTCTTTGTCTGTGCTCATCTATTCCACTCCAGGCCCATTACCAGGGGCCATTTGCGCACCTTATAGCGGCAAAAATTGAGCGGGTAAAAAAGATTTTTTCAATCAGAAGATCGCCGGATTCTATGGTCGATCAATCGTCCGAGGTCTTGGCCTTGTACTCGCACAGGTCTTCGATGCGGCAGGCGCCACAGCGCGGTTTGCGCGCGGTGCAGACGTAGCGCCCATGCAGGATCAGCCAGTGGTGGGCGTCGAGCAGATAATCCCTGGGCACGAACTTGAGCAGCTTCTTCTCCACCTCCAGCACGTTCTTGCCCGGGGCGATGCCGGTGCGGTTGCTGACGCGGAAGATGTGCGTGTCCACGGCCATGGCCAACTGACGAAAGGCAGTGTTGAGCACCACGTTGGCGGTCTTGCGGCCCACGCCGGGCAGGGCTTCGAGGTCCTCGCGGTTGTCCGGTACCTGGCTGCCGTGCTTCTCGATGAGGATGCGGCAGGCCTCGATGACGTTCTTTGCCTTGCTGTTGTACAGGCCGATGGTCTTGATGTACTCGGACAGGCCCTCGACGCCGAGGGCGTAGATCGCCTCCGGCGTGTTGGCCACCGGGAACAGCTTGGCCGTGGCCTTGTTGACGCTGACGTCGGTGGCCTGGGCCGAGAGCGTCACCGCCACCAGCAGCTCGAAGGGGTTGCTGTAGGCCAGCTCGGTCTTCGGCTCGGGGTTGTCCTCGTGCAGGCGACGGAAGATTTCCAGGCGTTTGGCTGCGTTCATGGCTCAGGGCTTCTGGCGTAGCCCGGATGCAATCCGGGGTGGTTTCGGCATTCCCGGATCGCATCCGGGCTAGGGTTTGTCGCTCACCTGGGCGCCATCATTCGATGACTCCCGTGACGCGCACGCGGCGGCTCTGTGCCGGTGCCTCGGGTTCAGCGGCCCTGGCCCGTTCGGCGGCGATCTGGTCGATGCGGTTCTTGCCGGCGATCAGCAGGCCCAGGACGATGAAGGCGCCCGGCGGCAGGATGGCCAGCAGGAAACCGCGGTAGTCCTGCACCAGGGTGAGCTTCCAGTCGGCGGCGACCGGGCCGAACAGCAGGTGCATGTTGGCGAACAGGGCGCCCGTGCCGAGCAGCTCGCGTATCGAGCCAATCAGCACCAGCACCACGCCGAAGCCGAGGCCCATCATCAGGCCGTCATAGGCGGCGCGGGCCGGGTCGTGCTTGGCGGCGAAACCGTCGGCGCGGCCGAGGATCACGCAGTTGGTGGTGATCAGCGGGATGAAGATGCCGAGGATCTGGTACAGCTCGTAGGTGTAGGCCTGCATCAGCAGTTCGATGCAGGTGGTCAGTGCGGCGATGATCATGACGAAGGCCGGCAGGCGCACGGCGGTGTTGACCACGCCACGCACCAGCGACACGGCGGTGTTGGAGCAGATCAGCACCACGGCGCTGGCCAGCGCCAGGCCAAGGGCGTTGACCGTGGAGTTGCTCACCCCGAGCAGCGGGCAGAGGCCGAGCAGCTGCACCAGCGCCGGGTTGTTCTTCCACAGGCCGTTGAGGGTGATGTCGCGATAGCTGGTCATCGTTCATCCTCCGTCAGGCCCAGCAGCTGGGCACGATGGGTGGCGAAGTAGCGCAGGGCGCCGTGCACGGCCTTGACCACGGCACGCGGCGTGATGGTGGCACCGGCGAACTGGTCGAAGTCGCCGCGATCCTTCTTCACCGCCCAGCCTTCCTCGTCGGGATCGCTCAGGGACTTGCCGGCGAAGCCAAGTATCCAGTCGCTCTTGGCCAGCTCGATGCGATCGCCCAGGCCGGGGGTTTCCTTGTGGCTGAGCACGCGCACGCCGGCCAGGCGACCGTCGGCGTAAATGCCCACCAGCAGGTGAATGGCGCCACTGTAGCCGTCCGGCGCGGTGACCGGCAGGATCAGCGCACTGGGCTGGCCATCCTTGAACGCCAGGTAGGCCGACTGCGGGCTGCGGTGGCCCAGTTCCGGCGCGTCGAGTTCGATGCGATTGTCCAGCAGGTGGTTGTCGTAGCTGCCGGCCGGCAGGATTTCGGCGAGGGCGCGCACCTGCGCCTCGCGCTCGGCGTTGGCGATGCGCTCGGCGGTGCCTTGTTGCAGCAAGGCGACGCTGCCCACCGTGGCAATGGCGAACAGGCCAAGCACCAGGGCGTTCTTCAGCATCGAGCGGCTGATTTCCGGCAGCATGCTCATTCTCCCAGCTTGAAGCCGCTGTTGGGCTTGCGATGGCCGTAGCTGCGTGGCCGCGTGTAGTAGTCGATGGTCGGTGCCGCGAGGTTCATCAGCAGCACCGCGAAGGCCACCGCATCCGGGTAGCCGCCCCAGGTGCGGATCACGTAGACCAGCACGCCGACACCGATGCCGAACACCAGTCGGCCACGATTGCTGGTGGCACCGGACACCGGGTCGGTGACGATGAAGAAGGCGCCGAGCATGGTCGCGCCGGTGAGCAGGTGGAACAGCGGCGAGCCATTGGAGTCGGAGCCGCTGCCGTTCCAGAACAGCAGGCTCATGACGAACAGCGCGGCGAGCATGCCCACCGGTGCGTGCCAGGTGAACAGGCGCTTGTGCAGCAGGTACAGGCCGCCGGCGAGGAAGGCCAGGTTGACCGCCTCGCTGCCCGCACCGCCGAAGCGACCGAAGGCCAGGTTGCCGGCGTACAGCTCGTCGATGGTCAGGCTCTTGTTGACCTTCAGGGCGTCGAGTGCGGTGGCCTGCGCCCAGCCGTCGGGCAGGCTGGCCAGGCCGAGGATGTGCTTGATCCCGTCCAGCGCGGCGACGCCGTGCGGTGCGGGCCAGCTGGTCATGTCGACGGGGAAGGAAATCAGCACCACCACGTAGCCGACCATGGCCGGGTTGAACGGGTTCTGCCCGAGACCGCCGTAGAGCTGTTTGCCGAAGCCGATGGCGAAGCCGCAGGCGACCAGCGTCAGCCACCAGGGCGAGTAGGGCGGCAGGGCCACGGCCAGCAGCACGGCGGTGACCAGGGCGCTGTAGTCCTTGAGGAAGAACGCCAGCGGGCGCTTGCGTGCGGCCAGCAGCGCGGCTTCGAAGCCCAGTGCGCAGAGGCTGGCCCAGACCAGGTTGAACAGGGTGCCGATGCCGAACAGCCAGGTCAGGGCGAAGATGCCCGGCACGGTGGCCAGCAGCACCTGCAGCATGACCTGCTGGGTGCGGTTGCTGCCCGTGGCGTGGGGCGATGTGATGCGGGGCAGGGCCATCGGCGCTCCTGTTACTGCGTTCGAGTTGATCGCAGTGGGTATTCATTCCCCGGATTGCATCCGGGCTACGGTGGTCTGTGTTGCCCGGATGCTCTGGGCTGTCGTCATGTCGCCCGGATGTCATCCGGGCGATCGTTACGTCTGGTATTCGGCCAGCTTGCGTTCGGCCTCGGCCAGGCGGCTGCGTGCGTGTTCCAGTGCATCGGCTGCGGCGCTGTCGTCACGTTCGAGCTTGCGCAGGTCGGCGCGGGCGAAGGCGACTTCGGTCTTCAGCGCCTTCTGTTCGGCATCCACGCCGGGGCGCTCGGTGCGTACCAGCTGCGGTGCCGGTTTGTCCGAGTTCTCCTCGGCGGCATGCAGGGCCTGCTCGGCAGCGGCCAGGGCATCGCGCAGTGGTTGCAGCGCGCTTTCGTCGCTGCCGGCCTTCTCGGCTTTCTTCAGTTCGGCGCGCTTCATCGCCAGCTCGATCTTGGCTTTTTTCAGCGCATCGTCGCCGGCGGGCTTGGCGGCTGCGGCAGGCTTTGGGCTGTCCAGTTCGGTCAGGGCCTTCTCGGCGGCTTCCAGCTGCTGGCGCACGCGGGCGATTTCGGCCTGCTGTTCATCGTCCGGGCTGTCGAGCTTCTCCAGCTTGCGCAGCTGGGCCTTGAGCATGGCGGCTTCGATC
>NZ_SUKD01000032.1:0-87393 GCF_013357275.1 Pseudomonas sp. BMW13 | reverse complement strand
GTCCCAGAAGAACTGCACCTTCACCCGGCCGTATTCGTCGCAGTGGATCTCTTCGCCGGCCGGGCCGGTGACGACGGCGCTCTGACTGCCCAGGATGCGCGGCTTCGGGTGCTCCAGCGGCGGGCGATACGGGACGTCCCACGGGGTGGCGACGAACTGGTTGCGATAGCCCTGGGTGAAGCCGTCGTCGGCTCGGGTGTCGCTGATGACCGACTCTTCCAGCACCTGCGGTTGCTTGCCTTCGTGCAGCACCTCGGTGAGCAGCCAGAGCTGGTTCCAGGCGTCGCGCGGGTGGTCAGTCAGGTCAAGAAAGTGGCCGCTGACCAGGGTTGGCGAGTCGCCATCGCCCTGGGCCTGCGCGAAGTCGTGGCGATGGCGTTCCAGGGCGCGCGTGGCCAGGTGCTTGCCGCGCTCGCGGTCGGTGTAGCGGCCGGGATAGTCGTAGTCCTCCAGCTTGGGCTGGGCGTCGCCATCGGCCTTGGCTTCCAGTTGTAGGCGTGGCTTCTCGAAGTCGTAGTCACGGCGCGTGACCTGGCTGGTGCGGGTCTCCACGCGGACGCCGAAGTGCTTGATCACCGGGTCGTCGGCCACCAGGCCGGTGTCCTGCTGGTAGGCCAGCGGTGCCAGGCGCGGGAAGACGGTCTGGTCGTCGCCGAAGGTCAGGACGTGGCCGTCGCTGCTGTGCTGGAAGTGGTAGTGAATGCCTTCCTCTTCGCACAGGCGCTGGACGAAGTGCAGGTCGCTCTCGTCGTACTGCACGCAATATTCGCGCTCGGGGTAGATCGAACCGAGCTGGAACTGATACGCATCGGCCTGGATGCCGTGTTCTTCGAGCACCTGGCTGATGATCTTCTCCACCGTCAGGTGCTGGAAGATGCGCTGGTTGGTGCGGTGTTTCAGATAGGTCAGCTGAGGCACCAGGGTCAGGCGGTAGCGGGTCATGCGCTTGCCCGATTCGCCCTGGGCGATGCGGTGGATCAGGCCGTGGATGCCCGCTCCCTTCTGGTCGAACGCGAGAAAGGCACGTTGATGCAGCAGGCTTTCCAGGTCCAGGTCGGGCCTGTCGCTGATCAGTTCCACGGCGAACGCATACGGCTGGCTGACCGCCTCGCGCCCGCTGAACTCGAGCACCTGCAGGTCGTGTTCGACACCTTCGATGCTGAGACTGAAATGGGTCTGGTTGGCCTGGGCGAACATTCGTTGTTCCTCTCGATCATTCCATGATGGGCGCGTGGCGCGCTCCAGGTTGTAACCGATTCGGCCGCGTGCTGCTGGCAGCGGTCGAGGTTTTCGGCAACTGCCGCGCCTGTCCGACGCGTTTTGCCGAAACGCAACGGCCAGGACGATGCCTGGCCGCTGCGGTGACGCACGAACTCAGCCTGCGATTAGGCGGAGATCGGGGTACGCCAGTCGTCGGAGCCGGAAGTACCGGAGACTTCGTGGGTCCAGACGATTTTGCGGTAGGTGAAGTAGACGTCTTCCAGGTGAGTGAAGTGCGCCATGTTCGGGTCCTGGCAGTTCGGCATGCGCGACTGAACGTCGACGATCACGGCGTCTTCCAGTTCGATGGTGAAGTAGTGCTCCTGGGTACCGGTGGAGGAGGTGCGGTACCACTCCAGACGGCACTTGTTCAGACGCTCACCGGAGGTCAGGGCGTTGAAGATCAGCGGCGAGGACTTGTCGAAGACCTTGGTGATCATCAGCGGCTTGTGTACGCGCTGGCCGGTCGGTTGGCCGGACTGCGGGTCACGCGGGATGATGACCTGGTGGTTGTACGCCTGAACCAGAATCTGGTCTTCATGACCTTCCTGGAAGATGTTGCCGACCGAGTCCTCGGTGAAGGTGCCAGCGGTGATCAGACCTTGTTTGGTGCCTTCGAGGGACAGATACGCGGGTGTTGGCATGAGTGCTCTCCTTGCCTGGGTCATGGATCATGATCGATCCGGGAGCCCTGTCTAAAGCGAGCGGCATGCCAGATAAAATAAATTCATTCAAAACAATAAGTTAGCGTGACCGTGTGGCGAGGGTTCGTCACCTTGAGCGCTGGGTCACGTTAATTTGCGCAACAAGTTGCGCAGTGCTGTGCAGCTTGTTGCGCAGCGCGCTGAAGGCCCCGTGTTTGCTGGCTTTCAGGCGATCCGGCAGTGCTTTGTCCGGCGGGCGCTGCGCAAGAAGCTGCCGCTCGGCTCATTCGGCCCAGTGCCGGCCATGGCGCTCCAGCAGGTGCTGCAATTGCTCCGGGCCGTCGCTGCCGGCCGGGTAGGGGCGCGGGCTCTGGTAGTGCTGGTGCCAGCCCTGCAGGATCGGGTCGACCCACTGCCAGGCGGCCTCGACTTCGTCGCGGCGCATGAACAGCGTGGAGTCGCCTTCGATCACGTCCAGCAGCAGGCGCTCGTAGGCGTCCCAGCGGCGTTGCTGGCTGAAGGCGTTGGCCAGGTTGAGGTCCAGTTCCACGGGTTTGAGGCGCATGCCCTTGCCCGGGTTCTTGGCCATCAGCTGCAGGCTGATGCGTTCTTCCGGCTGCAGGCGAATCAGCAGCTGGTTGGCCTCGCCGTCGTTGAACAGGCGGTGTGGCACCGGCTTGAACTGGATGAGAATCTCCGAGGTTTTCTTCGCCAGGCGTTTGCCGGTGCGCAGGTAGAAGGGCACGCCGGCCCAGCGCCAGTTGTCGATTTCCGCCTGTACAGCGACGAAGGTCTCGGTGTCGCTGTCGTTGTCGACGTTTTTCTCGAAGTAGTAGGCCTGCACGTCATGGCCGCCGATCTGGCCAGCGGTGTACTGGCCGCGCACGGTCTTGTCCTGCACGTCGAGGCCGCTGATGGGCTTGAGCGCTTCGAGAATCTTCACCTTCTCATTGCGCACGGCCTCGGCGTCGAAGCGTACCGGGGCTTCCATGGCCACCAGGCAGAGCAGCTGCAACAGGTGGTTCTGGATCATGTCGCGCATGGCGCCGGCCTTATCATAGTAGGCACCGCGGTTTTCCACACCGAGCGTCTCGCAGACGCTGATCTGCACGTGGTCGATATGCCCGGCACGCCAGACCGGCTCGAACAGGGCGTTGGCGAAGCGCAACGCCATGAGGTTCTGCACGGTTTCCTTGCCCAGGTAGTGATCGATGCGGAACACCCGTGCTTCGTCGAATACCGCACCGATGGCCGCGTTGATCGCACGGGCCGAATCCAGCGAGTGGCCGATGGGCTTTTCCAGCACGATGCGGGCGGCCGGGCCTGCCAGGCCGGCGTTGGCCAGGTGGGTGGCGATGTCTTCGAACAGATTCGGCGCGGTGGCGAGGTAGTAGACCCGCACGCGGTCCTCGGCACGCCCCAGGTACTTGGCCAGGCGGCCGAAGTCGGCGCTCTGCGCGGCGTCCATGGCGAAGTAGTCGAGGCGCGCGGCGAAGCTGGCCCAAGTTTCGGTAGTGAAGTCCGCGCGCGCTACCTGCGCCCGGCAATGGCGCTCGGCGAGCGCCTGGTAGGCCTCGCGGCTGTGACTGCTGCGGGCCAGGGCGAGGATGCGCACGTCGGCATGCAGGCGTCCTTCGCGATGCAGGTGGTAGAGCGCTGGCAGCAGCTTGTGCAGGGCCAGGTCGCCGGTGCCGCCGAAGACCAGCATGTCGCAGGGGATGCTCAAGAGAAGACTCCGACTCGATTCTGACAGGCTGTTGGAAACTACCCGTGTTGGTAATACGGCGTCAAAAACGGGCTGTTGGCCGTGCGCCAGTGCCACTCATGTAGTATAACTACAAGGTCACTACAACCCCGGCGGTGGATCATAACCGAGTCATGATCGATCGAGTGCCCGTGGTAGACCCTTTTCTCATAGAGCCAAGCCCGTGAATCTGTTGCAACACATCGCCCAGTCGCGCCACCTGCTGCGCAAGTCAGAACTGAAGGTGGCCGACCACGTCCTGCTCGATCCCGCATCGGTGATGCACAGCTCGATGGCCGAGCTGGCGCACAGCGTGGGTATCAGCGAGCCGACCATCGTGCGTTTCTGCCGTGCCATCGGCTGCAGTGGTTTCCAGGATCTCAAGCTCAAGCTGGCGCAGAGCCTGGCGGCGGGCGCGAGCTTCGGCCAGTTCGCCATTCACGAGGACGACTCGGTCGCGGACTTCAGCCTGAAGATCTTCGACACCACCCTGCACACCCTGATGGAAGTGCGCGAGAAGCTCGACCCCGAGGCGCTGCAGCGTGCCATCGCCGCCTGCTCGCAGGCGCAGCGCGTGGAGTTCTATGGCTTCGGTGCATCCGGTGCCGTGGCGGCGGATGCCCAGCACAAGTTCTTCCGCCTGTTGCTCAATGCCGCCGCCTACTCCGACCCGCACATGCAGGCGATGAGCGCGGTCACGCTCAAGCCGGGTGATGTCGCCGTGTGCATTTCCCAGTCCGGCCGTTCCAAGGACCTGCTGATCACCGCCAACCTGGTGCGTGAGTCCGGTGCCAGCCTGATTACCCTGTGCCCGAGCCAGACCCCCCTGGCCGAGCTGGCCACCGTCAACCTGGCCATCGATGTGCAGGAAGACACCGAGATCTACACCCCGCTGACCTCGCGCATCGCCCACCTGGTGGTGATCGACGTGCTGGCCATGGGCGTGGCCATGGCGCGCGGGCCGAGCCTGGTCAACCACCTCAAGAGCGTCAAGCGCAGCTTGCGCAGCCTGCGTCTGTCACCGAAGTCGATCAAGGCTTCCGAGGATTAGAGAACTGGGTCTTCAAGGACGAAGATGCGAGCAAGGCATGCGCTACTGATTGCGCAGGGTGCAGTACTGTTTCCGCTCGATGCTGTTCGCGTGCACGAGCGTGACGAAGCCCCGCACGAGATTCGAGCGACCGAGGCGGTCGACGTCACCGAGCATTCATGACGTCGCCGTCAAAGCGTCATCTGCCCGGAGCAAGCTGAGGCCTCCAGTCCTCGTTCCGGGAGTACCGAGATGTCTCGTATCTTCGATGACGCGCTGCTGCAGACCCAACCCGACGCCAAGACCCGTCGCAAGCTGCAGGACCAACGGCGGATGGCCTATCGCCGGGCCATCGAGCACTACGCCGAGCAGTGCCAGCTGCAGCGTGAGCTGGCGGACTTCCCGGATCTGCAGACGAACCAACGCCACGCTGCCTGACGCCGCGCGGTGTGCCGAATTCGGCATGCTGCCTGGGTAAAGCGATCAAGCGGGCGGGGCCTGTTCGGGCCACTGTAACGGGCTGACTGCCAGGAGCCCGATATGACCCGACTGACCCTTGCCGAGGCCCATGAGCTGGCCGCCGATATCCTTCGCCATGCCGGTTTCAGCGCCGCCTTCGTTCAGGCCATCGCCGCCACGGTGACTGCCGGCGAGCGCGATGGCTGCACGTCCCATGGCCTGTGGCGCCTGCTGGGCATCGTGCGCACGCTGAAATCAGGCAAGGCGGTGGCCGATGCCGAACCCGAGGTGTTCGAGCCGGCGCCTGCGCTGGTGCGCGTCGATGCCCATGGCGGCTTCTCGCAACTGGCGTTCGCCGCCGGCCTGCCGCTGCTGGCCGAGAAGGCGCGGCGCAATGGCATCGCCGCCATGGCGATCAATCGCTGCGTGCACTTCTCCGCTCTGTGGGTGGAGATGGAGGCGCTTACCGAGCGGGGCCTGGTCGCGCTGGCCTGCAACCCGACTCAGGCCTACGTCGCGCCCACCGGGGGCAGTCGCCCACTGTTCGGCACCAATCCCATCGCGTTCGGCTGGCCACGTCCTGGCGGCCAGCCGTTCGTCTTCGACTTCGCCACCAGTGCCGTGGCCCGTGGCGAGATCGAGCTGCATCGCCGTTCCGGCAAGCCGTTGCCGAGCGGCTGGGGCGTGGATCGCCAGGGACGGCCCAGCGATGACGCCGCCGAGGTGCTCGACCATGGCGCCATGCTGACTTTCGGCGAGCACAAGGGCTCGGCGCTGTCGGCCATGATCGAGCTGATCGCCGGGCCACTGATCGGTGACCTCACCAGCGTCGAGTCCGCCGCGTTCGATGCGGGGCACAATGCCTTGCCGTATCACGGCGAGCTGATCATCGCGCTCGATCCACAGCGCTTCCTCGGTGAGCAGGCCGACGCGCAGCTGGCCCGTGCCGAGACGCTGTTCGAGGCGATCCAGGGCCAGGGCGCACGGCTGCCGTCGCAGCGCCGCTACGCAGCGCGGGCGCAAAGCCTGGTCGAGGGTGTGGAGATCGCCGACAGCCTGTATCAGGACCTGATCGCGCTGCGTGGCTGAGTGCTGGCGGGCCAGGGGCCGGCGCAAAAAAAGCCCCGGCAAGCCGGGGCTGAGGGTGGGATGCGCCGGTTACCGCGCCGACACGGGTTTCAGTCCAGCGCATCCCGCGTGGTGACGCCGTCGACCAGCCGTGCCAGGCCGAGCGGGTTGGCATTCTGCAAGGCTTCTGGCAGCAGGGCGTCCGGGCAGTTCTGGTAGCACACTGGGCGCAGGAATCGCTCGATGGCGAGGCTGCCGACCGAGGTGCCGCGCGCGTCCGAGGTGGCCGGGTAAGGGCCGCCATGCACCATGGCATCGCCCACCTCGACTCCGGTCGGGTAGCCATTGAACAGCACTCGGCCGACCTTCTGTTCCAGCACGGCCAGCAGGTCGCCATGCGCCTGCAGGTCATCCGCCTCGGCCGTCAGCGTGGCGGTCAGCTGGCCGCGCAGGCCGTGCAGGGCCCTCAGCAGCTCGGCCTTGTCGGCCACCTCGACGATCACCGTCGCCGGGCCGAAGACCTCCTCCTGGAGCAACGCGTCTCCGTCGATCAGCAGGCCGGCAGCGGCCTGGAACAGCTGTGGACGCGCCTGCCGGCCCTCCTGCGGCTGGCCCGCCAGGTGACGAATGCGCGGGTGTGCGTGCAGCGCTGCCAGGCCCTTCTCGTAGCTGCGCAGCGTGCCGTCATTGAGCATGGTCTGCGCCGGACGCTGGCCGATCTCGGCGATCAGGTTGGCGGTGAACAGGCTGAACTCCGGCGAGGCGATGCCGATCACCAGGCCGGGGTTGGTGCAGAACTGGCCGCAACCGAGCACCACCGAGTCGGCCAGTTCGCGGGCGATCCGCTCGCCCCGGCTGGCCAGGGCGCCGGGCAGCACCAGCACCGGGTTGATCGAACTCATCTCGGCGAACACCGGAATCGGCTGCGGGCGGGCCGCGGCCATGTCGCACAGGGCTCGGCCGCCCTTGAGCGATCCGGTGAAGCCGACGGCCTGGATCGCCGGGTGCTTGACCAGCGCCTCGCCGACGCCGCTGCCGTAGATCATGCTGAACACGCCGGCGGGCATGCCGGTCGCGCGGGCGGCACGCAGGATCGCCTCGGCGACGAAGGCGGCGGTGGCCATGTGGCCGCTGTGCGCCTTGAACACCACCGGGCAACCGGCTGCCAGCGCCGAGGCGGTATCGCCACCTGCGGTGGAGAAGGCCAGGGGGAAGTTGCTGGCGCCGAACACGGCAACCGGCCCGACGCCGATGCGGTACTGGCGCAGGTCTGCCCGTGGCAGCGGCTGCCGCTCCGGCTGGGCACGGTCGATGCGCGCCGCGTAGAAGTCGCCCCGGCGCAGGACGCGGGCGAACAGGCGCATCTGGCCGCTGGTGCGGCTGCGCTCGCCCTGGATGCGCGCCGCCGGCAAGGCGGTTTCGCGGCAGACGATGGCGACGAAGTCGTCACCCAGTGCGTCGATCTCGTCGGCGATGGCGTCGAGGAAGGCGGCGCGCTGCGTGGCTGGCAGGCTGCGGTAGGCTGGGTAGGCCTCGGCAGCGGCCTTGGCGGCGGCGTCGACTTCTTCGGCGCTGGCCTGGATGAAGGCGTAGGGCAGGGGTTCGCCCGTGGTGGCGTCATGACTGCTGTGAACCACGCTGCCGGCGGCGCTGAATACGCCGCCGATGATGTTGTGGCCGATGGTGGAGGGCATTGCGGGCTCCTGTGTTTGCAGCGGTTCGGGAAGGCCCTGCGCTCGGCTGCGCAGGCGGCAGCCGAGCGAGGTGCAGCGGTCAGGCAGCGGCCGACCAGTTGGCGTACCACTGGCGGAACAGCCGGTACTGGGTCTCGGCGTAGTGGCGCTGGGCGTCGCTGAGCGCGTCGCTCTCGTTGAAATGCAGGCGGTATTCCTGGTCGCCGTTGAGCACCATCAGGTGCTTGTAATAGAGCACCAGGTCGGTGCCTTCGTCGAAGGACGACAGCACGTTCAGCGCTTCGGAAAGCTCCCAGGCACGGCGGCGCGCAACGGCATCGCCCTTGGCGGCCTGCCTGCTCAGCTCGACCAGTTGCAGCACTTCGCGTGGCAGCGCGTTGCCGATGCCGGTGATGGCGCCGGTGGCGCCGCAGTTGACGAAGCCGTGCACCACCTGGGTATCGACGCCAGCCATGAGGATCACACTGTCGTCCTGCGAGGTGATGTGTTCGGCGGCGTAGCGCATGTCGGCGGCGCCACCGAATTCCTTGAAGCCGACCAGGTTGGGGTACTGGCGGCGCAGCTTGAAGAACAGCTCGGCGCGGGTGGCGAAGCCGTAGTAGGGGCTGTTGTAGATCACCGCAGGCAGGTTCGGCGCGGCGGCGAGAATGGCGGAGAAGTGCGCCTCCTGGGCGGCCGGTGAGGCGCCACGGGACAGCACGCGGGGAATGACCATCAGGCCGTGAGCGCCGACCTTGGCGGCGTGCGCGGCGTGCGCCACGGCCTCACGGCTGTTCACGGCGCCGGTGCCGACGATGGTCGGCACGCCGGCTGCGACCAGGCGTGCCACGCCTTCCTGGCGCTCGGCCTCGGTGAGCAGCGGCCAGTCGCCCATGGAGCCGCAGTAGACCACCGCGCTCATGCCGATTTCGATCAGTTCCTTGCCCTTGCGCACCAGGGCGTCGAAGTCCGGCTTGCGCTCGGCGGTGCAGGGGGTCATCAGGGCGGGGATGGTGCCGATGAAGATGTTGCTCATGCTGTAGCCTCTTGGATAGATACAGGGTATTTCGTATACGAAAATAAGCGTGCGAAGCGCACCGCTCATTTCCAGGGTCTGGGCCGTAGCCCGGTTCACTGCGTCGGCGAGCCGGTGCTTGTCAATCTGCTGAACGCCGCGTTACAGCTGCACGTCCACCGGCCAGGTGTCCGACAGACGATAGCCGGTTGGCCAGGGGTCGTCCGGGTCGAGCATGTGCTGGTGGGTGCCGGTGATCCAGGCGCGCCCGGACAGGCAGGGGTAGATGGCCGTGCGCCCGGCGACCTCGGTCAGCGAGTCGATGCGGCAGTGGAACGCCGAGCCGATGATCGAGCGGCCGATGAAGCGCTCGCCCACCGCCAGCTGGCCCTTGGCATGCAGCACGGCCATGCGCGCCGAGCAGCCGGTGCCGCAGGGGGAGCGGTCGATCTTGCCGGGGCGGATGACCACCGCGTTGGCGCCAGTGGCCACGGCGTTCTCATGCACCACCGGCGCGGCGATCTGGCAGAAGGAGAGGTGGTTCCAGTCCGGATTCAGCGGGTGGCTGAAGCCGAGCTGCTGGTTGGCCGCCTGGGTGATCTTCAGGCCGATGGCGACCAGGTCCGCGGCTTCGTCCGGGGTGATGGCGAAGCCCAGCCTGTGCGCGTCGGCGATGACGAAACTGTCGCCGCCGTAGGCGGTGTCCACCTGCAGTGAACCGATGCCCTCGACCTCGATCCAGGCGTCGAGCCGGTCGGCGAAGGACGGCACGTTCTTCACTTCGACACGCTCGGCCTTGCCGTTCTTGCAGTCGGCGAGCACTTCCACCAGGCCGCCGGGGGCTTCCAGGGTCAGCCGGGTCTGCGGTTCGCTCATCGGCAGGATGCCGCTGTCGAGCAGCACGGTGGCCACGCACAGCGAGTTGGAACCGGACATCGGCGGCACGTCGGCCGGCTCCATGATGATCCAGCCCATCTGCGCGGCGGGGTTCTTCGCCGGCACCAGCAGGTTGACGTGGCGGAACACGCCACCGCGCGGCTCGTTGAGCACGAAGTTGCGCAGGAAGTCGTCCTGCGCGACCCAGCGCGACTGCTGCCAGAGGGTCTCGCCGGGAGGCGGGGTGACGCCGCCGACGATGACGTCACCGACCTCGCCTTCGGCGTGGCAACTGACGACATGGATGAGTTTGCTGCTGCGCATGCTGTGGCCCTCCTAGTTGACCGACTTGAGGAAGTCGGCGGTTTCCGGGCGCTGCGGATTGCCGATCACCTGGTCGGGTGTGCCGATCTCGTGCACCAGGCCGTTGCGGAAGAACGCCACGCGGTCGGATACGTCCCGGGCGAAGCGGATTTCGTGCGTCACCAGGACCATGGTCATGCCGTCTTCGGCGAGCATGCGCATGGTGTCCAGCACCTCGCCGACCAACTGCGGGTCGAGGGCGCTGGTGGCTTCGTCGAACAGCATGTAGTCAGGGCTCATGGCCAGTGCGCGGGCAATCGCCATGCGCTGTTGCTGGCCGCCGGAGAGCTTGCTGGGAAACACCTTGAGCTTCTCCGCCAGGCCGACGTGGGTCAGCTGCCTGACCGCCATCGCCTCGGCCTCCTCCTTGCTCAGGCCGAGCACCTTGCGCGGCGCCAGCATGACGTTCTCCAGCACCGTCAGGTGCGGGAAGGCGTTCCACTGCTGGAAGACGATGCCGATCTTCTGCCGCAGCCTGTTCAGGTCGGTGCCGGCGGCATGCACCTCGGTGCCGTCGACGCGGATGCTGCCCTGCTGGATCGGCTCCAGGCCGTTGATGCACATCAGCAGGGTCGACTTGCCGGAGCCGGAGCCGCCGATGATCGACACCACCTCGCCCTTGTTCACCGTCAGGCTGACGCCCTTGATGACCTCGAGGTCGCCGAAGGATTTGTGGACGTTGTCGATCTCAATCATTTTCCTGCCACCTTTTTTCCAGCCGGGCGCCGAGTTGGGCGACGACCAGGCTCATGACGTAATAGATGATGCCGGCGATGCACAGCACCAGCAGCGGCTCCTGAATGCGCGTGACGATGGTCTGCGAGGCGCGCAGCAGCTCGACGATGCCGATCCACATGACCAGGGCGCTGTCCTTCATCACGCTCAGCACCAGGTTGAGCCAGCCGGGGAAGGCCACGCGGGTGGCGATCGGCAGCACGATGTAGCGCAGGTCCTGCAGGTAGCTCATGCCCAGCGAGCGCGAGGCGCGACGCAGGTTCGGCGGCACCGCGAGGACGCCACTGCGGACGATCTCGGTGCAGAAGGCCGCGGCGTAGACGCCGAGCACGATGCAGCCGACGGCGAAGGCGCTGATGTTCAGCCCGGCGATGCTCTTCATGGCATTGAACAGCACGAACTGGATCAGCAACGGGACGCTGCGGAACACGTCCAGCACCCAGGCCAGCGGCAGGCTGGCGCGTGGCAGGGTGGCGCGCAGCAGGCCGAAGACGACGCCGGAGAGGGTGCCGATGAGCATGGCGCCGACGGTCAGCTGCAGGGTCACCCAGGCGCCGTCGAGCATGAACATCAGGTCGGTGGAGGTCAGGCTGGTTTCGAACATGTGCAGTCCTCCCTCAGTAGCGGAACAGACGCCAGGCCATCAGCCGTGCGACGAGCACGATGGTCTTGGCGATCAGGTAATAGAGCAGCGCCGCGAGGGCGAAGTACTCGAAGGTGCGGAAGGTCTTCACGTTGTAGTCCTGGGTCACGCCGGTGAGGTCGTTGTTCAGGCCCACGACCACGCCCAGCGAGGTCATCAGCACGGCCCAGACCATCTGGTTGGACAGCGGGTGGAAGACGATGCGCAGCAGCTGCGGCACGATGATCATGCGGTACGCCTGGAAGGCGTTCATGCCCAGTGAGCGGGCGGCCTTCATCTGGGTTTCCGGTACGGCCTTGAGGCCGCCACGGAAGTTCTCCGCCAGGTAGCCGGCGTTGTTGAAGGTGATGCCGGCGAGCAGGGCGACCCAGGAGCTGACGTGCAGCCCGAAACTGCCCAGCCCGAAGTAGAGGATGTAGATCTGGAACAGCGACGGCGTGTTGCGGGCGATGGACACCCAGGTATTGGCGAAATGCCGCAACGCCGGGTTCTTCATCTGCCGCATCACGGTCAGCAACAGGGCGATGAGCGTGCCGAGAAGCATCGACAGCGCGGCGGTCTCCAGCGTGACCCAGGCGCCGGCCAGCATGTCCGGCAAGGCCTTGAACGCTGAGCGCCAGTGGAAGGAATAATCGAACATCGATCAATGGGTTCCTTGCGGTTGAGGTTGTCCCAGCCAGGCCGGGAGTTGTCCCTGGTTCTGCCCACTGCAGGCCGCGTCGACACACGCGGCAAGGCTGCCGAAATGCACCTGGCGTCCGGCCAGCCCGGGGGCGTAGTGGGCGTACTTGCCCGAATTGGTCATCAGGTTGCGGCTGTCCGGCGGCACCACCGGCTCGCCGAGCATGCACCAGCAGGTGTCCGTCAGCAGGCGCACGCCGAAGGCCTGCAGGGTGGCGACATGGCCGCTGGCGCTGGCCTGGTCGTGCACGGCACGCCCGCAGGTCACCACCACGGCGGTATGCGGATGGCGCGTGCGCCCGGCGCAGAGTTCGGCCAGCCTGGCCAGCTCGCTGGCCGAGGCGTGCGGGTTGCCGAGGGCGACCAGGCTGACCTCGCTCGAGTCGGCGCTGTTGAGCTCGGCCCAGCTGCTGCGCAGGTCCGCCAGCGTCACCTGCAGGGTGCGCCGTGGTGCCTGGCCGGCGAGGGCGCGGGTCACGTCCGGTGCCTCCGGGGTGATGCCGGCGATATGGAACATCGGCGCTGCCGAGGTGGTGGCGAAGGCCGCGCTGAAGGCCTTGAGGTCATCGCGGCTCGGCTGGCTGTGCTCGAGGCCGGCGAGTACCGGGATGTCGACGGTGGCGAGCAGCCCGACGTGGTAGCCCAGCAGCGGCCAGAAGCTGTCGTCGGCCTGCGCGGGCGCCTCGACCTCGAGCAACAGGCGCGCCTGGCGGCCCGCGTCGAGATGGCTGCCGGTGCGCGGCGCGCGGCCGGTGAGGGCGATGCAGATGTCGAGAAAGTCCGGGTACTTGAGCGTGCGCGCGCCGATCACGCTGTTGGCGTAGGCCACTGCGTTGGATTCGGCCCAGACGATCTGCTCGCCGAATGTCGGTGCGCTGTCGAGCAGGTAGGGCGCGCAGGTGAAGCTGAGCTGCGCGCCCATCGCCATGTACACGTCGCCCAGGCGGCTGGCCGGTTCGCCGAACGTCGGATCGACGCCCAGGGCGCGCCACTGGCGCTGGTCCACCGAGATGGCGTTGAGGGTGGTCGGCACGCGCACTCTGGCGCCCCAGTCCAGCAGTTGCTGGGCGAAGCGCAGGCTGGCCGAGCCGGTGTAGATGCAGCCATCGATATGCGCCTGGCTGATGTCGAGCAGTGCGCTGGCGCCCTGCAGTTCGGCCATGCGCACCAGCAACTGCATGGCGACCTGGGCGGCGCGGCCCTGTTCACCGGCGAGCAGGGCGCGGTCGCCGGCGTTGAGTTCGAGCGTGCTCGCCTGGGTTTCGACCGGCTCGAGCGGGCTGGCTTGCCAGCCATCGTCGGGTGCGTGGGCAAACAGCTGCAGGTTCGCCCCGTCGACGCGAGCGAAGCTGCCGTGGTGCGCGGCCAGTTTGGCGAACGCCGCATGACCGATGCACAGCACGGGCAGCTGGATGCCGAAGATGTGTTCGGCGACCAGGGCGCCGAGGCTGAGAATTTCGTCGGGTTCGGCCAGCACCAGCGCCGCTGGCGCCGGGCCTGACAGGATCAGCTCCAGCAGGACGCTGCTGCCGGTGCAGGAGCCGCGTCCGCTGGGAATGGCCAGTACGCGCCCGGCCAGGGATTGCCCGCTCAGCGGGTGATGGCGGTCGATCACCTCGCCGTTGCTCGGGTCGACGCCGCCCCAGAAGCTCAGGCCGAGCGTGGCGTGCAGCAGTGGCCCCTGGCCTCGGCCGGCGACCAGGCAGCGGCCGTCGATAGTCGTTGCAGGCATCGTCATCATCCCCACCAGGCGCGGCCGATCAGTAGTACACGGCGGGAACGGTCAGGTTGGCCGGCTTGATCTCCTCGCCCACCCACTTTTTCCACAGCTCGTCGTAGCGGCCGTTGCGCACCTGCTGGTTGACGAACAGGTTGAGGTAGTTGAGCAGGCCGTACTCGCTGCGCTTGGCGGCCAGGGACACGTAGTCGACGACGTAGGGGGCGTCGCCCGCGACCTTCAGGCCCTTGTACTTGCCGGACTTGAGGGTGGCGGCGGCCACGGTATTGGTCACCACGGTGGCGTCGATATGGCCCTGGCTCAGGGCGAGGATGGTGTCGTTCTGCGACTGGTAGGCGCGGAAGCTGCCTTCACCCCAGGCCTTCTGATCCTTTTCCAGGGCGATGGCCTCGTAGGTGCCGCTGGTGTTGCCGAGCTTCTTGCCTTTCAGGTCGGCGTAGCCGTTCACGCCGGTGTCTTCGCGGGTCAGCACGACCATCTGGAAGGCGAAGTAGGGCACGGTCATGCCAACCGTCTTGGCGCGCTCGAGGGTGTCGGAGGTGGAGGCGACGATGACGTCGGCCCGGCCGGAAACCAGCGCGGGAATGCGATCCGGGAAGGGGGTCTCGACCACTTCGGCCTCGACGCCGAGGATCTTCGCCAGGTCGCTGCAGTAGTCGACGTCGAAACCGGCCGGCTTGTTCTGCTCATCGCGGAAACCCATGGGCGGGAAGTCCAGGGTCACGGCGCAACGCAGTTTGCCGGATTCGATGATGTCGTCGAGCTTGTCGGCCTGGGCGTTGCCGATCAGCGAAGCGCTCAATGCGGCGCCGAGGGCGAGGGTGAGGGTCTTTCTGTTCATGTGCAGCCTCATGATGGGTGATGGTTGGCAGATGAATCGAGTATCAAGGATTTCGTATACGATATTTTATTAGCAAGGCCTGTGCCGATTTTCACCGGCAGCCTGCTGCGAGGTGCCAGCCCTTGTCTGGCAAAGGCTGTAGAGGGGAAGGCGAGCAAGGTGACGCAGCGCGCGGCGTTGGCGAACTGTCACCGTGTTACATAACGAAGCATGACGGCGCACGTTTGCCCCGAAGCGGAACACGCCTGCTCAGAGCTGGCGCCGGGCGTCGCGATACTGGCTGGGAGAGAGGCCGGTCAGGGCCTTGAACTGGCGGCTGAAGGCGCTGTGATCGGTGTAGCCGCAGCGCAGGGCGACCTCGGTGATCGGCAGTTCGCCCTGCAGCAGCTGGCTGGCCGAGCCGAGCCGCGCCTTGTGGATCATCTGCCGTGGCGTGAGCTGGAAGATGCGCTTGCACAGACGCTCCAGCTGCGCCACCGAGAGCCCGGCCAGTTCGGTCAGCTCGGCCAGGCTGATCGGGCGCGCATGGTGCTGGCGAATGTAGTCGTCCACCGCAGCCAGCTTCTGGTAGGCCGGGTGGGTGTCCTGCGCGGCCTGCAGGTCACACGACACGCCGGCCATGCCGATCACGTTGCCGGCGACATCGTGCAGCGCCAGCTTGTGGGTCAGGCACCAGCCGGTGAGGTGTCCGGGGTACAGGTGCAGTTCGAGCTGATCCTCCAGCCGCGCGCCCGCCTGCAGGACCTGCAGGTCCTGGGCGGTGTACTGCGGGCCCAGGTGCGACGGGAAGACCGCCTCGGCGGTGCGGCCGAGCAGCGCCTGCTTGTCCTTGCAGGCGCAGCGCCGGACCAGCGTCTGGTTGACCATCATGTAGCGCGCCTGCGGGTCCTTGATGAAGAACACCACGCCGGGCATTGCGTCCAGCAACGGCGCGACCGCCGCAAGGCTGTCGAGCAGCGCGGGCAGGTCGGTGAGCGTGGAACGTGGCAGCAGGTCTAACATCGTGCGACTGACAGGTGGCGGCCCCTGAGCATACGGCTCGCGGGGCCGCCTGGGTAGTGCTCGAACGGCGCTATTGCAGGTGCAGCAGGGTGTCGATGCGCGCCGGGCTGAGCGGCGAGCGGGGCGCCGGCTGTGGCCAGTCGAACAGCACCTGCGCGGCGGCTGCGCAGACGCGTCCCTGGCAGGCGCCCATGCCGCAGCGGCTGGCCATCTTGGCCTGGCTCCAGCCAGCCTGGTCGCGGACGGCCGCCAGCGGCACGTCTTCGCAGCGGCAGAGCAGGGTCTCGGGCCTGGCGAGGTGCTTGACCTCGTCACGCAAGGCGAACGCTGCGTTCAACGCCTTGGCGAACCCCTGCCAGTGGTGCCGTCGTGGCCACAGGCGCCGCGCTGCATCGTGCTCGCCGACTGCCGCATGGCCGGCGATGGCGCCTTCCACCAGGGCTTTCTCGCTGCCGCCGAAGCCGGTGCTTTCGCCGGCGGCGTAGTGATCGGCGAGGCTGGTGGCCTGCCAGTCATCCACGGCCAGTGCATTGAGTTCGATGCGGCAGCCCAGGGCCTGGCCAAGTTGCAGGTTGGCTATCAGGCCGAAGCCACATGCCAGGCGGTCACAGGCGACTTCGCGGATGCGCCCGCCGATGCTCAGGCGCACGGCTTGCAGGCGCCCGTCGCCGAGTGCTTCGACGACATGGCTGTTCGCCCTGTAGCCCGGATGGAACAGCGTGCAGGCCTGCAGCAGCTTGCCTGGCCAGCGCGGCAGTTGCGCGGCGAAACCGGCGACGGCTGACCAATGTGCCTGTTCGGTGATGTTCAGCACCTGCGCGCCGTTGTCCTGCGCCGTGGCGGCGCTGGCGAGCAGCAGCGGGCCGCTGCCGGCGACGACGATGCGCTCGCCGGCGACCGGCAGGCCGCCCTTGATCAGTGCCTGCAGGCCACCCGCGCCGGTGACCCCGGGCAATGTCCAGCCGGGAAATGGCAGCAGCAGCTCCCGCGCGCCGGTGCAGAGAATCAGCTTGTCGTAGTGGATGATCCAGCCGCGCGTGGGGTCCTCCAGCAACAGCGCCTTGGGGCCGGCCAGGGCGACCACGCGGGTGCACGGCAGCCACTCGACATTCGCCAGCGCCTCCAGCTGTTGCCGGTAGGCGCGCGCCTGCGCCGGCAGGTGCGCCTGCGGGCCGTCGCGCCAGATCTGTCCGCCCGCGGCGGGATTGTCGTCGACTATGGCGATGCGCGCGCCGCTGGGGGCCGCGGCCAGAGCTGCCGCCATGCCGGCGGGGCCGGCGCCGACGATGAGCAGGTCCACCTTCATGCTCGGGTCTCCACGTGCATGCCGTCCTGGCACAGGGTCTGGCAGGCCAGGCGCCGCTGGCCATCGATGTTCACGCGACACTCCTGGCAGATGCCCATGCCGCACAGCGGGGCGCGGCGCTCGCCACTGACCGAGGTGCGGCTGCTGCCGTCGCCACCGAGCGCGAGCGCGGCGGCGACCGTGGTGCCGGGGGCCACCCGCAATGGGCTGCCGTCGAGAGTCAGTTCAGGCATGCGCGCGTACTCCTGGGAAGCGTTGTGGCAGGTAGGCATCCACCTGCAAGGGGGCGGGTTCGCCGAGCAACTGGGCGATCAGCAGGTCGGCGCTGCCCGGTGCAGTGGTCACGCCCAACCCTTCATGGCCGACGGCCAGCCACAGGCCCTGGCGTTGCGGGTGCGCGCCGAGCAGCGGCAGGCCGTCCGGGCTGGCGGCGCGAAAGCCGGTCCAGGCGCGGATGGCGTTGAGCCGGGCCAGCCCCGGCACGTAATCGACGGCGCGCTGCAGCATCTTCGCCAGCATCCATGGTTCGACGGTGGGGTCGCTGGTGTTGAACTGCCGCGATGCGCCGATGAACAGCTGTCCGGTCGGGCGCGGCTGGACATTGGCGGCGGTCGAAGGGCCGCTGGCGTTGTGCGCGCTGGTGACGTAGCCCAGCTCCACCAGGGTGTGGCTGATGCGTCCGGGGTAGCGGTCGGTGATCAGCAGGTGGCCCTTCTTCGGCTCGATCGGCAGCTCCGGGCAGAGGGTGCTGGCGTGGGTGCCGCCAGCGAGGATCAGCGCCTGGGCGCTGAGCCAGCTGCCGTCCTCCAGGCGCACGCGCTGGCCGTCCACCTCGACGACGTGCGCCAGGCGTTGTTCGATCAGCGGGTGATCGAGCAGCCAGCGCGCGACGTTGGGCGCATAGAGGATGCCGTCACCGATCACGCGCAGACCGCCGTGCAGGCCGTCGCGCAGCTCAGGTTCGGCCCGTTGCAGGGCCGTGGCGCCGAGCAGCTCGCAGTCCAGCCCGTGATCACGCAGCACCTGATACTTGGCCTCGGCCACGGCCATTTCCTCGGCATTGGCGGCCAGCCACAGGGTGCCGTTCTGCCGGTAGGCGCAGTCCTCCGGCATGTCCCGCGACCAGTCGCGCCAGCGTTGCACCGAGTATTGGCTGAGGGCCAGCTCGGCCGGGTTGTCGTCGAGCACGATCAGGTGGCCCATGCCGGCAGCGGTGGCGGCGCGCAGGCCGGCATCCAGCACCAGCACGCGGTGCCCGCGCCGGGCCAGTTCGTGGGCGCAGGTGGCGCCGACGATGCCGGCGCCGATGACGATGAAGTCGGCGCCGTCGCTCACAGCACGATGCCCCAGGCGAAGGGGTCGTCGTCCTCGATCAGCAGGGTGGCCTCGGCACTGACGTTGGCCCGACCGCGAATGGTCGGGATGATGCGGCCACCTTCGGCGGTCTCGTAGCGGCCTTCGAACTGGCTGCCGATCACGCTGGCCTGGCGCCAGGTCGTGCCGGGTTGCAGCTTGCCGTCGGCGGCGAGGCAGGCCAGCTTGGCGCTGGTGCCGGTGCCGCAGGGCGAGCGGTCGTAGGCTTTGCCGGGGCAGAGCACGAAGTTGCGGCTGTCGGCTTCTGCGTCATCGGCGAACAGCTCGATGTGGTCGATCAGGCCGCCGTCCTCACCGCGAATGCCCTGGTCTTCCAGCGCCTGCTGCACGGCCGCGCTGTAGCGGGTCAGGGCCTCGAGGTTGTCGCCCGCCACGCGCAGGCCGTGGTCGCTGATCAGGAAGAACCAGTTGCCGCCCCAGGCGATGTCGCCGGTGACGTCGCCCTGTCCGGGCACGCCCAGGGTGACCGCCTTGCGGTAGCGGTAGGCCGGCACGTTGCGCACGCTGACCGAGCGATCCTCATGCAGGGTCGCGTCGACGGTGCCGACAGGCGTCTCGATCTTGTGCACGCCGGGCCCGATCCGCCCCAGGTGGGCCAGGGAGGCCACCAGGCCGATGGTGCCGTGCCCGCACATGCCGAGGTAGCCGGTGTTGTTGAAGAAGATGACACCGGCACAGGCCTGGGGATCGACCGGGGTGCACAGCAGGGCGCCCACCAGGACGTCGCTGCCGCGTGGCTCCAGCACGCTGGTCGCCCGCCACTGGTCGTGCTGGCTGGCCAGGCGTCGCCGGCGCTCGGCCATGCTGCCGCTGCCCAGGTCAGGAAAACCGCTGATGATCAGGCGGGTCGGTTCACCGCCGGTGTGGGAATCGATTACCTCGATACGTTTCATGTGGCCATGCCTGCAGTCGTGTTGAGTGACTACAGGGTGACGCGAGGCGCAGCGTCCGGCTTGAGGGATTTGCCTGGGGCGAATGACGAAATCAGCACAACCTCGGGGCGGCTGAATAGGCCGGGGCGGGCCTCAGCGGTGGCCCGGCAAATGCGCGAAGAGGCTGCTGCAGACACCGGTGATGTGTTCCTCGAGCAGCGCCACCGCATGCTCCGTGTCGCGGCTGCGACAGGCGTCGATGATCGCGCGGTGCTCGTGGTCGGCGCGGTCCTTGCCCTCCGACAGGCTCATCTGCATGCGCAGGTAGCGCTCCAGCTTGTCGTGGATCGAGCGGATCAGGCTGACCAGGAAAGGCCGCTGCGCCGGCTCGTACAGGCAGGCATGCAGCTTCCAGTTGAGTTCGGCCCAGCGCCCCACGTTTTCCTCGCCGACGAACTCCTCGCAGATGCGCTCGGCGCGGGCGAAGGTCTCCTCGGTCATGTTCGGAATGGCCAGGCGCAGCACCTTGTTCTCGAGGAGGATGCGCACCTCGAACATCTGCGCCAGCTCCGGCTCGGAGATCCGTGTCACCACGGCGCCCTTGTTGCGCTGGAACAGGACCAGGCCCTCGGCCTCCAGGCGCTTGAGTGCCTCGCGCACGGGAATCTTGCTGACGTTGAACAGCTGCGCCACGTCGTCCTGGCGAATCGGCTCGCCTTCGGCGATATCGCCCGCGACGATGGCGTCACGCAGGTGCGTGGTGATGACCTCCGATGCCGTTGGCGTGAGGCCGAGGTTGGGGGCGTTGACACGGGCAAGGGGCAAGGGGGCGGTACTCTCTTCAGCTATCGCGGATATTTTATACGAAATTTCTCGAGCGGATCGTAGGGGTATTTCGCAGCTTGCCCGATTCTACGGACTTGTTGCCCGGTTCTGCCGATCTCGTTGGCGGGCAACGACACCGTGCTGTTCGCCCACTACAGTGATGGTCTGGCTCCCTGTGGGCCTGACCGTGAACGCCGGCGAGCCTGGCGAGACTATTCAGACACCATCAAGTCAAGGTGGGCAGACCATGATTACCCTGAATCTCAATGGCAAGGACCATGAGCTGGACGTGGCCGACGACATGCCGCTGCTCTGGGCCCTGCGTGATGTCGCCAATCTCACCGGCACCAAGTATGGCTGCGGCATGGCGCTGTGCGGTGCCTGCACGGTGAATGTCGAGGGACAGCCGACCCGCTCCTGCGTCACCCCGGTATCGGCCGTGGTCGGCAAGCGCATCAGCACCATCGAAGCGGTCGCCGAGGACAGCGTCGGCAAGGTCGTGCAGGAGGCCTGGCGTGAGCTCGACGTGGTGCAGTGCGGCTACTGCCAGTCTGGCCAGATCATGGCGGCCACGGCACTGCTCAGCAGCAACAAGGCGCCGAGCGATGCCGATATCGACGCGGCCATGAGCGGCAACATCTGCCGTTGCGCCACCTATGTGCGGATTCGTGCGGCCATCCATCAAGCCGCCGAGCAACTGGCCTAAGACCTCTCCAGGGTCTGCTGCGCGTCGCGCGTGCGGGGCTTAGAACCGATTCGGAATGCATGCAGCACATCAACGCATGTGCGAACCCAGTCCGTCGTCGATCGGTTGTTGCCTTGCCCGCCTCTGGCTCGCGAGACCCTGAACAGGTTTTCTTCGGAGAACTGAATCATGGGCAAGATCGAAACCCCCGATAGCGCCGCTCGCGGCATCCTCAACGTCAGCCGTCGCTCGCTGCTCAAGGGCACGGGCGGGCTGGCGCTGGGCATCTTCTTCGCGCCGCTGATCCGCGGCATGGATGCACTGGCCGCAGGTGGCCCGCTGGAGCCGAACGCCTTCGTGCGGATCGACCTGGATGGCAGCGTGACCGTGCTGGCCAAACACCTGGAGATGGGCCAGGGCAGCTACACCGGCCTGGCCACGTTGCTGGCCGAAGAGCTGGACGCCGATTGGGAAACGGTGCGCGTCGAAGGCGCGCCGGCCGATGTGAAACGCTACAACAACCTCGCCTTCGGCCCGATGCAGGGCACGGGCGGCAGTACCGCCATGGCCAACTCCTGGGAGCAGATGCGCAACGCCGGGGCCACGGCCAAGGCCATGCTGGTGGCTGCGGCGGCGCAGCGCTGGGCAGTGCCGGCCAGTGAAATCAGCGTCAGCAAGGGGGTGGTCAGTCACCCCGGCTCGGGGCGCAGTGCCGGTTTCGGCGAACTGGTCGAGGCGGCTGCGGCGTTGCCGGTGCCCGAGCAGGTGCAGCTCAAGCAGCCGCAGGACTTCAAGCTGATCGGCAAGGTCGAGCTGCGCCGCAAGGACAGCCCGGGCAAGACCGACGGCAGTGCCGTGTTCACCCAGGACTTCAAACTGCCGGGCATGCTGGTGGCGATGGTCGCCTACCCGCCGCGTTTCGGTGGCGTGCCGCGTTCCGTCGACAGCAGCAAGGCCAAGGCCGTGCGCGACGTGGTCGACGTGGTGGAGTTTCGCGACCTGCCGCACGGCCGTGCCGGCGTCGCCGTGCTGGCGAAGAACACCTGGGCCGCGCGCCAGGGGCGTGATGCCCTGGTGATCGACTGGGACGAGAGCCAGGCGTTCACCCTCGGCAGCGAGGAAATCCTCGCCCAGTACCGCGAGAGTGCCGGCAAGCCCGGCCTGCCGGCGGCCGCCCGTGGCGACGCCGATGCGGCGCTGGCCAAGGCGGCGAAAACCGTCGAGGCCGACTACGAGTTCCCGTACCTGGCGCACGCGGCGATGGAGCCGATGAACTGCCTGGTGAAGCTCTCCGCCGATCGCTGCGAGATCTGGAACGGCGAGCAGTTCCAGACCGTCGACCAGGCGATCATCAGTGGCTACCTGGGCTTCAAGCCGGAACAGGTGTCGCTGACCCAGCTGTATGCCGGCGGCAGTTTCGGGCGCCGTGCCAGCTCGCGTTCGGATTACCTGCTGGAGGCCGTGGCGATCACCAAGGCCGCGCGCGACAAGGGCGTGGACGCACCGGTGAAGATGGTCTGGGCGCGTGAGGACGATACCCGTGGCGGCTTCTTCCGTCCGATGTACCTGCACCGTGCGCGCATCGGCCTGGATGAGGCCGGCAAGCTGCAGGCCTGGCACAACCGCATCGTCGGCCAGTCGATCATCGCCGGCACCTCGATGGAGCCGTTCCTGGTCAAGGAGGGCGTCGACCATACCTCGGTCGAAGGTGTCTCCAACCTGTCCTATGCGGTGCCCAACCTCAAGGTGGAGCTGAGTACGCCGAGCAACATCAAGGTGCCGGTGCTGTGGTGGCGCTCGGTCGGGCATACCCATACCGGCTATGTGGCCGAGACCATGATCGACGAAGCCGCGGTGGCGGCCGGCCAGGACCCCTATGCCTTCCGCCATGCGCTGCTGGAAAACCATCCGCGTCACCGTGGCGCGCTGGAGCTGGCGGCCAGGCAGGCGGGCTGGGACAAGCCGCTGGCCGCCGGTGCGGCGGGCGAGAAGCGTGGACGCGGCATCGCCGTGCACGAGTCGTTCGGCTCGTTCGTGGCGCAGGTCGCCGAGGTGACGGTGAAGGCCGACGGCAGCTATCGCCTGGATCGCGTGGTGTGTGCGGTGGACTGCGGTATCGCCATCAACCCGGACGTGATCAAGGCACAGATGGAGGGTGGGATCGGCTTCGCCCTGGCGGCGGCCCGGCACAGTGCGATCACCCTGAAGGATGGGCGGGTCGAGCAGTCGAACTTCCACGACTTCCAGGTGCTGCGCATGAACGAGATGCCCAGGGTCGACGTGCATATCGTGCCCTCTGCGCAGAACCCGACCGGTGTCGGCGAGCCCGGCGTGCCGCCCCTGGCGCCGGCGCTGGCCAATGCACTGTTCGCGGCCACCGGCGTACGCCTGCGCAAGCTGCCGTTCCCGGCGCAGATCAAGGCCTGACCGAGAGCAGGCGCTGGAGACAAGACGCCCGGGCAGGTTGCCCGGGCGTTTTTGTGTGGGGTGTTTGCGTGGCTGATTCGTGAGTGGCTGATCGCGGCTGAAGCCGCTCCTACAGGGGCGTGGCGTAGCCCGGATGCAATCCGGGGCGGGGCGTGGTCGTGTTGGGCTTTTCGAGGGGCGTCGCGGCTGAAGCCCCTCCCACAAGGCTGGGGCCGGCGGATGTGATGGGTGCTCTAGGGGGCGGGGGTGTACAGGGGCTGCTTCGGCGTTGAGTCCTTGTGATCGATCGCGGCTGAAGCCGCTCCTACAGGGGGTGACGTAGCCCGGATGCAATCCGGGGCCGCGTTCAGGAGGCGGTCAGACGGGGGGTCGCTGCGATGTCGCTTGACTCCAGTGGGGTCTGGGCATGGATCGACGCCTGGCGGTGCTTGAGCATGCCTCCGCTGCGCTCGTTCAGCGCGGCGGTCATCTCGGCCAGGATCGAGGTGGCCACGCTTTCCGGTGTGTCGCCACCGATATCCAGGCCGATGGGGTAGTGCAGGCGGTCCAGCGCGGGCAGTTGTGCGGCGTACTGGCGAATTTCCCCCAGCAGGCGCTCGGTGCGCTCGCGTGGGCCCAGTTGGCCGACGTAGAGGGGCGAGCCCTGCAGCACGCTGCCCAGCCAGTGACGGTCCTGGCTGTAGCTGTGGCTCATGATCGCCACCAGCGCGCCGTCGGTCAGCCGGGTCAGGTTGTAGGGCGCTTTCGCGTCCACCTGGCGCACGACGTCGGCATCGGGGAAACGCTCGGCGCGGGCGAAATGCGCGCGCCCGTCGATCACGCTGACATGCCAGTCCAGCAACTTGGCCATGTGGCTCAGCGGTTGCGCGTCATGCCCTGCGCCGAAGATCACCAGGCGGCGTTGCGGCGGCAGGTACTCGCAGAACACTTCGATCTCGCCGCGCGCGCCCTGGTAGGTTCGCAGCGAGGAGCGGCCCAGGGCCAGGGTCTCGGCCAGGTCGGCGCGGACCGCATCGTCGAGGCCGGGCTCGGGCAGGCGTTCGCTGCTGGCCTGCGCGGGGTGCAGGGCGAGGCGATCGCCGACACGCACGCGGGCGTGACGATAGCTGGAGATCACTGTGGCCAGCGCGCCGGGCTGGCCGCTTTCGCGCACCTGGCGCAGCAGGTCGAGCACGCCCAGGGGCTTCTCCGCGCTGTGCCGTTCGAGCAGCACGTGCACGGTGCCATTGCAACCGAGGCCGAAGGTCAGCGCGGCGTCCTGGTCATCATCGTCATCCTGGGTCGCGGTGCTGTAGCGACGGATTACCGCCTCGCCGCCGTCGGTCAGCCACCAGGCCTTCTTCGCCACTTCGGATTCCAGGCAGCCGCCGCTGATGGTGCCCACGGTACCGCCGTAGAGCGGGATCAGCATGCGCGCGCCCGGGCGTCGGTAGGCCGAGCCTTCCACCTTGACCACGGTGGCGAGCACGGCCTGGCCGTTATCGCGTTCGACGCTGCCGATGGCGTCGAGCAGGGCACTGATTCCCGACAGCATAGGTTTCTCCCAGACAAGAACGGGGCAGCGACAGGCGGCGACCCTCAGACTGCCAATGTTCCGTATGCCAGTTAAGGAGAGTTAGGCCGATCCTGCGAGATTCTTGCCCGATCCTGCGTGGCTGCCTTCGAAACGCTCGGCCAGCCTGACGATATGCGCGCGCTCGGTGCGGATGAAGTCGACGAAGGCCTGGGCCACGGGGGACAGGCGTCGCCCGCGGATATTCACCACGCACCAGCTGCGCTGCAGCGGCAGCTCGGCCACCGGCAGTTCGCGCAGCAAGCCGTGCTGCAGCTCCAGGCGCACGGCATGGCGTGGCAGCAGGGCGATACCGAGGCCGGCCAGCACCGCTTCACGTTGCGATTCCAGCGAGCCGATTTCCAGGGTATTGGGGAAGTGCGCGCGCTTCTGGTGGCAGTACTCCTCGCAGGCGCGCCGGGTGCCCGAGCCGCTCTCGCGGATCAGCAGGGGGTAGGGGGTCAGGTCCTGCAGTTGCAGGTTGTCCGCCTGGCACAGCGGATGGTCCGGCGCCGCCACGGCGATGATCGGGTTGTTGAGGAAGGGCATGAAGTCCAGCGCCATGTCCTGCGGCACCTGGCTCATGATCATCAGGTCGTCGCGGCTCTGGGTCAGGCGGCGTACCACCAGGCTGTGGTTGACCACGGTCAGGTTCAGGCTGACTTCCGGGTAACTGCGGCGAAAGTCGGCGAAAAGGTGCGGAATGAAATACTTGGCGCTGGATTCCACGCACAGGTTCAGTTGTCCCTGCAGCGAGCCCTGCAGGTCCGACAGCTGCATGTCCAGGCTTTCCAGGCGACCGAAGATGTCGCTGCTGGCGCGGCGCAAGGCTTCGGCGGCTTCGGTCAGGTAGAGCTTCTTGCCGAGGTACTCGAACAGCGGCTGGCCGACCAGCTCTTCCAGCTGACGGATCTGCAGGCTGACGGCGGGCTGGGTCAGGGCCATCTCCTCGGCGGCGCGGCTGTAGGAGCCGTGCTCGCACACGGCACGGAAGACCTGGAGCTGGCGCAGGGTCATGCGCAGCAGGGTTTTACGCACGGTCGTTTCCTCGTTCGCAAAGGTGAATAAGTAATTACTTATGCCTGATCAAATAATTATTCATTTTGGTTAATCCGTATAGCCGGATAGGGTTTGTCCAACTTTGCAACCAACTGTTGCAGCGGCCCTTGCAGCTCTGCGCTGAGGATTCGAACCGTGATCAAGAAGATCCTGATCGCCAACCGTGGTGAAATCGCCGTCCGCATCGTGCGGGCCTGTGCCGAGATGGGCATTCGCTCGGTGGCCATCTATTCGGATGCGGACCGTCACGCGCTGCACGTCAAGCGTGCCGACGAGGCGCACAGCATCGGCGAGGATCCGCTGGCCGGCTACCTGAACCCGCGCAAGCTGGTGAACCTGGCGGTGGAGACCGGTTGCGACGCCCTGCATCCGGGCTACGGCTTCCTGTCCGAGAATGCCGAACTGGCGGAGATCTGCGCCGAACGTGGAATCAAGTTCATAGGTCCGAGCGCCGAAGTCATCCGCCGCATGGGCGACAAGACCGAAGCGCGCCGCAGCATGATCGCCGCCGGCGTACCCTGCACCCCCGGCACCGAAGGCAATGTCGCCGACCTGGCCGAGGCCCTGCGTGAGGCCGAGCGCATCGGCTACCCGGTGATGCTCAAGGCCACCTCCGGTGGTGGTGGGCGCGGCATTCGTCGCTGCAACAGCCGCGAGGACCTGGAACAGGCCTACCCACGGGTGATCTCCGAGGCGACCAAGGCCTTCGGCAGCGCAGAGGTGTTCCTGGAAAAGTGCATCGTCAATCCGAAGCACATCGAAGCGCAGATCCTCGCCGACAGTTTTGGCAACACCGTGCATCTGTACGAGCGCGACTGCTCGATCCAGCGCCGCAACCAGAAGCTCATCGAGATCGCCCCCAGCCCGCAGCTCACCCCTGAGCAGCGCGCCTACATCGGCGACCTGGCCGTGCGCGCCGCCCAGGCCGTGGGTTACGAGAACGCCGGCACCGTGGAGTTCCTGCTCGCCGAGGGCGAGGTGTACTTCATGGAGATGAACACCCGGGTGCAGGTGGAACACACCATCACCGAGGAAATCACCGGCATCGACATCGTCCGCGAGCAGATCCGCATCGCTTCGGGCGTGGCCCTGTCGATCAAGCAGGAAGACATCATCCACCGTGGTTATGCCCTGCAGTTCCGCATCAACGCCGAGGACCCGAAGAACAACTTCCTGCCCTCGTTCGGCAAGATCACCCGCTACTACGCCCCCGGCGGTCCCGGCGTGCGTACCGACACGGCGATCTACACCGGCTACACCATTCCGCCCTATTACGACTCGATGTGCCTGAAGCTGATCGTCTGGGCGCTGACCTGGGAAGAGGCGATGGACCGTGGCCTGCGCGCGCTGGACGACATGCGCGTGCAAGGCGTGCGCACCACCGCGCCCTATTACCAGGAAATCCTGCGTAACCCGGAATTTCGCAGCGGCCAGTTCAACACCAGCTTCGTCGAAAGCCATCCGGAACTGACCCAGTACTCGATCAAGCGCAATCCGTCGCACCTGGCCATCGCCATCGCCACCGCCATCGCTGCCCACGCGGGCCTGTAGGGGACATCATGAGCAAGAAGATCACCGTTACCGATACCGTCCTGCGCGATGCCCACCAGTCGCTGCTGGCCACGCGGATGCGCACCGAAGACATGCTGCCGATCTGCGACAAGCTCGACCGCGTGGGCTACTGGTCGCTGGAAGTCTGGGGCGGCGCCACGTTCGACTCGTGCGTGCGCTTCCTCAAGGAAGACCCGTGGGAGCGTCTGCGTCAGCTCAAGGCCGCGCTGCCCAATACCCGCCTGCAGATGCTCCTGCGCGGGCAGAACCTGCTCGGCTACCGGCATTACAGCGATGACGTGGTCAAGGCCTTCGTCGCCAAGGCGGCGGTCAACGGCATCGACGTGTTCCGCATCTTCGACGCGATGAACGACGTGCGTAACCTGCGCGTCGCCATCGAGGCGGTCAAGGCCGCCGGCAAGCATGCCCAGGGCACCATCGCCTACACCACCAGCCCGGTGCACACCACCGACGCCTTCGTCGCCCAGGCCAAGGCCATGCAGGCGATGGGCATCGACTCCATCGCCATCAAGGACATGGCCGGCCTGCTCACGCCGTACGCCACCTTCGAGCTGGTCAAGGCGCTGAAGAGCGAAGTCGACCTGCCGGTGTTCATCCACAGCCACGACACGGCCGGCCTCGGCGCGATGTGCCAGCTCAAGGCCATCGAAGCCGGCGCCGACCACATCGACACCGCCATCTCCAGCCTGGCCTGGGGCACCAGCCATCCGGGTACCGAGTCGATGGTCGCCGCGCTCAAGGGCAGCGAGTTCGACACCGGCCTGGACCTGGAGCTGATCCAGGAGATCGGCATGTACTTCCATGCCGTGCGCAAGAAGTACCACCAGTTCGAGAGCGAGTTCACCGGCGTGGATACCCGCGTGCAGGTCAACCAGGTGCCGGGCGGGATGATTTCCAACCTGGCCAACCAGCTCAAGGAGCAGGGCGCGCTGAACCGCATGAACGAAGTGCTGGACGAGATTCCGCGCGTGCGTGCCGACCTCGGCTTTCCGCCGCTGGTCACGCCCACTTCGCAGATCGTCGGTACCCAGGCGTTCTTCAACGTGCTGGCTGGCGAGCGCTACAAGACCATCACCAACGAGGTGAAACTGTATCTGCAGGGCCGCTACGGCAAGGCCCCGGGCAAGGTCGACGAGCAGCTGCGCAAGCAGGCCATCGGCAGCGAGGAAGTGATCGACGTGCGTCCGGCCGACCTGCTCAAGCCCGAGCTGGCGCGCCTGCGTGAAGAGATCGGCAGCCTGGCCAAGTCCGAAGAGGACGTGCTGACCTTCGCCATGTTCCCCGATATCGGGCGCAAGTTCCTCGAAGAGCGCGAGGCCGGCACCCTCAAGCCCGAAGAACTGCTGCCCATGCCCAGTGGCCAGGGCGCGGCGCCGGTCGGCGGCGAAGGCGTGCCGACCGAGTTCGTGGTCGACGTGCACGGCGAGAGCTACCGCGTGGACATCACCGGGGTCGGCGTCAAGGGCGACGGCAAGCGTCACTTCTACCTGTCCATCGACGGTATGCCGGAAGAAGTGGTGTTCGAGCCGCTCAACGAATTCGTCGCCGGCAGTGGCGGCAAGCGCAAGCAGGCCGGCGCCCCGGGCGACGTGTCCACCACCATGCCGGGCAACATCGTCGATGTGCTGGTCAAGGAAGGGGACACGGTCAAGGCCGGTCAGGCGGTGCTGATCACCGAAGCGATGAAGATGGAAACCGAAGTGCAGGCGCCGATTGCCGGCAAGGTCAAGGCCGTTCACGTGGCCAAGGGCGACCGCGTCAATCCGGGCGAAGTGCTGGTGGAAATCGAAGGTTAACCTCAGGAGCCCGGCCTGTTGGATGGGCAAGTTTGACGGGGCGTAACCCGGGCTCCTTTTTTATTCACGGGCGCTTCGCATGAGGCGCCAAGGGTTCGAGACCCGGGAGCCGCAAGGCTCCTTTTTTTACCACGGTTCTCTGGCCGTGCCCCGGGTGTGCAAGCACAGCGCGGGCGATCAGCACCGCTTGCGCGGGGCGCGGCCTTTTCCCTTCGACCGGCCGGAGCAGTTCGCTCCGGCCGGTCTTTTTCATTCCTGCGGGAAGCGCGAGCGCGGGGTGGCCATCGGCACCTTGTCGCCGTCGAGCGGCAGGAAAGTGCCCAGCTCGGCGTCATAGGCCTTGATCTGGCTGGTTTCGATGTCATACACCCAGCCGTGGATGAACAGCTGGCCGCGCGCCAGCTTGGCCGCTACCGATGGGTGGGTGCACAGGTGGTTGAGCTGCGCCACCACGTTTTCCTCGGTGAGCACCGCCAGGGTTTCCTTGTCGTCGCTGCAGTTGCAGTTCTCCGCCACCACGCTGCGTGCCACCTCGGCATGGCGCAGCCAGGCCTTGACGGTGGGCATGGTTTCCAGCGACGCCGGGTTGAGTACCGCCTTCATCGCGCCGCAGTCGGAGTGGCCGCAGACGACGATGTGCTGCACGCCCAGGGCCATCACCGCGTACTCGATGGCGGTGGAGACGCCGCCCATCATCTGCCCGTAGGCCGGCACTACGTTACCGACGTTGCGGTTGACGAACAGGTCGCCGGGCGAGCTCTGGGTGATCAGTTCCGGCACCACGCGCGAGTCGGCGCAGGTGATGAACATGGCACGCGGGTTCTGGGCGGTGGCGAGCTTCTTGAACAGTTCTTCCTGCTGCGGGAAGACTTCGTTGCGAAAGCGCTTGAAGCCATCGACGATGCTGTGCAGCGCCTGCTCGGCGGTTTCGTTGCCCTCATGGGTCTGAAGCGGAATCACCTGGTGTTTGTAAGGCATGCCCTGAACCTCTTTGTTATCTGAAAATGCGCTGCTAGAACGACAGCCGCTGCGCTGTGCGAGTCACACCGCAAGTTTCTCCTGCGCCAGGCGGCGCGACAACCGGTAGGTTTTTGCAATTCGTGGCGAACGCCTGCGGCCGGGCGAGCCGCAGGTCGTCAGCCGCGGTGGTGGCTGCGGAAGAAGTCGATCAGGCCCTGGGTGGAGGCATCCTCGGCGCCGCTGAGGTCGCTGCCGACCATGCGCGAGTAGACGCCCTTGCCCAGTTCCTTGCCCAGCTCCACGCCCCACTGGTCGAAGGCGTTGATGCCCCAGATCACGCTCTGCACGAAGACCTTGTGCTCGTAGAGGGCGATCAGCGCGCCCAGGCGGCCGGGGCTGACCCGCTCCAGCACCAGGGTGTTGCTCGGGCGGTTGCCGGGGACCACCTTGTGTGGCGCCAGGCGCTGCACCTCGGCTTCGCTCAGGCCCTGGGCGCGCAGTTCGGCCTCGGCCTCGGCGTGGCTCTTGCCGAGCATCAGCGCCTGGCTCTGCGACAGGCAGTTGGCGAACAGCCATTGATGGTGATCGGCGACCGGGTTGTAGCTGCTCACCGGGACGATGAAGTCCGCCGGGATCAGCAGCGTGCCCTGGTGCAGCAGCTGGTGATAGGCGTGCTGGCCGTTGCAGCCGACGCCGCCCCAGATCACCGGGCCGCTGGCGATCTGCAGCGCGCTGCCGTCCTGGCGCACGCGCTTGCCGTTGGACTCCATGTCCAGTTGTTGCAGGTGCTTGGTGATGTTGCGCAGGTAATGGTCGTACGGCAGGATCGCGTGGCTCTGCGCGCCCCAGAAATTGCCGTACCAGACGCCGAGCATGGCCAGCAGCAGCGGCATGTTGCGTTCGAACGGCGCCTGCTGGAAGTGCCGGTCCATGCGGTAGGCGCCGGTGAGCAGCTCCTTGAAGTTGGAGATGCCGATGGACATGGCGATGGGCAGGCCGATGGCCGACCACAGCGAATAGCGCCCACCGACCCAGTCCCACATGGGCAGGATGTTTTCCTCGCGGATGCCGAAGGCGCAGGCCGCCTCGACGTTGCTCGACACCGCCATGAAGTGCCGGTGCAGCTCCTCATCGCTGCCACCCTGGGCCAGGTACCAGCCACGTGCGGCCTGGGCGTTCTTCAGGGTTTCCAGGGTGCCGAAGGTCTTCGACGAGACGATGAACAGCGTGGTTTCCGCACACAGCTTGGCGGCCAGCTCCTGGAACGAGCTGCCGTCGATATTGGCCAGGTAGTGGCAGCGCACGCCGCGCTGGGCGAACGGCAGCAGCGCCTCGGACACCAGCTGCGGGCCGAGGAACGAGCCGCCGATGCCGATGTTCACCACGTCGGTGATCGGCTTGTCGCTGTAGCCGCGCCACAGACCATGGTGCACCCGGCCGACCAGTTCGCTCATGCGTTGCAGGGCGCGGTGCACCTGCGGCATCACGTCCACGCCGTCGACCAGCACGCGCTCGCCCAGCGGCCGGCGCAGCGCCGTATGCAACGCCGGGCGCCGCTCCGAGGCGTTGACCTGCGCGCCATCGAACAGCGCCGCGATGGCCTCGGCCAGGCCGGCCTCGCGGGCCAGTTCGACCAGCAGGCTGCGGGTGCGCACGTCGATCAGGTTCTTCGAGTAGTCGAGGAACAGGCCGCAGTCATCCAGCGAGAAGCGCGCGAAGCGTTGCGGGTCGTCGGTGAAGGCCTGGCGCAGGCTGAAACCCTCCAGTGCCTGGCGCTGCTCGCGCAGTGCCTGCCAGCTGGGCAGTTGGGTGACGTCCTGCGAGGACGGGGTGTAGGGCATCGGGCAATCCTCTCTCAGCGCGCGGCCAAGTGATGGCGGTCCAGCTCGTGCAGGTAGGGCAGGTCGGGGCCGACCCGCGAGCAGGTCAGCGCGGCCGCCTCGATGGCCAGGCGCAGCATGTCGTCGATCGTTGCGCGGTCGAGCGTCTTCAGCGCCTCGGGGCTGTCCAGGTCATGCCGTGCCAGGTAGCTGAGCAGCGCCGCCTGGAAGGTATCGCCCGCACCGACGGTGTCGCGCGTGTGCACCGGCACCGCCGGTGCCGACCAGTGCCCGTGACGACAGTGCACGCTGGCGCCGGCACTGCCATGGGTGAGAAACACCAGCTGGCAGCGTTCGTTGAGCCAGCCGGCCGCGACCTGCTGTGGCTCGCGCTCGGGGTACAGCAGCTGCAGGTCCTCTTCGCTGACCTTGATCAGGTGCGCATGGCTGGCGAAGGCTTCGACCCGTTCGCGCCATAGCGCGACATCCGGCGCCGGGCCGAGGCGCACGTTGGGGTCGAGGCTGATCAGGCGCCGCTGATGTTCGCGCTGCACCAGCGCCAGCAGCGTGCTGGCCACCGGCTCCACCACCAGGGAGAAGGAGCCGACATGCAGGCCGCGCACCTGGGCATCCAGGGTCGGCAGGTGTTCGCTCAGCAGCAGGCGGTCGGCGCAGCCCTCGCCACGGAAGGAATACTGCGGCGAGCCGGCGGCATCCACGCCGACCATCGCCAGGGTGGTCGGCGCATCGCTGGCGATCAGGTAGGCATCGCTCACACCCTCGTCGCGCAGGACCTGGCGCAGCCGCTGGCCGAGGCTGTCGGAGGATATCCCGGTGAACAGCGCCGAGTCGGCGCCCATGCGGCGCATGCCCAGCGCCACGTTGAACGGCGAGCCACCGGCGATGGCCTTGAAGGCCAGCTCGTTGCTGCGGGCGCCGTCGCTCTGGATGAACACGTCGAACAGTGCTTCGCCACAGACCAGGTACATATGCGTCTCCGTATCGGTTCTCGGGGAGCTCCGAAAACTTCCCTGGCGCTGGCTCGCGGCGTCGCTCTGCGCCAGTGCCGGGTGTTCCGCAGCCGCCCTCGGGGCGTTCTCACGCCGGGTTGTGTTCGGCGAGCCGGCTGACCTGCTCGCGATAGTGTTGGTAAACCTCTTCGTACTGCGCCGTGCGCGCCGGGTCCGGCTGCGTCTGCGTGCTGGCGTCGAGCTGCACGCAACGTTCGCACAGTGCGGCCAGCTGCGCCTGGCGGTCGGCACCCGGCGTCAGGCACCAGGCCGCCTGGATCGCCGCACCCAGGGCGGCGGCCTCGGTCTGTCGCGGGCAGACCAGCGGCGTGCCCATGATGTCGGCGATCACCTGGCGCCACACCGGGCTCTTCGCCGCACCACCGATCAGGCGGATGGTCTGGCTCTGCAGGCCGCTGGCGCGCAGCAGGTCGAGACCGTAGCGCAAGCCGAAGCTGGTGCCCTCGACCACCGCCCGGCAGAGGTTGGCACGGGTCAGGTTGTCGCTGTCCATGCCCAACAGGATGGCGCGCGTGTTGGGCAGCGCCGGTACCCGTTCGCCGTTGAAGAACGGCAGCATCAGCAGACCCTCGGCCCCGATGGGCGCCTGCTCGACCAGCGCGCCGAAGGCCCGGATGTCCAGTTCCAGCAACTGCTGGATCAGCCCGGTGGCGCTGGTCAGGTTCATGGTGCAGATCAGTGGCAGCCAGCCGCCGGACGACGAGCAGAAAGTCGCCACCTGGGCATGCGGGCTGATCATCGGCTGCTCGCTGTAGGCGTACAGCGTGCCGGAGGTGCCCAGGCTCATGGTGATCGCGCCGGGACGGATGTTGCCGGTGCCGATGGCACCCATCATGTTGTCGCCGCCGCCGCTGGCCACCACGGCCTGCGGGTTCAGGCCCAGGCGCTCGGCGATCTGCGGGCGGATCGGCCCCACCGGCTGGTCCGGCTCCAGCAGTTGCGGCAGGGCGCGCTGCAGGCGCCCGCTGGGGTCGATGAAATCCAGCAGCGCGCCGTCCCATTGGCGTGTGCGCACGTCGAAATAGCCGCTGCCGGAGGCGTCGCCGTATTCGCTGCAGGCACGCCCGGTGAGCCAGTGATTGAGGTAGTCGTGCGGCAGCAGGATATGCGCGATGCGGGCGAACAGCTCGGGGTGCTGCTCGCGCGTCCAGAGCAGCTTGGACACCGTGTAACCGGGCGCGATGGCCACGCCCAGGCGCTGCAGCGAACCGGCTGCGCCGCCGAGGTGCTCGAGCAGGCGCTGGTTCTCCGGGGTCGATTCGGTGTCGCACCAGAGCTTGGCCGGACGCAGCACCGCGCCCTGCTCGTCGAGCAGGACCAGGCCATGCTGCTGGCCGGAGACGCCGATGCCGAGAATCTGCTCGCCGCGAATGCCGGCGGCCGCCAGCGCCTGCCGCGTGGCCTGCTCGAAGGCCTCCAGCCATTGCCCCGGCTGCTGCTCGCGGCGGCCGTTGGCCGCGCTCTGCAGGCTGTGGCTGGCGCTGCCGGCGCCGAGCACCTGGCCGCTGTCGGCGTCGAGCACCAGGGCCTTGGTGCCCTGGGTGCCGCAGTCGATACCGAGGTACATGCTCAGAGCTCCCGCATGCGCTCGATCAGCAGCGCTTCCAGGGCGAGCTGATCGGCATGGAACTGGCGAATGCCCTCGGCGAGCTTCTCCGTGGCCATGGGGTCTTCGTTCATCTGCCAGCGAAACTGCTGCTCGTCGAGGCAGGCCGGGGCGAGCACCCGCTGGCCGTCGTCCTGCAGCGCTGGCCGCAGTTCGCCGCTGGCCTGTTCCAGTTCGGCGAGCAGGGCAGGGCTGATGGTCAGGCGGTCGCAGCCGGCCAGGGCGAGCACTTCGCCGATGTTGCGAAAGCTCGCGGCCATCACCACCGTGGCGTAGTCGTGCTGCTTGAAGAAACGATAGACCTGGCGCACCGACAGCACGCCGGGGTCGTTCTCGGCCTCGAAGCGGACGTCCGGAGTCTGCTGCCTGTGCCAGTCGAGAATACGCCCGACGAAAGGCGACACCAGGTAGATGCCGGCCTCGGCGCAGGCACGGGCCTGGGCCAGGTTGAAGATCAGCGTGAGGTTGCAGCGAATGCCTTCGCGCTCCAGCTGGCGCGCCGCCTGGATGCCTTCCCAGGTGGCGGCGATCTTCACCAGGACGCGCTCGCCGGGGATGCCCAGTTGCAGGTAACGCTGGTGCAGCGCGCGCGCCCGCGCCACGGTGGCGGCGCTATCGAAGGACAGCGCCGCCGGCACTTCGGTGGACACCTTGCCCCGGATGGTCGCGAGAATCTCCACGCCCATGCTGACCACCAGACGGTCGCACGCCTCGGCGATGATCGCGCGGGGCGCTGCGCCGCTGCGGATGGCCTGGCGCAGTGCGTCGTCGACCTGACGCTGGTACTGCCCCGCCTGCAGCGCCTTGAGGATGATCGACGGGTTGGTGGTGGCGTCCTCGGGCTGGAAGCGGTTGATGGCGACCAGGTTGCCGGTGTCGGCGACCACCACGCTGTGCTGCTTGAGTTGGCTGAGCAGGCTGGGCATGTGCGTCTCCGGGGCCTAGGCGTGCAGCAGGTTGTGCAGGGTCTGGCTGACGCCCCGCTCGCGCAGGCTGGTCAGGCAGCGCTCGAAGGCGGCGACGAATTCCAGCGAACGCCCTGGCGCGCTGCCGAAGATCGTCTCCTCGCCGAGCACCCGCGCGGTGAGCTGGGCATCGTCGGCGACCAGCGCCTGGCAATGCTCGGCCCTCGGGTCGGGAATCCGGTAGCGGGCGCCGCTTTCGTCCTCGCCCTTGAGGTACAGCGCCCAGGCGGCGACCACCAGGGCCACCCGGTCCAGTGGCTTGCCGTCGGCGATCAGGCGCTGCAGGGTCGGCACGATGAACTTGGGAAACTTCGACGAGCCGTCGGAGCAGACGCGCTCCAGCTGGTCGGCGATGGCCTGGTTGGAGAAGCGTTCGATCAGCGTGTCCTTGTAGTTGGTCAGGTCGATGCCCGGCACCGGGGCCAGCTGCGGCGTGACGTCGAGGTCCATGAAGCTGCGCACGTACTGGCGCATCAGCGGGTCGTTCATGGTCTCGTGGACGAAGCGATAGCCCTTGAGAAAGCCCAGGTAGGTCAGGGCCAGGTGGCTGCCGTTGAGCAGCTTGATCTTCATCTCTTCGTAGGGCGTGACGTCGTCGGTGAACTGCACGCCGACCTCTTCCCAGGCGGGCCGGCCGCTGACGAACTTGTCTTCCAGCACCCATTGCACGAAGGGCTCGCAGACCACCGGCCAGGCGTCCTCGACGCCATGCTGCGCGGCCAGCTGCTGGCGGTGCGCGGCGCTGGTCATGGGGGTGATGCGGTCGACCATGGCATTGGGAAACGACACGTGCTGGTCGATCCAGCTGGCCAGCTCCTGATCGGCCAGCTGAGCGAAGGCGAGCAGCGCCTTGCGCGTGACGGCGCCGTTGTGCGGCAGGTTATCGCAGGACATCAGGGTAAAGGCCGGAATGCCGGCGGCCCGGCGCCTGGCCAGGGCCGCGCAGAGGAAGCCGAACACGCTCCTGGGGGCGTCGGGGTGGCGCAGGTCGTGCTGGATGGCCGGCAACTCGGCGAGGAACTCCCCGCTGCTGTCGTCGATGCAGTAGCCGCCTTCGGTGATGGTCAGCGAGACGATGCGGATCGCCGGGTCGGCGAGCTTGTCGATCAGCGCCTGCGGCGATTCCTCGGCCAGCAGCATGTCGTTGATGGCGCCGATCACCCGTACCGGCAGGTTCGGTTCGTCGCCCAGTTCGACCAGGGTGTAGAGATAGTCCTGGCCAGCCAGGGCGTCACGCATGGCACGGTCCTCACTGCGCACGCCGACTCCGCAGATGCCCCAGTCGAGCGCCAGGCCCTGGTTCATCAGGGCATCGGTGTAGACCGCCTGGTGAGCGCGGTGAAAGCCGCCAACGCCGATATGGGCGATGCCGGTGCGGATCATGTCCGGGGTGTAGGCTGGCAGCGCGACGGCGCCGCCAAGCCGGGAGAGCTGCTGGCGATTGAGTTTCATCTGGAAAGTCCCGTGATGGCGCGCTGTCAGGCGGCCTGCTGCAAGGGTTTGGCGACGGCCTGGCCGTCGGCGTCGAAGAGGTGGCAGTGCGCCGGGTCGAAATCCAGCGCCAGGGTGTCGCCATAGCGCGGCGCGAAGTCGCCCCGTACCCGCACCGTGAGCATTTCGCCCGAGCTGCAGCGCACGTGGCAGAAGGTGTCGCTGCCCAGGCGTTCGCTGACGTCGGCGGTCACCTGCAGGCGGCCCGTGCCGGCGGCGGCGACGTCGAGGTGCTCGGGGCGCACGCCCAGGGTCACGCTGCTGCCGACGGCGAGCCCGGCGGCGGACAGCGGCAGGCTCAGCTGGCCGCCGCATTCCAGTTGCACGGTGCAGCTGTCGCCCTCGACCTGCTGCAGCGTGCCGCGCAGGAAACCCATCTTCGGCGTGCCGAGAAAACCGGCGACGAACAGGTTGGCCGGGTGGTGGTACAGCTCCAGCGGCGAGCCGACCTGCTCGATGCGGCCGCCATTGAGCACCACCACCTTGTCGGCCAGGGTCATGGCTTCGACCTGGTCGTGGGTCACGTAGATCATGGTCGCCTGCAGGTCCTTGTGCAGTCGCGCCAGCTCCAGGCGGGTCTGCACGCGCAGGGCGGCGTCGAGGTTGGACAGCGGCTCGTCGAACAGGAAGATCTTCGGGTTGCGCACGATGGCGCGACCGATGGCCACGCGCTGGCGCTGGCCACCGGACAGCTGCCTGGGCTTGCGCTCGAGCAGGGCCTCCAGTTGCAGGATGCGTGCGGCGTTGGCGACCTTCGCCTCGACTTCCTGCTTGCCCACCCGCGCCAGGTCGAGGGCGAACGACAGGTTCTTGCGCACGGTCATGTGCGGGTACAGCGCGTAGGTCTGGAACACCATGGCCAGGTCGCGGCGCGCCGGGGCGACATCGGTGATGTCCTTGCCGTCGAGTTCGATGTGGCCGCTGCTGACTTCCTCGAGCCCGGCGATCAGGCGCAGCAGGGTGGACTTGCCGCAGCCGGAGGGGCCGACGAACACCACGAATTCGCGGTCGCGGATGTCCAGGTCGATGCCCTTGATGATCGCGGTGCCATCGAAGCCTTTCTTCAGGTTGCGGATCTTCAGATCAGCCATGTCAGTTCTCCCGTTATTTCACCGCGCCGAAAGACAGGCCGCGTACCAGTTGTTTTTGGCTGATCCAGCCGAAGATCAGGATGGGCGCGCAGGCCAGGGTCGAGACGGCGGAGAGCTTGGCCCAGAACAGGCCCTCGGGGCTGGAGTAGGAGGCCACCAGCGCGGTCAGCGGGGCGGCGGCGGAGCTGGTCAGGTTGAGCGACCAGAATGCCTCGTTCCAGCACAGGATCAGCGACAGCAGCATGGTCGAGGCCAGGCCGCCGCGAGCGATCGGCAGCAGCACGCGGACGATCTCCTGCCAGGTGGTGGCGCCGTCCAGGCGCGCGGCTTCGAGGATGTCCACGGGGATGTCCTTGAAGTAGGTGTAAACCATCCACACCAGGATCGGCAGGTTGATCAGGGTGTAGATGATGATCAGCGCCAGGCGCGAATCGAGCAGGCCGAACTGCTTGGCCAGCAGGTAGATCGGCACCAGCACGCCGACCGGCGGCAGCATCTTGGTCGACAGCATCCACAGCAGCGTGCCGCGGGTGCGCCTGGTCTCGAAGAACGCCATGGAATAGGCCGCCGGCACGGCCAGGAGCATGCACAGCAGCGTGGCGGAGACGGAGATCAGCACCGAGTTCCAGGCGAAGGCGAAGTAGTCGCTGCGCTCGTTGATGTGCAGGTAGTTCTCCAGCGTCGGCATGAAGATGAACTGCGGTGGCGTGGCGAAGGCGTCGATCTCGGTCTTCAGGCTGGTCAGCACCATCCACAAGATCGGGAAGAAGATCACCGCGGCGATCGCCCAGGACAGGGTGCCGATCAGCACGCTCTGCAGGCGACGGGATTGCTTGAGGGTCAGCATGTCCGGGGCCTCACTGCTTGTCGGTCAGGTTCTTGCCGATCATGCGGATCAGCACGATGGCGGCGATATTGGCGATGACCACCGCGATCAGCCCGCCCGCCGAGGCCATGCCGACGTCGAACTGCAGCAGGGCCTGGTTGTAGATCAGGTAGGCGAGGTTGGTCGACTCGTAGCCGGGACCACCGCTGGTGGTGGTGTAGATCTCGGCGAACACCGAGAGCAGGAAGATGGTCTCGATCATCACCACCACGGCAATCGGCCGCGCCAGGTGTGGCAGGGTCAGGTGCCAGAAGATGGCGAGCGGGCCGGCGCCGTCGAGGCGCGCGGCCTCCTTCTGCTCCTGGTCCAGCGACTGCATGGCGGTCATCAGGATCAGGATGGCGAACGGCAGCCACTGCCAGGACACGATCAGGATGATCGATAACAGCGGATAGTGCGCCAGCCAGTCCACCGGCTGGGCGCCGAAGAACTGCCAGACGGCGGCGAGAATCCCCGACACCGGATGGAAGATCAGGTTCTTCCACAGCAGCGCGCTGACCGTGGGCATGATGAAGAACGGCGAGATCAGCAGCACCCGTGCGATGCCGCGACCGAAGAATTCGCTGGCCTCCAGCAGGGCGGAGATGAGCACGCCGAGCACCACGCTGATCAGCAGCACGCTGCCCACCAGCAGCAGGGTATTGCCGGCACCGGAGAGGAAGGCGGCGTCAGTGACGAAGTACTCGAAGTTCTCCAGGCCGACGAAATCGTTCTCGCCGGGGTACAGCAGGTTGTAGCGGATCAGCGAGAAATAGACGGTCATGCCCAGCGGCACGATCATCCAGATCAGCAGCAGGAGCACCGAAGGGCTGACCAGGAACCAGCCGGGTGCCAGGCGCCGAGGCTTGCGCCCACCCGGCGTGCTGAGCTGGGCAGCAGGTGTGTCGATGGCCGGAGAATTCATCATGCCTCCGAGGGCGGGATAGGGGGTGAGGTAGGGCGGGTGGCGTTGCGTCGGGTGGGGTGGGCGCCCGGTGGAGCAGCGACGCGACGCCGACTCTCGCCTGCTCGGGTGGCGCGCCGCGCTTCACCTGCGACGGCGCTGACCCACACCGGGACGCTGCGCGTGGCTTACTTCGGGTATCCCGCGCGCTTCATTTCCCGCGCCGTGCTCTGCTGCGCGGCCTGCAGGGCCTGCTCCGGCTGCATCTGGCCGGTCAGCGCGGCGGCGAACAGCTTGCCGACACTGGTGCCGATGGCCTGGAACTCGGGAATGGTCACCAGCTGGATACCCACGTAGGGCACGGGCTTGGCGCTGGGGTTGGCCGGGTCGGCCTGCTTCAGCGAATCCAGGGTGACCTTGGCGAACGGCGCCGCCTGCATGTAGGCATCGCTGTAGGTCGAGGCACGGGTGCCAGGCGGTACGTTGGCCACACCGTCGGTGTCGGCCACCAGCTTGGCGTAGGCCTGCGAAGTGGCCCAGGCACTGAAGGTCTTGGCGGCAGCCTTGGACTTGGAGCTGGTGGGAATCGCCAGCGCCCAGGAGTACAGCCAGGAAGCACCCTTGTCGGTGACCTGGGTCGGCGCGAAGGTGAAGCCCACCGCGTCGCTGACCTTGCTCTGCGACGGGTCGGTGACGAACGAGCCGGCCACGCTGGCGTCGACCCACTGCGCGCACTTGCCACTGTTGAACAGCGCCAGGTTTTCGTTGAAACCGTTGCTCGAGGCGCCCGGCGGGCCGTACTTCTTCATGTTGTCGACGTAGAAGTTCAGCGCGTTCTTCCATTCGCTGCCGGTGAATTCCGGCTGCCATTGCTCATCGAACCAGCGCGCACCGTAGGCATTGGCCAGGGTGGTGATCAGCGCCATGTTCTCCCCCCAGCCGGCCTTGCCGCGCAGGCACAGGCCGTAGACGCCCTGCTCCGGCTGGTGCAGCTTGCCGGCGAACTCGGCGAGCTGTGCCCAGGTCGGCTGCTCCGGCATCTGCAGGCCGGCCTGCTCGAACAGATCCTTGCGGTAATAGGTGATCGAAGCTTCGGCGTAGAACGGCAGGGCGTACAGCGTGCCCTTGGCCGACAGGCCTTCACGCACCGAGGGGAACACGTCGTCGAGGTGATAGTCGGCCGGCAGATCGGTCATCGGCTCCAGCCAGCCTTTTTCGCCCCACAGTGCGGCTTCGTACATGCCGATGGTGAGGACGTCGAACTGGCCGCCCTGGGTGGCGATGTCGGTGGTCAGGCGCTGGCGCAGCACGTTCTCTTCGAGCACCACCCACTTGAGCTTGATGTCCGGGTTCTGTTCTTCGAAGGTCTTCGACAGGCGCTGCATGCGGATCATGTCGCTGTTGTTGACCGTGGCGATGGTCAGGGTTTCGGCGCCCTGGGCGACGACGGTGAGGGACAGGCAAGAGGCTGCAACGAGGGCTTTGATCGAGTTGTTCATGCTTGTGAACTCCTCTCCCGCGCCGGTACGGCTACGGAAGAACGTTATTGTTTTTGTTTCGCTCGGCCCGGATTACACCCCCGCTGGGCCGCGCGGACAAATCCTTGAGCGCACAGTGGCCGATACTTTTTTGCACTCGATGGGCAATGCTCAACCCGCCTGGCGAGCAGCGGAACTGCCTGAGATGAGGGGCTGTGGCGATATCGGGGGACAGGGGCGCTGCCGATTCAGTACAGGTTTTGCTCGGTCAGGCGCTGCACCGCCAGCTTGCGATAGCCGGAGGGCGTCATGCCCTTGAGCTGCTGGAAGCGGCGGTTGAAGTTGGAGATGTTGCTGAAGCCGGACTCGAAGCAGACCTCTGTCACCGGCTTGTCGCTCTTGCTCAGCAGCTCGCAGGATTTGCTCACCCGCAGGCGATTGACGAACTCGACGAAACAGCGCCCGGTGGCCTGCTTGAAGAAGCGCGAGAAGTAGGTGGGTGTCATGCCCAGGTGCTCGGCGACCTCCTCCTGGCTGATGCCCTGTGCATAGTGCTGAAAGATGTAGTCCACCGCCCGGTTGATGCGTTCGACGTGCTGCTCGTCGCCCAGCTCCGACGAGGTCACGGCCGAGAGCAGCTGGTAGTCCTCGCTGCCGGCGAGCAGCTCCATGAGGATGAAGAAGTGGCCCAGGCGGGTGATCCCACGGCTGCTGGCGATCCTGTCCAGCAGCACGGCGGCTTCGCGAATCAGCTGCGGGTCGCGGAACTCGATGCCGAACTGCGCGCGGGCGAGCAGGGGCTGCAGGGTCTTGAGTTCGGCGAACACGGCGGTGCCGCTTTCCAGCACCTCGTCGGTGAAGTTGACCAGCATGTCGCGGGTTTCCACCCGTTCGCCTTCCTCGACCTGGCTGATCCAGTTGTGCGGCAGCCCCGGGCCGGTGAGAAACAGGGTGTTGGCAGAGAAGTTGCCGATGTAGTCGCCGATGAACACCTTGCCCGAACTGGCGACGATCAGGTGCAGCTCGTATTCCTTGTGGAAATGCCAGCGCACCAGTGGCGAGGGGAAACCGTGCTGACGGTAGATCAGCGAATGGCCTTCATGGTCGTCCATCAGTTCGTAGGACGGGTCGGCTACGCGGGATGTGCGGGTCATGGGGTGCGCCGGTCAATGCCTCGGTTGACCACGTTTTAACATATCGGCGCCCGCTGCCAAGTCAGAGCAGACTCAATTGTGCACCCGGCGGGCAGAACTGCGTGCAGTCCAGCGCCACGCTGCCCCGGCGGTCCAGGCCGAACTTGCGACGCGCCAGGCGGAAGCGCTGTTCCAGCAGGTCGGCGAACTGCCCCTCGCCACGCATGCGGCTGCCGAAGCGGCTGTCGTAGTTCCTGCCGCCACGGCTCTGGCGGATCAGGCTCATCACATGGGCGGCGCGCTCCGGAAAGTGCACCTGCAGCCATTCCTCGAACAGGTCGGCGATTTCCAGCGGCAGGCGCAGCAGCACATAGCCGGCCGAGCGGGCACCGGCATCCCGGGCGGCCTCCAGCAGCGCTTCCAGTTCCATGTCGTTGATCATGGGAATCATCGGTGCGCAGAGCACGCTGACCGGCACACCCGCCTCGTGCAGCGTGCGCATGGCCCTCAGGCGCGCCGCTGGTGCTGCGGTGCGCGGTTCCATGATGCGCTTGAGCTCGTCGTCCAGGGTGGTCAGGCTGAAGGCCACGCTGACCAGGTTGTGGCTGGCCAGTTCGCCGAGCAGGTCGAGGTCGCGCAGGATCAGCGAGCCCTTGGTGATGATGTGCAGCGGGTGCTTGTAGCGCAGCAGGATTTCCAGCGCCTGGCGGGTCAGGCGCTGTTCGCGCTCGATGGGCTGGTAGGCGTCGGTGTTGATGCCCAGGGCGATGGGCTGCGGCACGTAACCGGGTTTCTGCAGCTGCTCTTCGAGGCGCTCGGCCAGGTTGGTCTTGGCGATCAGGCGGGTTTCGAAGTCGATGCCCGGTGACATGTCCCAGTAGGCATGGGTCGGCCTGGCGAAGCAGTAGATGCAGACGTGCTATGTTATTGGTTCCACTCTCCAAGATTGGTTAAAAGATGACCAAAAAGTGCTTTCCTTATGTTCGTTTCTCATCTACCCGCCAGGAAGATGGATCAACGAGAACCCGCCAAAATGGGCTTATAGAGGCTTTTGTAGCCAAGCACGGCTTGGAAGTGGATCGACACCTTGAAGACGCCGGAACGAGTGCTTTCCACAGTAAACACGCAGGATCAGAAGGTGTTTTAGGTCAGTTTCTCAAAGAGGTAAGGAAAGGAGAAATTGAGAAAGGTTCTTATTTATTGATCGAAAACTTTGATCGCCTTTCAAGAGACAAAATCGTTCGCAGTAATAAGATTTTTACGGATCTTCTATTTTCAGGCATCAAAATAGTCATTCTTGATAAAAACAAGGTTTATGACGCCGATAATTTAGATTTTGGTGATTGGATTACTGCTCTTGTTGAATTTGAAAGGGCTAATGCAGAAAGTCAGCGTAAAAGCGATTTTTCAAGCAAGGCTTGGAAACTCAACAGAGATAAGATGCACAATGGTGAAATCGTCACTAAAAAAGTTCCTACTTGGTTAAAAGTAGAAAACAACACATTCATCATTGATGAAGTAAAAATAGACAGAATAAGAACACTTTTCAGGCTTTCCCTTTCCAAAGGTCTACAAGAAGCAACTAAAGAATATAACACCTTATACGGTGAAAAATTGGCTATTCATCAGGCTCAATATCTATTGAGCAATAGAAAGTTAATTGGTGAGCATCAGCCGCAAAAAATTCATTACAACGAAAATGGTCGGCTCATTAGAAAAGATGAAGGAAATCCCATTCCAGATTATTACCCGCAGGTAATAGATGAAGATTTGTTTTTAAAGGTTCAATCCGTCATCACATCAAGGAAACCATTTTCAGGTAGATATTCAGCCCAAAGATATAATGTTTTCCGTGATTTAATTTTTTGCCGTTTTTGTGGCGGAACTATTCGCTACATGAACAAAGGCGAAAGAGATTATTTCATTTGCACAAACTCGATGACAGGCAAATGTGGTTTAAAAGGCCAGCAGTCAATTAGAGGTAAAAAAGTATTCAGCCGCTTTTTTAAATTCACCAATGGCATCAACATTGGAACCCTATTAGAAGAAAATACCAATGCCGATGAAATAAAAAATGAATTGATGAAATTGGAGAACCAAAAAACCAAAATCTCTAATCGTCTTGATGATTTTAAATCTCAAATCAAAAAGATGATTATGGAAGGTGAAACCATTCCAGAAACATACAATGAGATTATTGTTGATTTAGAAAACAGCATCATAAAATATGATGATGAAATTGAAATCAAAAACAAAGAACTCGACAAGATTATTTCTTCATTTAGGTCATTCTATGACTTAAAAGAAATTGACATTGAAACAATCATCTATGACAAATCACAAGAAGCAATTGAAAAACGAGTTCAATATAACAATGAACTAAAAAACATCATCAAGAAAATCCAGATTGATTACTTGAATGATATTTTACATGTAGAGTTTTCTAATGGTGTAAATCGCCACATTCTCAATGATGAATTGGCAAATGAATACAACAAAGATGAAATTGAAAGTTCTTGGGCTAGCGTAGTCAAATCAATAGCAAATAAGACTAATCCACAATCTTAATTTACCAGTTTTAGCAAAGCCACTTTTCAGTGGCTTTTTTTATGCGTGCTATACACTCTTGAAAACATTTTAATGTGTGGTTTAATGAATTAGAGGACATATATAAAAGTAAGCCACTTATATATACCTGCTATGTATACAGTCCCATTTTTGCTACGCAAAAAAGTGACGGTATACGCAGGTTCCTGGCCGGAATGGCAGAAGCAAAAAATCAACAGCCACAAGAGGATACTATGAATGATAATTTACAGACTATTACGCTAACTAAAAGAGACCAAAACTATTCAAACCTTAATGGGCTGAATAGTTCAATGCTTCATTCTTTACGATTAGACCAAAATGAATATGATGACTTTGAGCGTAACCCAAACGCTCAATTCAATAATAAGATTACATTCAAAGGTATCAGGCAAGATTTAACACCAGAACTTGCCAAGTCTATACATGTAGAATTTCAAGACTTCTTACAAACAAAAATAAGAGATACAGCAGCATCACAAGATATTGCTGGCGAAAAAGAAAAACTCCGCAAGTTAAAGTCCAAACTTAATAAATTCCTAAAAGAAACAGATGTGGATTCAATATCCAATTATATTGAATCTGCTATGGAGTTGAAAAGTGAATTTATTCCTGATGAATACTCTTCACTTTTAAATGAGCACGGAATAAAGAGAATTAACCAAAGAATTGAGTTATTAGGCAACTATATAGATAAGAAAAAAGAAATTGAAACAACAATGCCTAATAGAGCAGTTTCGGACAATACCAACAGAATAAAAGAGGTTTTCTTAACAATACCATCAACCAACAATTTACCAATAACGGAAGAATATACAAAACTAACCCAGAGAGCACTATATACATTCTATAAAGAGAACTTTCCAAATAATGAAATAATTCTTGCCGTTGAGCATTTAGATGAGACATCTAACCACTCGCACATATTCATTGACCTTGAAAACTCGAAAACAAAGAAATATGACTTTAACGAGCAAGAACAAGAGTTCGCTTTAAATTACTACGAAACTCATAAAGAAATACTTGGGCTTGAAAGACCTCCTGTTCTTGAAGACTTCAAAATACCTAATAGAACAGAAGAAAGACAGAGAAAACGATATATTGAAGAAAGACAATCTTGGAAGTCCAGCATATTACAAAAGGCATTTTATGAGCACTTTAATAAAATGGCATTGGAGTATGGATTAAAAGCCAAATTCCTACCTAAAAATGAAGAACAAAAATCAAGAATGCGAATTATTGAAGAGCAAGCAAAAAAACCAAAAAGCGAAAGGGCATTTAATTATTATACAAAACAAATTGATGATTTGATGAAGCAAATACAAGAAAGCAATATGGAGCTTGAACAGAAAAACGAGTTAATCGAAAACAAAGAAGCACTGATTGAAAAATATGAAAGCAAACAATCGGAATTGATAAATGCTCTTAATGAAAAGATTGAAGAGCAAAAAGCAAAAGATGCTGAAATCAAAAAGTCTAATCAGGTTTTGCAAGAGCAAAAAACCAAAATATCAAACAATAATGAAAGCATCTTAAATCTTAATAATGCAATATCCAGCAAGAGAATAGCAGTTAGTGAACTAAACAAAACACTAACCCAAAAAGATGCCGAATTAAAAACAGTCAAAGAAGATATCTCATCGGAACTTGCCAAACTTAAAAAAGCCGAAGAGAAAAATAAAAATGCTATGGCTGAAAATGAAAAGTTGAACAAAAGTAATAAAAGACTTCAACATATCAATGAAGCTATAAACAATAAGTTAAGCGTAAATATCGCAAAATTAGACAGCCGTATGGATAAGATGGTAAGAGATATAAGGATTGGTAATTCTAGCGAACTTGACTATAAAATAATGAAGGAAGAAATAATTGATACAGTAAAACACTATGGCAAAGAAATGAGGAAGGACTTTTTATTCCATTGGGAAGCCAATATGCAAGATAAAGGGCTTGATTTCAATAAAGTTAAACCAGACATTAAAGACAATATAAAACTATGGTGCAGCGATAAATTAACAAGCACCCAAGTAATAGAGTTTGATGCAGAAGAAAAAGCAGAAGCAGCAAAAGCAAGAAAGAGAAGAAGACCAAACGCCTACTGATTTGACTTTAAATATTAAAGTGATACCATAATTATAAGTGAACCCCAAATGTAGTTAGCATTTAGGGTTCGGCGTTGATACTGATAGCGGCAGTTTCAACTGGTATATATAGTTATAACATATAATATTACCATTTCAAGACCCTGCCGACAAAACCTCATCATAATTATAAATTCAGTATTCACGCCTTGAACATGTAGGAAACCAAAAAGTGATTGTTTCGTGTTCAAGCGAAGAGAAATAAAACGGGGATACTGGAAATTTCTCAACCCGCCAGCCATATGAAAATATGTTAAACAGGGTTCCAGTTAGGTGCTGATATAGCCTATAAGTGTTTAAAGTTTAAACTGAATATCACAGATTTAAACCCTGAAAATCAGGCAAGCTAAACTTGTTTTTTAAGTCATAAAACAAGGAAGACCAGCTTTGCCTGAAGCTTGAAAAGCGAAAGGCAATGCTGGAATTTAAAAGAGCGAAAACCCCCTAGGGTTTTCAAGACACGTATACACACACGACACACACATACATACACGCATCACATCCCCCGCAAACCCATACCAACACACATACACCAAGCAATACCCTCTAAAACCTCCAAAAACTGCCCATAATCGAGCGATTAGCATTGGCTTGGTGCTTTGGGTATCAAAAACAAGAATACGCCTTAAAACGGCTTATTTTCGATTGGTGTGATGATGTTGATTTCTTGCCCTAAAAAATCGTAAACCTTGATTTTTCACGCCTTTAAAAAATGGCGTTTTTAGCGTGGTTTTTATTTCTGCTTACTAATATACGAAGAAAAATAAATCGCTCAATTTTGACCTATTTCCGTGAATGCACTAAAAAAGTGCATATCATTTTTTATATATTTTTATCTCAAATTTTTGATATTTCCATTTTCCCGACCTTCGAATTTTGGCTTAAAAACAGCAAAAATCGTTGTCAATAGGTAAATGAAAATATTTTTATCGTTCGACGAAAAACACTAAATAGCGTCCGACCTTAATTTTCTTTTTCCGCTCTTTTCCCATCAGAACAACCGAGCAATTGCTCGGTACGCTTTTGCTCTTTCTGGTCATTTTTCACGCTTGAACAAGTTCAACCGCTCAAAACAACCTTTTATTTTATTCCGAGTATCTGCCGCCCTTCGATTATGGCATTAGAAAACTCTAACCTATATTCTTCCCTAATCAAATTTCTTGGGACTTCATAGCCTACTATATTTTCTATTCGCAAGAGAATTTCAGACGCATCAACAAAAGACCCGCCCTTACAGAGATACAAGAAATAAGAAACCGCAATTTGCATTGCCGCTTCGTCTGCGTTCATTTTTGAAGCCCAAGAGGCTTCGATTAATTTGGAATACTTTACTGCACTCGGGAAGCCTTGGCTTTCATCAGGCTCAATTTTGAACTCTTTGCTTAACTTCAAGCCTATTAGTTCAATGTAATTTCTTTTTCTTCCATAAAACCACAACATCACTACTCCTTATTTATTCGATGTAGTGACTTGATACTATAGCGGCGTTATGCATTAAAGCCATAAGATTATGACGGCGGAACCTTTTACAGAGCATATCCAGCCATGCTCGCAGCCACGGTAGGGGTTCACCGAGCGATCGAAGCCGACATCCGGTGAGTTGTTGCGGGTGATGGCCGTCTTCGCCTTTTCCTTGCGCACCTCGGTGGCGCGGCTCGGCGGCGTTTCCTCCTGATACCAGCCGTCGTCCTGCTGCTCCGAACGGGTCGGTGCATAACGGTTGTGTGGGTTGCTGGCGGTACCACGGCCTCGTGGCGGCAGGCTGACGGACATGAACGGGCTCCTGAGAATACTGTATAAAAATACAGTCATCTGGCGCCCGGGCAAGTCCCTTTTGTCGCGGCGCCGCTCAGGCGGTCGCCGGTTGCGTCCCGTCCTTGCGCTGGGCGTAGCGCTGCGCCAGTACCGCGCAGACCATCAGCTGGATCTGGTGAAAGAGCATCAGTGGCAGGATCAGCACGCCGATGGCGCCGCCGGCGAACAGCACCTGGGCCATGGGCACGCCGGTGGCCAGGCTCTTCTTCGACCCGCAGAAGAGGATGGTGATGCGGTCCTCCAGGTTGAAGCCCAGCCACTTGCCGAGCAGGTGGGTCAGCAGCAGCGCCAGGGCCAGCAGCACGCAGCAGGCGACGACCACCGCCAGCAGCGTGACCAGCGGCACCTGCTGCCAGAGGCCGCCGATCACCGCGGCGCTGAAGGCGGTGTAGACCACCAGCAGGATCGAACTCTGGTCGACGTACTTCAGCCAGTTCTTGTTCTGCGTCACCCAGCCGCCGATCCAGCGTTGGGCGATCTGGCCGAGGATGAACGGCAGCAGCAGTTGCAGGCTGATCTTGCCGATGGCGTCGAGGGTCGAGCCGTTGTCGCCGTGCACGCCCATCAGCACTGCCACCAGCAGCGGCGTGATGAAGATGCCCAGCAGGCTGGAGGCCGCCGCACTGCAGATCGCCGCCGCGACATTGCCGCGTGCCAGGGAGGTGAAGGCGATGGCCGACTGCACCGTGGCCGGCAGCGCGCAGAGGTAGAGCATGCCCATGAACAGCTCGCTGCCCAGCAGCGGCTCCAGGGCAGGGCGCAGCGCCAGCCCGAGCAGCGGGAAGAGGATGAAGGTGCAGGAAAACACCAGCAGGTGCAGGCGCCAGTGACCGGCACCGGCGACGATCGCCTGGCGTGACAGCTTGGCGCCGTGCATGAAGAACAGCAGGGCGATGGCCAGGTTGGTGATCCATTCGAACGCGGTGGCGACCTGGCCGCTGGCGGGCAGCAGCGTGGCGGCGAGTACCACGGCGAGCAGGGTCAGGGTGAAGTTGTCAGGCAGCAGACGGCGCAGGAACATGGCGAATCTCGGACTTGCGATACAGGAGGGCGTCAGACTATCGTCGTCGAAGATTTCCGGCTAACGCTAAAGAGCCAGCAAGTGTCGCTAAGCAGACATCCCGCTACCCTGCATCGCAGCCTGCCCGAGTTGCCCAGCCTGCCTCGGCCGCTCTATGGCCGGGTCGAGTCGCTGACCAACCGTGCGCTGACCTTCCGTCATACCCACCCCTGGGTGCAGCTGTCCTATGCCATCGCCGGGGTGCTCGAGGTGCAGACCGCTGGGGCCCGCTTCGTCGCCCCGCCGCAGCGCGCGGTGTGGGTGCCGGCAGGTGTCGAACATCAGGTGCTCAGCTCGCCTCGTACCGAGATGCGCAGCCTGTACATCGACGGTAGTGCCGTGCCCTGGGGTTCGCCCGACTGCCGTGTGCTGGCGGTCAGCCCGCTGCTGCGCGAGCTGATTCGTGGTTTCAGTGCACTGCCCGCGGAGTACGACGAGCAGGGCGCGCCGGGTCGGCTGGCCGCAGTGCTGCTGGACGAACTGCGCGCTGCCCCGGATGTCGCGCTGATGCTGCCGTTGCCGCAGGACGCACGGCTGCGTGAGGTGTGTCAGGGGTTGGAGGATGCGACGCTGCGCCAACTGGGCCTGGGTGAATGGGGCGAGCGGCTGGGGGTTTCGGAGAAAACCTTGAGTCGCCTGTTCCTGCGCGAAACGGGCCTGAGCTTTCGTATGTGGCGCCAGCGCCAACGCCTGCTCGATGCGCTTACCCCGCTGGAGCAGGGCGAGCGGGTCACCGACGTGGCGCTGGCCTGCGGGTATGACTCGCTATCGGCCTTTATCGCCGCCTTTCGCCGCCAGTTTGGCGCAACTCCAGGAGAGTTCTTTCGCGAGTAGCGTGTAACTTGCGGGATGAATCTTCACTTACCTTGCGCAGTCAGTGAGCAGATCAGCGCAGTTCCACTCAGCGCAGTTCCACGGGCAGCGCCTTGCCGCCTTGCTGCTGCCAGGTGCCGGTTAGTGAGCCGTCCGGCTGCAAGTGCAGGTCGAAGATGGCAGGGTTGTCGCCACCTTCGTACAGGCGAACCTGATCAGCACTGATGGTCCGCTGGCTCAGTTCGATCTGCCGGGCGTAACGCTCGTAGAAGTAGCTGCTGGAGGCATAGACGTTGCCCTCCAGCACCAGGCTGATCGCGTAGCGGCCATCGATCTTGCCGCGGTAGGCGCCACCGGCACGCAGATCGGCAGGACGCTGGCAGCCGCTGCGCTGCTCCAGCAGCAGGCAGCGACCGTAGGGGCTGAAGTCATCGGTCAATTGCGCATAGGGAATGCTGTTGCTGTACTCGCCCAGGTCGTCCAGTGCCTGCACGACATGCGGCGCGCAGCCTTCGGCGATCAGCTTCAGGCTATCGCGACCCAGCTCCACCCGGTTGTATGTCAGATCGCTGTTGCTGCGTCTGGGCAAGCACTCTTTATACATCGAACGCTGGGTTTCGAGGCGCTCGTCATCCTCGTCCAGCTCTGCCGTGGCGTCGGCCGGAGGCGGCAATTCGGCGAGAAATGCCCCGATGCGCTGGCCGCGTTCATGGCCCACACGTTCGCCGAGCCGTTGCAGGCCCGCTGGCGTGAACAACTGCTCGAGGCCGATGGGGCGGCCGCTGGTCAGATCGAAGGGGTAGGTAAAAGTACCCATGCTGGTATAGGCGCCGGTGTATTCGCCAGTCACGCTCAGAGACAGATAACCCGGCCCCTGGCCATCGATCATGTAATCGATGTTGTTGGTCCCCCAGATTTCGCCCTCCTTGGGCCAGATGCGTTCGAATGGCGAGCGCTCGAAGCGCCCAGGTAGGCCGTTCAGCACGACCGCATGCAGGTAGGTATTGATACGCCCGATGGCAGGGCTGTCACCGTTGAACAGGGGGAAACGGTAGGTTTCCCACTCGCTACGCTTGGCTTCCAGGTTCTCGACACGCAGCTCGGCCGCCACCGGCAATGCGGCGCTGAGCAGTAACAGGGGTAGAAAACGCATACGGCCCTCCATGGCCAGAAGTGGGACTACTCGCTGGGCTTCTTCAGCTTAGGGTTGGGGAAGAACTGCACCGCCTGCACGTTCGGATCGGCCGCCTTGGGCTTCAGGCCGCTGACGTTGACCCGGGTGGGCAGTTCCCTGGGCACCGAGTTGCCACGGGCGTCGAGGGTGTCGGCGTAGCCGCACTTGACGCACTCGCGGTGCGGCACGCCATCGACGTTCCACATCTTGATGCTGTCGGTCTCGCTGCATGCCGGGCACACGGCGCCGGCGATGAAGCGCTTCGGCGTGCTGTTCACAGGCGCATCGCTCATGCGGCCTCCTGGCTCAGGCCGAGGTGACGCAGCAGGGCGTCGATGCTCGGTTCGCGGCCACGGAAGTCGACGAACAGCACCATCGGCGCCTGCGAGCCGCCACGGGCGAGGATGGCCTCGCGGAAGGCGCTGCCGGTGGCGCTGTTGAACACGCCTTCTTCCTCGAACTTGGAGAAGGCATCGGCACTGAGCACTTCGGCCCACTTGTAGCTGTAGTAACCGGCTGCGTAGCCGCCGGCGAAGATGTGCGCGAAACCATTGGCGAAGCGGTTGTAGGCCGGTGGTCGCATCACCGAGACCTCGCTGCGCACGCCTTCGAGCACGTCCAGCACGCTGCGACCGTCGCCGTGGGTGGCATGCAGCTCGAAGTCGAACAGGGAGAACTCCAGCTGGCGCACCATCATCAGCCCGGACTGGAAGTTCTTCGCCGCCAGCATCTTGTCCAGCATGGCCTGTGGCAGCGCTTCGCCGGTTTCATGGTGGCCGGAGATCAGCGCCAGGCCTTCCGGCTCCCAGCACCAGTTCTCCATGAACTGGCTGGGCAGCTCGACCGCATCCCAGGCGACGCCGTTGATGCCCGAGGCGCCGGCGTGCTCGACGCGGGTCAGCAGGTGGTGCAGGCCGTGGCCGAATTCGTGGAACAGGGTGGTGACTTCGTCGTGGGTCAGCAGCGCCGGCTTGCCGCCGACCGGCGGGGTGAAGTTGCACACCAGGTTGGCGACCGGGGCGATCAGCTTGCCGGAGGCATCACGCCGCTTGTCGCGGGCACCATCCATCCAGGCGCCGCCGCGCTTGTTGGCGCGGGCGTAGAGGTCGAAGAAGAAACGCCCGACGTGCTCGCCGTGTTCGCTGATCTCGAACAGGCGCACGTCCGGGTGCCAGGTGTCGAAGTCGTGCAGCTCGCGGATCTGGATGCCGTAGAGCTTCTGCACGATGGCGAACAGGCCGTTGAGCACCTTGTCCACCGGGAACCAGGCGCGCACTTCCTCCTGGGAGATGCTGTAGCGCTGCTGGCGCAGCTTCTCGCTGTAGTAGCCGACGTCCCAGCTTTGCAGATCGCAGAGGCCTTGCTCGGCGGCGAAGGCCTTGAGCTCGGCCAGGTCCTGCTCGGCGAAGGGTTTGCTGCGCACCGCCAGGTCACGCAGAAAGCTCAGCACCTGATCGGTCGACTCCGCCATCTTGCTGGCCAGGCTCAGCTCGCTGTAGTGGGCGAAGCCGAGCAGGCGGGCCAGCTCCTGGCGCAGGTCGAGAATCTCGCTCATCAGCGGGCCGTTGTCGTTCTGCCCGGCGTTCGGACCCTGGTCGGAGGCGCGGGTGCAGTAGGCGGCGTACACCTCTTCGCGCAGGGCGCGGTCGTCGGCGTAGGTCATCACGGCGTAGTAGCTGGGGAACTCCAGGGTGATCAGCCAGCCGTCCAGGCCCTTGGCCTGAGCCGCCTGCTGCATCTGCGCCTTGGCCGAATCGGTCAGGCCGACCAGCAGCGCTTCATCGGTCACCTGCTTGGTCCAGGCCTGGGTGGCGTCGAGCAGCTGGTTGGAGAACCTGCTGGTCAGCTCGGACAGGCGCATCTGGATTTCACCGTAGCGCTTCTGCTGTTCGGCCGGCAGGTCGATACCTGACAGGCGGAAGTCACGCAGGGCGTGCTCGAGAATGGTCGTCTGCGCCACGTCGAAAGTGGCCGCCTGCGGGCTCTGCGACAGCGCTTCGTAGGCCTGGAACAGCGGCTTGTTCTGGCCCATCTCGGTCCAGTATTCCGACAGTTTGGGCAGGCAGGCCTCGTAGGCGGCGCGCAGTTCCGGGCTGTTGCACACGGCATTGAGGTGGCTCACCGGGCTCCAGGCGCGGCCCAGGCGCGCACCCAGCTCGTCCAGCGCCAGGACCAGGCCGTCCCAGCTCGGATTGGCCTGCTGGCGCTCGAGCAGTTCGGCGATGGCGACGCGGCTGTCGGCCAGGATCTGCTCGACGGCAGGTTCGACGTGCTCGGGTTTGATCTGCGAGTAAGGCGGCAGGTCGAAGTCTTGCAGCAGGGGATTGTTCGCGGTCACGACGAGGCACCTGTAACGAAGGGAGATTGGGTTGAGAGCGTGGCAGCGCAGCGAGGCGGCACGATAACAACCGACATGGGGGCCATATTAATTACAATCAAGCCTTCCCGCAGCCTTGGAGATTTCTATCATGGCGATTCGCAGTTACCAGCAATTCACTCCGCAGCTCGGTGAGCGGGTATTCGTCGATGCCAGCGCCGTGGTGCTGGGTGACGTCGAGATCGGTGACGACAGCTCGGTCTGGCCGATGACCGTGATCCGTGGCGACATGCACCAGATCCGCATCGGCGCGCGCACCAGCGTGCAGGACGGCAGCGTGCTGCACATCACCCATGCCGGGCCGTTCAATCCGGAGGGCTACCCGCTGATCATCGGCGACGAGGTCACCGTCGGGCACAAGGTCACCCTGCACGGCTGCACCCTGGGCAGCCGCATCCTGGTCGGCATGGGCAGCATCGTCATGGACGGCGCCGTGGTCGAGGACGAGGTGATCATCGGCGCCGGCTCCCTGGTGCCGCCGGGCAAGCGTCTGGAAAGCGGTTACCTGTACGTCGGCAGCCCGGTCAAGCAGGCGCGGCCGCTGACCGACAAGGAGCGCAACTTCTTCAGCTACACGGCAGGCAACTACGTGAAGCTCAAGGACCTGCATCTGGTCGAGGGCTACTAGCCGTGAGCGATGCCGAACTGCGCATTCGTCCTCTAGAGGCCGCCGATTTCGACCAGGTCTGGCCGATCATCCGCGATGTGGTGCAGGCGCAGGAAACCTACGCCTTCGATCCGGACATGGATCGCGAAACGGCCTGGAAAACCTGGGTCGAGCTGCCGCGTGCCACCTTCGTCGTCGAGCAGGACGGGCAGATCCTCGGCACCTACTACATCAAGGCCAACGCCGCCGGCCCCGGCGATCATGTGTGCAACTGCGGTTACATGACCGCTGCGGCAGCGCGCGGCAAGGGCGTGGCCAGCGCCATGTGCCGGCACTCGCTGCAGGTCGGCCGCGAGCTGGGCTTCAGCGCCATGCAGTTCAACAGCGTGGTGGCGAGCAACACGGTAGCCGTGGCGTTGTGGCAGAAGCTCGGCTTCGCCATCGTCGGCACCCTGCCCAAGGCCTACCGGCATGCGCGGCTGGGGCTGGTGGACTGCCATGTGATGTTTCGCAGCCTGACCTGAGCCGCCCGCGCCGGGCGTGTCGACAGCACAGTTCTGCATGCGGGCGCTTTTGTCCGCCATGCAGGGTGGCTAAGCTCGCCAGACCGAACAGGATGCCTGCACCGACAAGGATTGCCATGACTCAAACCAACCCCTTCGCGGCCGACCCGCTCGTTCCATCCGCTGCGCCCCGCCCGCTGCCGGCACTACCAGGGCATCTGGTGGCCGTGGCCCTGTCGATGAGCGTCATCGCCATGCTGCTGTCGATGATCGGCTGGTGGAGGAGCGATCTCGAGAACGATTTCAGCGTCTGGCTGAGCTACGTCGCCCCTTACTGGGTCAATCACCTGCTCATGGCGGGACTGGGTGTCTACTGGCTGACGAGCGCATACCTGGAACGTCATCGCCTGGCCGGCTACCGGCAGCCGGCGCGACTGCTGGTGAGTTATGGCGTGGTTTACCTGCTGCTGTCCTGGGGGCTCGGTTTCGTCTCCGGCCAGCTGTACATGTGGCTGTACGAGCTACTGGACGATCAGTACAGCGGACGCCTGCTGACCAGCCTGGGCTGGTCGGTCATTGGCCTGCTGAGCTTTTGCCTGGAGGTGCTGGTGCCGCTCTGGCTGCTGCTGCAGCTGTTCCGGCGCAGCGCCGAGGTGACCGACGGTGACCTGCAGATGGCCGCTACGTCGCTGGCCTGGTGTTTCGCGCTGGCCATCATGGTGGGATACCTGCAGGTGATGGGCCTGGCGCTCGAGCTGATGGACGGTGCGTTCTACGGGTTCGAGCTGGAGAGCTGGGCCGGCGTGATCAATCTGCTCCATGGCGGCGTTTACATGCTGGTGGCGTTCTTCGCCGCGCGCTCGGCCTTGCCGGAGCAGGTCCGTGGTTTCAGGGGCGGGCGGCTGGCGCTGGCAGCGCTGATCACGCTGTCGCTATGGATCGCTGGTGCGCTGCTGTGCGCGATCATCATGCTGGTGTTGCTGCTGGTGGTGGGTGTCTCCGACCTGCTGTTGCTGCTGCTCTTTGGCCTCGTGCAACTGGCGCTGCTCTGGCCGTTCAGCCGCCTCGGGCTGCGCTGGGGCTATCGGGCGCAACCTGTACAGGGGTGAACTGTCGGGGGGCAGGCGAGTATCCTTCCCGGCTTTCCGCTTTCCCAGAGGTGCTCGTCATGCATCATTCCACCGTTCTTTTCGACCTCGACGGCACGCTTACCGATCCGCGCGAGGGCATTACCCGTTCGGTGCAGTTCGCGCTGGCCAAGCTGGGCATCGACGAACCGGACCTGGCGGCCCTGGAGCACTTCATCGGCCCGCCATTGCTGCAGTGCTTCATGGCCAGCTACGGGCTGGACGAAGCCACCGCCTGGCAGGCGGTGAACCATTATCGCGAGCGCTTCAAGGTCACCGGGCTGTATGAGAACCGGATGTTCGCAGGCGTACCGAGCCTGCTCGACGCGCTGCAGGCGCAGGGGCGCACGCTGTACATCGCCACCAGCAAACCCACGGTTTTCGCCGAGGAGATCGCCCGGCACTTCGGTTTCGACCGCTACTTCAAGCGCATCTATGGCAGCGAGCTGGATGGTACGCGCACCAACAAGGTGGAGCTGCTGGCGAATCTGCTGGAGTCGGAAGACCTGGCGCCGGGGGCGGCGCTGATGATCGGTGACCGCAAGCACGACCTGATCGGCGCACGCAGCAACGGCGTGCAGGCGGTGGCGGTGGGTTACGGTTTCGGCAGCCGTGAGGAGTTGCTGGGTGAGGCGCCGGCGTTCCATTTCGAGACGCTGGAGGCGCTGCATGGCGCCTTCATGGGCAACGCCCCCGGGGTGGCTCAGTCGTTGCGCTGATAGATGATCTTCCTGGTGCCGCCGTCGCAGCTGCCCACCGCCATGCTCTGATCCTGGACTTCGTCGTTGGCAACGATTTCCAGGGTGTAGCTGGGCACGTTGTTGGCCTGAATCTTCACTTCGATTTCCTGCTTGAGTTCCTCGCAGGGTTTGGGCGCTGCCAGCGCGCCACCTGCAAGCATCAGCAGGGCCAGGGCAGGGATCATCCGTTGCATCGCGCGTCTCTCCAGGGTTGTGGGTGACCTGTGAGGTTGGACTGGCAGATTGCCCGGCAGTTCTAGTCGTCGCCCAGCAGGGTGGTCAACTGCGCATGGCGTTGTTCGGCGGGCAACTGGCCCAGAGCGGCGACGGCGGCGTAGAAGGCCGGCCAGTCGCGGCCTTTGCGGGCAAACAGCGCGGCGAAGGCGGGCACCCATTGGTCGTACAGGCCGAAGGGCAGCAGCTTGGCATTGTTCAACGGGGCGTCGATCCAGGCGTCATAGCGGCCCTGGCCACCCCACTCGCGTTGGCGCAGCGTGCGGTAGTCGTGGCGCAGGCGGGCGAATTCGGCCTGTTTGGCACTGCGCATGGCCCCTGCCGGCAGGTCGCGGGCATAGAGCAGGCGCAGGCGCTCGCGGCTGGCCAGGACCAGTTCGACGAACTGCTGGCGCTGATGGTCGTCGCTGGCGGGGGGCGTCTCCCCACGGGATGCGTGCCACTGGCGCAGGCCCTCGCGCTCGACGAAGGTGGCGAAGGACTCGTTGAAGGCGGTATCGCCCGGCAGGTAGAACTGCTGGTGCGCCAGTTCGTGGAAGATCACCGCGACCAGGCGTTCGTCGTCCCAGCGCAGCATGCTGTTGAGCAGCGGGTCATCGAACCAGCCCAGGGTGGAGTAGGCCTCGACGCCGCCTATGTAGGTGTCCAGCCCCTGTTGGCGGAGCAGCGCGGCGGCGCCACGGGCGCGACCCTGCTGGTAGTAGCCGCGATAGGCGACGCAGCCGGCGATGGGGAAGCAGTGCAGCTCCGGGTCGAGGGAAAACTCGGGCGTGGCGAACACGTTCCACACCACGAAGGGGCGCTTGAGGTCGGCGTAGAGCCGGTAGCTGCGGTTGTCCGGCAGGCGCAGGCTGGCGCTGGCGAAGTCCCTCGCCTGCTGTGACAGCGCCAGGCGCCTGGCCAGTTCGGGTGTGGTCTGCGGGTCCTGCAGCAGTCGCTCGACGGGCTCGCGGGCCTGCAGCAACTGCCACTGGCCCTGGCCGAGATGGGCGTAATAGTCCAGGGTCGAGCAACCGCCGAGCAGCAGCGCGAGCAGCGGAACCGCGAGGTGGCGCAGAATGTCGATGGAGAAGGTGTCGGGCATTCGCTCACGCTAGCCGATCCGGATGGTCGGTGCCTAGGCTCCGGATGAAAAGCGCCGCGACAGATGGCTCTACTATTTCCCCGGGACCGGCCCGCGCACGCTAGGCTGGTGCCCGAACCCAAGATGGAGGTCGACATGCGCGCCCTGCTGGCTGTTCCCGTTCTGCTGACACTCGGAGCCTGTGCTTCGCCGTTGCCCAAGCCCGATCCCCAGCAGGCCTGGGTCGAGCTGTACGCCACCGCCGATACGCTGTTGATGGCCGACCGCCTGGACGGCGAGCGCTGGCCGGACGGCCGTTACTTCCAGGTCACGCCCGGCAAGCACGAGTTGGAAACGCGCTTTCAGTTCGAGGTGCGTAGCGGCACGCTTGGCATGCAGAGCGAGCCGTTGCGCATGACCTGCGAGATTCGCCTGCGCTATGACGGCTTCGCGCCGGGCCAGCGCTACCGTGTCGAAGCCAGGCCGCTGCTGATGAAGGCGCAGGCCTGGCTGTACGACGATCAGCGCAACGTGCTGGCGCGAGGCGAGGTGCTGCGCTGCGGCACAGGGATCTAGCCGCAAGCGGCTGGCTCAGTCCTCCAGCACCGCTTCCAGCGTGATCTTGGCGTTGAGCACCTTGGACACCGGGCAGCCGCTCTTGGCGGTCGCCACGGCCTGTTCGAAGGCGGCGCGGTCAGCGCCGGGGATTTTCGCCCGCAGCGACAGGTGCACGGCGCTGATCTCGAAACCGCCATCGACCTTGTCCAGCGTCACTTCTGCCTGGGTATCGATGCTCTGTGCGGTCATCCCGGCGTCCCCCAGCTCCTTGGACAGCGCCATGGAGAAGCAGCCGGCGTGGGCCGCGCCGATCAGTTCCTCGGGGTTGGTACCGGGCTGGTCGGCGAAGCGGGTGTTGAAGCCGTAGGGCGAATCCCTGAGGGCGCCGCTCTGGGTGGAAAGGGTGCCCGTGCCGTCCTTGATGCCGCCCTGCCAGTGGGCCGATGCAGTCTTTTTCATGTGCGCTCTCCCATTGCCTGCAAGAGGCCGCCGGTCTGGCGGCCTTCCTGCATTCAGAGGGCGCGCATGCGCACAAGTTCGAACTCAGTCGCGTTGCAACTGCGCGAGTATGTCGAAGGCATGCAGGCGATCGGCGAAGTCGTACATGTCGCAAGTGAAGATCAGCTCGTCCGCCTCGGTCTGCTCCAGTAGCTGCTCCAGACGCTGGCGCACCGTGTCCGGACCGCCGATGGCGGCCAGACCGAGGAATTCACCGACGGCCTGGCGTTCGTGCGGCAGCCAGAGGCCCTCCATACTGGCGACCGGGTGGCGCTGCACCAGGCTCTGGCCACGGACCAGGGCGAGGATGCGCTGGTAGGCGGAGGTCGCCAGGTACTGCGCCTGTTCGTCGCTGTCGGCGGCCAGCAGCGGCACGCCGAGCATCACGTAGGGTTTGTCCAGCACCGCCGACGGGCGGAAGTGGTTGCGGTAGATCCGGATCGCTTCATGCAGGTAGCGCGGTGCGAAATGCGAGGCGAAGGCGTAGGGCAGGCCCTTCATCCCGGCCAGCTGCGCGCTGAACAGGCTGGAGCCCAGCAGCCAGATCGGCACCTCGGTGCCGCTCCCGGGCATGGCGATCACTCGCTGGCCCTCCTCGCGCGGGCCCAGGTAGGCCTGCAGCTCCTCGACGTCCCTGGGGAAGTCTTCCGCGCTGCCATCGCGGCTGCGGCGCAGCGCATGAGCGGTGTACTGGTCGGCGCCGGGCGCGCGGCCCAGGCCCAGATCGATACGGCCGGGGTAGAGCGTGGCCAGGGTGCCGAACTGTTCGGCGATCACCAGTGGCGCATGGTTGGGCAGCATCACGCCGCCTGCGCCCAGGCGAATGCGCGACGTGCCGGCGGCCAGGTAGCCGATCAGTACCGCCGTGGCGGAACTGGCGATGCCGTCCATGTTGTGGTGCTCGGCGACCCAGAAGCGCTCGAAGCCGAGACGCTCGACATGCCGGGCCAGGGCCAGCGAGTTGTGCAGGGCCTGGGCAGCGTCGCCGTCGTCACGAATCGGCGCCAGGTCCAGGGTGGAGAGCTTGATCGAGGCCAAGCGGCTCATGGGGAGTCTCCTCAATGCGTGGCCGGCTACTCTAACCCCTCAGCTTGCGGGGGCGCACGCCACGCGGGAGCATAGTCATCATCGACGTGGCTGATGCGCAGCGGGGCGTCACCTCACCCGGCGCCGTAGCGGGCGCGATACTCGCCCGGCGTCAGGCCGGTCCACTGACGAAAGGCGCGGAAGAACACGCTGGGTTCGGAGTAGCCGAGCAGCCAGGCGATTTCCGTCGCGGGCAGGCGCCCGTCACGCAGGTGCTGCTCGGCCAGTTGCCGGCGCGTGTCGGCGAGCAGTTGCTGGTAGCTGCAGCCTTCGTCGGCCAGGCGGCGTTGCAGGGTGCGCTCGCTGAGAGCCAGTGCCCGTGCCAGTTCGGCGCGGTCCGGCTCGCCGTGGGCCAGCTGTTCGCCCAGCAGTCCGATCACGCGGGCGCTCAGGCTGGCGCTGGGCAGGCGGGCGAGCAGGGCTTCGGCATGCTGGCGCAGCAACTGCTGCAGCGGCGGGTTGGCCTGGATCAGCGGCAACTGGCACAGGTCGCGTGGCAGGACGATGGCGTAGTCGTCGCAGGCGAAGTGCAGCGGACAGTCGAACACATCGTCGTAGGGCGCGAGGTCGTCCGGCTGCGGATGACGAAAACGCACGTCGAGCAGGCGAAAGCCGTCCAGCAGCGGCAGGGTGGTCTGCACCCAGCAGGCCATCATCGCCAGCACGCGGATGCGGGTCGCCGGGTGCTGGGGGTACAGCGGGCGATAGAGCAGCGAGAGCGTGTCGTCCTGCTCCTCGACCTGCAACTCGCCGCCCTCGCCGCCGAGACGCTGGTAGCGCAGCGCGGCGGTCAGCGCATCGCCCAGTGTCGCGCTGCTTTGCAGCAGGTAGCTGAGGACACTGAAGGGGCCGGGCGTCAGGTTGCGCCCCAGCAGCAGCCCCGGTTCCGGGTGTTGCAGGCGTCTGTCCAGTTCGAGCCACAGCGCCTGCTGGGCGGCGAAGGGAATGCGCGCATCGGGGTCGACGAGCTGCTCGTCGTGCAGTGCGCAGGCGTCCAGCAGGGGTTGGCGCTCGAGGCCGAGGCGCGTGGCGGCGTGCAGGATCGCCTGGGTCAGGCTGGCGCTGACCGAGGCCTGCGAGGGGGCGTTGGGCGGGTTCGACATCCGTCGATTCTGCCCAATGCCGGCAGTGGGCGATAGCCCGGCTTCACACACGGCGTTACCAGCGATTTTTCGACAGCGCGTGCATATTCGCCGCGAGCGGTTAGACTTCCCACCCGGACGTCGCTCACAAGGCGCGCTCGCTCAAAACAACAGAGAAAAAAGGAGATATCCCATGAAAGGCAAATCCTTGGCATGGGTCCTGTCCGCCGCGCTCGCGGGTACTGCCCTGAGTGGCATGGCACAGGCCGAAGAGAAATTCGTCACCATCGGCACCGGCGGCCAGACCGGCGTCTATTACGTGGCCGGTCAGTCCATCTGCCGCTTCCTCAACCGTGGCTCGGCTGAGCACGGCATCAAGTGCAACGCGCCGGCCAGTGGCGGCGGCGTCGCCAACGTCAACGGCATTCGCAGCGGCGAATTCAACTTCGGCATCATGCAGTCCGACCACCAGTACAAGGCGCTCAACGGCCTTGCACCGTTCGAAGCCGAAGGGGCGATGAGCGATATCCGCGCCGTCTTCTCCCTGCAGAGCGAAGTGTTCACCATCCTCGCCCGTCGCGACGCCAACATCAAAGGCTTCGATGACCTCAAGGGCAAGCGCGTCAACGTCGGCAACCCGGGTTCCGGCCAGCGCGACACCCTGGAAGAGATCCTCGCCGTCAAAGGCTGGGACCGCTCCGCCTTCGCCCTGGCTGCCGAGCTGAAGCCGGCCGAGCAGGCCAGCGCCCTGGGTGACAACAACATCGACGCCATGACCTACTTCGTCGGTCATCCCAACGGCGCGATCCAGGAAGCCACCACTACCACCGACGCCGTTCTGGTTCCGGTGACCGGCCCCGAGATCGACAAGCTGCTGGCCGAGAAGACCTACTACACCAAGGCCGAAATTCCAGGTGGCCTGTACAAGGGTAACGATCAGGCGACTCAGTCCATCGGCGGCAAGGCCGTGCTGTCCACCAGCGCCAAGGCCGACCCGGAAGTGGTCTACCAGCTGGTCAAGTCGGTGTTCGACAACATCGATCGCTTCAAGCGCCTGCACCCGGCATTTGCCGACCTGAAGGAAACCGACATGATCAAGGTCGGTCTGACTGCCCCGCTGCACGAGGGCGCCGCACGCTACTACAAGGAGCGTGGCTGGCTGTAAGCCTGCCTGGCGGCTAACGAAAACCGCGGCCTCGGCCGCGGTTTTTCGTTTTCCGGCGCCTGGTTCAGCCCTGTGCGGCAAGCAGGTCGGTCGCCAGGCTCTGCAGGCGCGTCAGCAGTGCCTGCTGCGCGGCCGAGGGTGTTTCATCGACACGCCGCAGCAGGTACAGCGTCACCGGGATGTTGGGTTCCAGCGGGCGGGCCTGGACATCGCCCAGGTTGCCGGACAGTGCGGTGAAGGGATCGACCAGCGCCAGCCCCTGTCCCGCCGCCACCAGCATGCGGGCCAGCTGGTAGGTCTGCACCGAGATATCGATGCGCGCGGGCGGCTGCAGCTCCTCGATGTGTCCGCGCAACAGACCGCCCAGCGCGTCTCGCGTGTCCAGGCCGATCAGGCTCAGGCCGGCCATGTCCTGCAGGCGTATCGATGTCGAGCAGGCCGCGTCGCTCCACCAGCCCGGCGGCGCGATGGCCATCATCCGGCCCTGCGTCAGGACCTCCGTATGCAGATCCGGGTGCTCAACGCGTTGCAGCGTCAGGCCGAGGTCGGCTTCGCGCAGCAACAGGGCCTGGACGATTTCACTGGTGTGCTGGGTCGCGAGGTCGCAGCGGGTCTGTGGATACTCGGCGCGCCAGCCGCACACCACATCGGGCAGCAGGGTCTGCGCCAGGGTGGGCGTGCAGACGAGGCGCAGCGCCCGTTCCTCTCCACGGCGCAGGCTGGCCGATAGCCGCCGCAGGTCCTGCAGCTCGGCAGACAGCCGTTCGGTCTGTTGCTGCAGTATCCGCGCTTCCGCAGTGGGCAGCAGCTTGCCGCGCACGCGGCTGAAGAGTGCGAACCCCAGCTGCTGCTCCGCATGCTGGAGAATCTTGCTGGCGGCCGGCTGCGAGATGTGCAGCAGCTCGGCGGCAGCCGTGAGGCTGCCAGTCTGCAAGACCGCCTGAAACAGCTCGATATGACGTAGGCGCATGATCCGTTCGTGCTCCAGCGAGACTGGCTGGAGCATAACCTGGGGTTATGGGCTGCCACTATCTTTTCATTGGTCGCCCGCGCCAGGCATCCATACCCTGAATTCCATTCGGATGCGGGAGATGGATGATGCGGGTCGCGGTTATCGGTGGTGGCGTGATAGGCCTGACCACCGCCTATGCGCTGGTGCGCCAGGGCTATCGGGTCGATTTGATCGAGCAGCGTGATGAAGTGGCGCTGGAGACCAGCTTCGCCAATGGCGGTCAGCTCAGCTATCGCTACGTTGCGCCGCTGGCCGATGCCGGCGTGCCGCTGCAGGCGTTGTCGTGGATGCTTCAGGGCAGTGCGCCCTTGCGCTTCCGGCCCAGCCTGAACCCCCGTCAGTGGCACTGGTGCCTGCGTTTCCTGCTGGCGTGCCGGCGCTCGGTGAACCAGCGCAATGCCCAGCACCTCCTGCGCCTGGCGCTGTACAGCCAGTCGGTGCTGCAGGAATGGCGTGAGCACGAGCTGCTGGACGATTTTTCCTGGCGCGCCAACGGCAAGCTGGTGATCTACCGCAACGCGTCGAGTCTGCACAAGGCGCAGGCCGGGGTCGACCCGGCCCATCAGCGTCTGCTCGGCGCGGAGCAATGCATCGAGCTGGAACCTGCCCTGGCGGCGCTGGCCGGACGCTTCAAGGGTGGCATCTTCGCCGCCGGCGACGAGGTCGGTGACTGTCATCAGTTCTGCCGCCAGCTGCTGCGCAAGCTGCGCGGCCATCCGACGTTCCGCCTGCATACCGGGCAACGCGTCAGCGGGCTGCCGCTGGAGCGCGGCAAGGTCCGGGCCGTGGCGCTGGCGGGTGAGGAACTGGCGGTCGATCAGGTGGTGGTGGCTGCGGGCATCGGCAGTGTCGAGCTGCTTCGCCCGCTGGGACTGCGCCTGCCGATCTATCCACTGAAGGGCTACAGCCTCACCCTGCCGTTGGCCGACCGCGCTGCGGGGCCGGAGACCAACGTCACCGACTACGACAACAAGGTGGTCTACGCCCGTCTCGGTCAGCGCCTGCGGGTCGCGGCGATGGTCGATATCGGCAGTTGGGACGCCAGCCCGGATCCGGGGCGGCTGGCCGCGTTGCAGCGCTTGGCCCAGGCCAGCTTCCCCGCTGCGGGAGACTATGCCGCCGCCGAGACCTGGGCGGGTATGCGTCCGGCGACGCCGGAGGGCACCCCGTTGCTGGGTGCCAGTGGTATCGACAACCTCTGGCTGAACGTCGGCCATGGCAGCCTGGGCTTCACCCTGGCCTGCGGCAGCGCCGAGGCCGTGACCCAGCTGATAGGCCGGCAGCGCCCGGCGATCTCTCTCGAGGGGATGAAGCTGGCCTCCTGAGAACCCCTGAACAACCCCATGACCCCGTAGGAGTTTGCCATGTCCGTGCAACGTATCCAGACCAATGCGCGCCTTTCCGGCGCGACGATTTTCTCCGATCTGGTGTTTCTTTCCGGTCAGGTGCCGACCGATCGCAGCCAGGATGTCGCGGGCCAGACGGCCCAGGTGCTGGACAAGATCGATGCCCTGCTGGCCGAGGCCGGCTCGGATCGCAGCCTGCTGCTCAGTGCGCAGATCTGGCTGAAAGACATCGAGAAGGACTTTGCCGCCATGAACGAGGTCTGGAGCCGCTGGCTGCCGGCCGGCTGCGCGCCGGCGCGTGCTACGGTCGAGGCGCGTCTGGCCTCCGCCGACGTACTGGTCGAGATCATGCTGACAGCGGTGCGCAAGCCCGCGTAACTGCCGCATTGGTTCCATCGATGGCGCCGGCGCTGCCGGCCCGTCTGCCGTTCGAAAAACAAAAACACGAGGACGTTGATATGCAGCAACATCGAATCATGGGTCTGTTGGCGTGCGTGCTGGGCAGCAGTCTGCTGGCCAGCCCTCTGGTCGCCGAAGAGCGCTACGTGACCATCGGCACGGGCGGGCAGACCGGGGTCTACTACACCGCAGGTCAGTCGATCTGCCGTTTCCTCAACCGCAGCGGTGCCGAGCACGGCATCAAGTGCAACGCCCCATCATCCGCGGGCAGCGTCAGCAACATCGCGTCGATCAAGAGCGGTGACTATGACTTCGGCTTCATTCAGTCCGATCACCAGAACAAGGCGCTGACGGGCCAGGCGCCGTTCGACAAGGACGGCGCGGTCGCGGACCTGCGCGTGGTGTTCTCGCTGCAGAGCGAGATCCTCACCGTGGTCGCCCGTGCCGACAGCGGCATCCAGAGCTTCGCGGACCTCAAGGGCAAGCGGGTGAATATCGGCGTGCCGGGCTCGGGCAGCCGCGACACCTTCGATGAGGTGATGCAGGCCAATGGCTGGGGCAAGTCCGACTTCGCGCTCGCGGCCGAGCTGAAACCGGCAGAGATGGCGGCGGCCCTGGGGGACAACAACCTGGATGCCATCACCTATGTGGTCGGCCATCCGAGCGGTGCCATTCAGGAGGCGATGGCCACGGTCGATGCGCGGCTGATTCCGGTCACCGGACCGGGAGTCGACAAGCTGCTGGCCGAGGCCAGCTACTTCACCCGGGCGGACATTCCTGCCGGCCTCTACCCTGGCGTCAACGAGGCCATTGCGTCCATCGGCGGCAAGGCCGTGCTGGCGACGTCGGCAAAGACCGATCCCGAGGTCGTCTATCAGCTGGTCAAGTCGGTATTCGACAACCTCGAGCGCTTCAAGCGCCTGCACCCGGCCTTCGCCGATCTGCGTGCCGAGGACATGATCAGCGCGGGGCTGACGGCACCGATGCATGAGGGCGCACTGCGTTTCTACAAGGAGAAAGGCTGGCTTTAGGCCGGGTGGAGAGAACCTGGCAGAGCTCTAAACTCTTCGATAACGGGCGCAGTTGAGTTTGTATAGGTAAACTGCGTGCCTAGAGACCCGTTCACAGGGTCGAAAAACCGAGCCCCTCCGTCAACGAGGGGCTCGCCGTTTTATCAGAATGACAACGTAGGTGTACCTCCCTATGGCCGAAAAACAACTCTCCACCGAGGAACTGATCGCCCAGGACGTCGGCGCGCGTTTGCCCGTCGGCCCGATGGCCCAGGTGATCACGGGCCTGGCGCTGCTCTGGTCGTTGTTCCAGTTGTGGATCGCCTCACCCCTGCCGTTCATCTTCGGTTTCGGTGTGCTCAACGACACCCAGACCCGCGCCATTCACCTGGCCTTCGCGTTGCTGCTGGCGTTTCTCGCCTACCCGGCGTTCAGAACCTCGCCACGTGATCGCGTGCCGCTGCTGGATATCGCCCTCGGTCTGGTCGCCGCCGCCAGCGCCGCCTACCTGTTCATCTTCTATCAGCAGCTGGCCCTGCGCCCCGGCAGCCTGACCACGGGCGACCTGGTCACCGCCTGCATCGGCATCCCGCTGCTGCTGGAGGCGACCCGCCGCGCGCTGGGCCCACCCCTGGCGATCATCGCCCTGGTGTTCCTCGTTTACAGCGTGGCCGGCCCCTGGATGCCGGGGCTGCTGGCGCACCGTGGAGTGAGCTTCCATGCCCTGGCCAACCACCAGTGGATCACCACCGAAGGCGTGTTCGGTATCGCGCTGGGTGTGTCGACCAGCTTCGTCTTCCTCTTCGTGCTGTTCGGCGCGCTGCTGGAACGGGCGGGGGCCGGGCACTACTTCATCCAGCTGGCGTTCAGCCTGCTCGGTCACTTCCGCGGTGGTCCGGCCAAGGCTGCGGTGCTGGCGTCCGGCCTGACCGGGATGATCTCCGGCTCGTCGATCGCCAACGTGGTCACCACCGGCACCTTCACCATCCCGATGATGAAGCGCACCGGCTTTTCCTCGGAGAAGGCCGGCGCGGTCGAGGTGGCGTCGTCGGTCAACGGCCAGATCATGCCGCCGGTGATGGGCGCGGCGGCCTTCCTGATGGTCGAGTACATCGGCATGCCCTATGTCGAGATCATCAAGCATGCCTTCCTGCCGGCCGCGATTTCCTATATCGCGCTGCTCTACATCGTGCACCTGGAGTCGCTCAAGCTCGGCCTGCAGCCCATCGGTGGGCATCAGCCCAAGCCGTGGCTGCGCCGTCTGACCGGTTTCGCCTTCGGTGCGGCGCTGATCAGCGGCCTGTCGCTGGCCGTCTACTACGGGCTCGGCTGGCTCAAGCCGGCGCTGGGCGAGTACGCCCTGCCGGTGATCGGCGTCCTGCTGGCGGTGGTCTACCTGGCCCTGCTGAAAGTCGCCGCCAGTGTGCCGGTGCTGCCGGCCGAAGACCCCAACGCGCCGCTGGAAGAGCTGCCGCAGACCCGTGCGGTGCTGCTGTCCGGCCTGCACTTCCTGCTGCCGGTGGTGGTGCTGGTCTGGTGCCTGATGATCGAGCGCCTGTCACCCGGCCTGTCGGCCTTCTGGGGCAGCGTGATGCTGATCATCATCCTGCTCACCCAGCGTCCGCTGCTGAGCTGGATGCGCCGCGATGGCAGCCATGACCACGGCACCTTCGTCGACGGCGTGGTCGATCTGCGCGAAGGCCTGATCGCCGGTGCGCGCAACATGATCGGTATCGGCATCGCGACCGCTGCCGCCGGCATCATCGTCGGCGCGGTCTCGCAGACCGGTGTGGGCCTGGTGCTGGCCGATCTGGTCGAACTGCTGTCGATGGGCAACCTGCTGCTGATGCTGCTGCTGGTGGCGGTGTTCAGCCTGATCCTCGGCATGGGCCTGCCGACCACGGCCAACTACATCGTGGTGTCCAGCCTGCTGGCGCCGGTGGTGGTGGCGCTGGGGCAGCAGAACGGCCTGATCGTGCCGCTGATCGCGGTGCATCTGTTCGTCTTCTACTTCGGCATCATGGCCGACGTGACCCCGCCGGTGGGGCTGGCCTCGTTCGCTGCGGCGGCGGTGTCCAAGGGCGACCCGATCAAGACCGGCCTGGTGGCGTTCTTCTACAGCCTGCGGACTGCCGCCTTGCCGTTCCTGTTCATCTTCAACACCGACCTGTTGCTGATCGACGTGGACTTCTGTCACGGCGTGCTGATCTTCATCGTCGCGACCATCGCCATGCTGATTTTCGCCGCCGGCACCCAGGGCTTCTTCCTTGTGCGCAGCCGCTGGTACGAGAGCGTGCTGCTGCTGGTGGTCGCCTTCAGCCTGTTCCGCCCCGGCTTCTGGATGGACATGGTCCACGACCCCTATCAGGACATCCCGCCGGCGCAGTTGGCCCAGGCGCTCGATGGCGTCGAGGATGGCAGCTCGCTGCGCCTGCGTATCCGTGGCGAGGATGCCGTTGGCGATCCCCGCGAGTTCAGCCTGCTGCTGCCGGTACCGGACGGTGCCACGGGTGAGGAACGCCTGCAGAAGCTGGGCCTGAACCTCTACGAGGAGGACGGCAAGGTGCTGGTCGACAGCGTCGCCTTCGGCAGCATGGCGGCCGATGCCGGCCTGGAATTCGATCAGCAGATCCTCAAGGTGCGTGCGCCGACCGACCGCTGGGTCAAGGAGCTGATGTGGATTCCGGCCTTCGTGCTGTTCGGCCTGATCGTGCTCCTGCAGCGTCGTCGCCAGGTGCCGCAGGCGGCGTAACCGGCTCGACCTGACCACGACAAGGCAGCTTCGGCTGCCTTGTTCGTTTATGGCCGATGGCCAGGTTGATAGACTCGCCGGCCTGACCATTCGGACAACAAGGATTCAGCCCGTCATGTCGACGCCGCGCGTGCATTACCCCTGGTACAAGAAGGAGGACACCGACGCCTTCTTCGCGCTGTTCCAGAACAACATCGCCAACTTCGTGATCATCGCCATCAGCATGCTGGGCATGGGCTTTCCCGCCGAGATCGTGTTTGGCCAGGTGTTGCCGGGCGCGGCCGTGGCGGTGATGGCGGGTAATTTCTACTACGCCTGGAGCGCGGCGCGGCTGGCGCGCAAGGAGAATCGCGCGGATGTCACCGCGCTGTCCTACGGCATCAGCACGCCGGTGATGTTCGTCTTTCTGTTCGGCGTGCTGCTGCCGGCGAAGAACCTCACCGGCGATGCCGAGCTGGCCTGGAAGGTGGCCGTGGCCGCCTGCTTCATCAGCGGCGCCATCGAGGCGGCGATCAGCCTGATCGGCAACTGGGTCCAGCGTTCCTTGCCGCGCGCCGCCATGCTCGGCGCCGTGGCCGGTGTCGCGCTGACGTTCATCGCCGGTGAAATGCTGTTCAAGACTCTGGAAATCCCCATGATCGGCCTGCTGGTGCTGGCCATCATGATCGTCGGTCTGGTGGCGCGGGTGAGCATGCCGTTTCGTCTGCCTGCCTCGCTGTTCGCCATCATCGTCGGCACGGCGCTGGCCTACCTGGTCGGCGCGGCTGACAGCGGCAAGTTCAGCGATGCCTTCACCCACCTGGGCTTCTACCCGCTGTTGCCCAACCTGGCCTGGTACGAAGGCCTGGGGCTGCTGTTCACCAGCCTGCTGGCGCTGATCACGGTGATCCTGCCGATCACCCTGTACAACGCCATCGAAACCATGAACAACGTCGAGGCCATGAGCGCTGCGGGGGATACCTACAGCGTGCGCGAATGCCAGGCGGTGGATGGCGTCGGCACCCTGCTGGGCGCGCTGTTTGGCGGTGTGTTCCCGACCACCGTGTACATCGCCACCGTCGGCTCGAAATGGATGGGCGCCGGGCGTGGCTACAGCCTGCTCAATGGCGCGGTGTACGGTCTGGCGACCATGTTCGGCCTGATCGCCTTCATCGCTGCGCTGATTCCGGTCTCGGTGGTGGCGCCGATCCTGGTGTTCGTCGGCATGTCGATGATCGCCACGGCGTTCCACAGCAATCAGGCGCGCTACTACCCGGCGGTGGCGCTGGCGATGCTGCCGTACTTCGCCAACTACCTGATGACCCGCTTCAACCGCGGCGCGCCCGAGGTGGTCGAGGGCATTTCCAGCGCCATCGGCGCGCTGGGGCAGGGCGCCATGTTCAGCGCCATCCTGCTCGGCGCCATGTGCGTCACGGTGATCGACCGACAGTTCCGCCAGGCCACCGTCTTCGCCCTGGTGGCCGCCGGCATGGCCTTCGTCGGCCTGATGCATGCGCCGAAGCTGGCCTGGTACGCCGCACCGGATTTCGTCCACGGCTACCTGCTGATGGCGCTGTTCTTCGCCTGGTACGCCTGGCGCGGGGTGGCGCCGTCAGCCCCGGCGCAGGCGCCCGGCGCGGACTGAGTCACTCGCCGCCATCGGCCTGCAGGGCACCGGTGTCCCGGCTTTCCAGCACCACGTAGGCGCTGGCGCAGAACAGCGAGTTGAGTCGCTTCATGTCGGCGATCAGCTCCAGGTGCAGCGAGCTGGTCTCGATGCTCTGCACCACCTGGCGTTGCAGCCGGCCGATGTGCGCGTGCGCCAGGCGCCGTTCCTGCGCGCGGAAACGGCGCTTCTCGCGCAGCAGCTGGCTGGCGCTGGCCTGGTCGGCACTGAGAAAGACGTTCAGGCCGAGGCGCAGGTTGGCCCTCAGCTGGCTGTGCAGGTGGGTCAGCTCCTCCAGGCCCTTCTCGGAGAACGCCCGGCGTTGCGCGGTCTTCTCGCTCTGGATCTTGCCCAGCATGCGCTCGATCAGGTCGCCGGCCTGCTCCAGGTTCACCGCCAGTTCGAGGATCTCGGCCCAGCGCTGACTGTCGTGGTCGCTGAGTGCCTCGCGGGGCACCTGCGCGAGGTACAGCTTGATCGCCCGGCACAGGCTGGCGACGTCGTCATTGAGGCTGCGCAGCTCCTTGGTCAGCGCCGGCTGGTTGTGTTCCAGCACCGGCCCCAGGTGGCCGAGCATGCTCTCGACCAGGTCGCCGGCGCGCAGGGTTTCACGCACCGCATTGGCCAGTGCCAGGCTCGGCGTGGCCAGCGCCGTCGGGTCGAGATGGCGCGGGCGGGCGACGCCGCTGTCGTCGTGGCGGTCCGGCAGCAGCCAGTTGCAGAAGCGCGCCATGAGCCCGACGCTGGGCAGCATCAGCAGGGCGCGCAGGCTGTTGTAGAACAGGTGGAGGAAGATCACCAGCTCGGCTGGCCGCCAGTTCAGGCTGTCCAGCCAGTTGGCCAGTGGCTGCAGCACCGGCAGGACCAGCAGCAGGCCGATCAGCTTGTAGATCAGGCTGCCCAGCGCCACGCGACGTCCGGCCGGGTTCTGCAGGCTGCTGGTGAGAAACGCCAGCAGACCGCTGCCGATGTTGGCACCGATGACCAGGCCGATGGCCACCGGCAGGCTGATCATGCCGGCGCCGGCCAGGGTCGCGGTGAGCAGCACGGCGGCCAGGCTGGAATAGGTCAGCAGGGCGAACAGGGCGCCGACCAGGGCGTCGAGCAGCAGGTCGCCGGTCAGCGAGGCGAACAGCACGCGGATGCCGCGCGCCTCGGTAATCGGCGTGGCGGCGGCGACGATCAGCTCCAGTGCCAGCAGCATCAGGCCGAGGCCGATGGCTACCCGGCCGAGCTGGCCCGCCCGCGTCTGCCGACGCGAGAGGAAGAAGATCACCCCGATGAAGATCAGCAGAGGGCTCAGCCAGCTCAGGTCGAGCGTCAGCACGCGCGCCATCAGTGCGGTACCGACATCGGCGCCGAGCATGATCGCCAGGCCGGGTGCCAGGGCCATCAGCCCCTGGGCGACGAAGGACGTGACCAGCAAGGCGGTGGCGTTGCTGCTCTGTACCAGCGCGGTGACGCCGATACCGGCGACGAAGGCCAGCGGTCGTCGGCTGACGTTGTGGCTGAGTACCTTGCGCAACTGCGAGCCGAACACGCGCAGGATGCCGGTACGTACGATGTGTGTGCCCCAGACCAGCAAGGCAATGGCTGACAGCAAATGCAGCAGGGTCAGCATGAATCGGCCCCCCTGAAAGACGGCCGATGAGGAATTATGCTTTCGGCCTGTATTGAGCATCGGCCGAAATCGTTCAGAAAGCCAGTCAGCCGTCGCGCAGCACCTTGAGTTCGGCGTCGTCGGCGGAGAAGCCGCGTTCGAGTTTGAACTTGAGACTGAGGTCGGTGCGCGAGTCGGCGAACTTCAGGGCATCGGCCAGGTTGATGCGCCCGGCTTCGAGCAGGGCGAACAGGTGCTGGTCGAAGGTCTGCAGGCCCTGTTCCGCCGCACGTGCGATGGCTTCGCGCAACTCGTCCAGCTGATCGCGCTGGATCAGGTCGCGGATGTAGGGCGTGCCGAGCATCAGCTCCACCGCTACCACGCGCTTCTGGGCGATGCCGGGGACCAGGCGCTGGCCCACCACGGCGAGGAGGTTGTGCGCCACGTCGGCCAGTACCTGCTTGCGCGCCTCGTCGGGGAAGAAACGGGCGATCCGCTCGATTGCATGGCTGCTGCTGGTGGCATGCAGGGTGGCGACGCACAGGTGGCCGGTCTCGGCGTAATGCAATGCGTGCTGCATGGTCGCGGCGTCACGGATTTCGCCGAGCATGATCACGTCCGGCGCCTCGCGCAGAACGTTGCGCAGGGCGTCGTCGAAACTGTGGGTATCGAGGCCGACTTCGCGCTGATCGATGATCGAGCGCTGGTGGCTGTGGAGGAACTCGATGGGGTCTTCGATGCAGACGATATGGCCGCTCTTGTGGCGATTGCGGAAGTCCAGCATCGCTGCCAGAGTGGTGGACTTGCCGGAGCCTGCCGCGCCGGTGACCAGGATCAGCCCGCGATCCTGCATGGCCAGCTTTTCCAGCAGCCTGGGCAGACCGAGCTGCTCGACGCCCGGAATCCGGCTCTTGATCAGACGCACCACCATGGCCACCTCGCCACGCTGGTAATAGACATTGACCCGGTAGCGCCCGGCACCCTGCAGGCTGACCGCGAGATTCATCTCCAGGTCGCGCTCGAACTCGGCGATCTGCTTCTGGGTCATCAGCTGGTAGGCCAGCTGCTTCACCTCGCCGGCCTTGAGCACGTGCTGGCCGGCCGGCTGGCTGTGCCCCTCGACTTTCATGTGCGGCGGCGCACCGACGCTGAAGAACAGGTCCGAGCCCGCATGCTGGTGCATCAGCTGCAGATAGGGAAAGACGTCGGGTTGCTCGGCGCTGGTGTCGTTCATCGGCGGGTCGCAGTTCGTGGCGTTGCAGCAAGGATAGTCGGCGTCCGCACACGCCCATTGCTTTGTATCAAGAGAGCGGGATGATTGGTCGCCTTATAGCTGGATCGCCGTCCGGCCACACTGCGGCACGGCCTGGTGCTTGAACGTCGGATACGGGAGGAAGGTGGTGGGATTCTGGAGGGCTGCCCTGCTGGGGCTGCTGCTGTGCACATCGCTACGTGCCGAGGTTCTCCACCTGGTCACGGGGGATGAGTACGCGCCATTCACGGGCAAGGCGTTGCCGGGGCAGGGCATGCTCACCCAGGTGGTGCAGGCCGCGCTGGCCGAGCAGGGGCTGGCCATGACGCTCGATTGGCAGCCCTGGAACCGCGGCTATCTCAATGCCTCGCGCGGCGAATACGACGCCACCTTTCCCTACGTGCGCTCCACCCAGCGCGAGCAGGACTTCCTCTACTCGGCCCCTCTGTACAAGGCCGAACAGCACCTGTTCAGTCGCGTCGGCGACTCGCTCGAGCTCGACGACCTGTCGCGCCACAAGGGGCTTCGTCTCTGCTATCCGCTGGGCTGGCAGCCGCCCGTCGCGATCCAGCGCCTGATCGATCAGGGCGCGCTCAGGCGCCATTCACCGCTCGGCCTCAAGGAGTGTGCACGGCTGTTGCTGCTGCAGCGCGACGACCTCTTCATCGCAGACCGCAATCTGGGGGAAAGCGCCCTCAGCTCGACCGGTGTCGGTGCGGAGCGGTTTCACCGCTCGCACGCCCTGGGCAGCAACACCCTGCATTTCATCGTGCCTCGACGCCATCCGCGGGCGGCGGAGCTGATCGAGCGCTTCGACCACGGCCTCGACGCGCTCAAGGTGAGTGGGGAGTACCAGCGCATCGTTGACCGTTACGTGGAATAGGTGGTCGTGGCGGATTTCACAGCAGCGTCATGACCAGCAGCAGGCTGCCCGCTGCCAGCAGGGTCTGCAGGGTGATGATCCCGGCCATCAGCTGGCTGTCGCCGCCCAGCTGGCGGGTCAGTACGTAGGCCGTGGGGGCGGTGGGCAAGGCGAAGAACAGCACCAGCACGGCGCTCTCCATGGCCGGCAGCGCCAGTGCCCAGGCCACGCACCAGGCCAGGACGGGCATGATCAGCAGGCGCAGCGCGCTGTTCCAGCCCAGCGCGGGCACCTCGGCGCCCAGTTGCTCGGGCTTCAGTGCCGCGCCGACGCAGAGCAGGCCCAGCGGCAGGCTGGCGGCGGCCAGCAGGCTGAGCAGGCGATCCGTGCCGCCAGGCAGTCCGATGCCCGTGAGGTTGAACAGGGCACCCCCGACACAGGCGAGAATCAGCGGATTCTTGGCGATGGGCAGCAGCAGACTGCGGGCGCTGACACCGCGTTCGGCGGTCAGCGACCAGACCGACAGCACGTTCACCGTCGGCACCATCAGGGCCAGCATCAGCGCGGCCAGGGTCAGGCCCTGCTGGCCGAACAGGCTGCCCACCGCTGCCAGTCCCAGGTAGGTATTGAAGCGCAGGATGCCCTGGCTGAAGGCGCCGAAGCGCCCGGCCGGCCAGCCACGCAGGCGGCGTACCAGCAGCAGGGCGATCCAGGCGATGCCCAGGGCCAGCAGCACGGCGAGGGCCAGGCGCGGCAGGGCGGGGTTGTTCAGGGGCGCCCGGGCCAGGCTGGAGAACAGCAGCGCGGGGAACAGGATGAAGTAGTTGAGGCGTTCGGCACCGGGCCAGAAGGCCTCGCTGGGGAACTCACGCAGGCGCAGCCAGTAGCCGGCGACTATCATGGCGAACAGCGGCCACAAGGCCAGCAGCAGGTCTATCACGGTAACCCCCGACGGTGGTGAGGGCCTATCTTGGTCAGCGGCGCAGGGCAATGCAAGACGGAGCGAAGAGATGAGCGAGCAGCATGAGGGTGGCTGCCAGTGCGGTGCCCTGCGTTATCGGATCGAGGCGCCGCTGTCGGACAGTGCGCATTGTCACTGCACCATCTGCCGGCGTAGCAGCGGCGGCATTCTCACCACCTGGGTCACCGTGCCCAGGACGAGCTTCCAGTGGTTGCAGGGGCAGCCGCGCACCTTCGCTTCATCGGCCAGTTGCTCGCGCTACTTCTGCGCCGACTGCGGTGCGCACCTGGCGCTGTTCACTACGCTCAGCCCGCAGACGCTGGACGTGACAGTTGCCACCCTCGATGTGCCGGAGCGGGCTCCGGCCAATCGACATATCTGGGTGGGCAGCCGTCTGCCGTGGCTCAGCGTCGATCCGCAGCTGCCGGAGGAAGATGAGGAGCTGCTGTAGCGGGGGGCGTCAGGGCAGCTCCAGGCCTCCGCTGGCCTTGTGCAGCGCGCGCAGGTGCTCACCGAGGGCGAGGAGGTTGGCCTCGTTGGCCTCCAGTTCGAGCAGACGCCCGGGTTCCAGCAGTTTGCGCACCTCGCCGTCGAGTTCGTCGCTTAGCTGGCGCAGCTGCTGCTGCCGCTCACGGCTGCGGTTCTCCAGCCCCTGCCACTCGCTGTGCTGCGGCAGGCCATAACCTCCGTCGAGCAATTCTGCGGGGCGACTGAGGAAGCCGCTGTTGGCGAGAATCTGTTCCAGCGCGCTGCCGGCCTTGTTCAGGTTGGGGTCGCCTGCGGCACGCCCGCTCAGGTAGCGCTGCTTGAGTTCGTCCTGGGCGAGCAGCAACTGGCGGCGCAAGGCGGCTTGTTCGAGCAGCAGCAGGGCGGCGCTGGCACGCAGATCGGCCTGGCTGAACCACCGGCGGCGATCCTCTGCGGGTTGTTCCAGCCAGGCTTCGACGCTGCCCTGCGAGATCGGCAGGCGCTGGCGCAACACGCCGAACATCGCCTGGTAGCGCTCGCGGAAGGAGTCGAAACGGTAGCCCAGGCGCAGCGCTTCGCGCGGGTCGTCCAGCACCGAGGTGTCGGCCAGGCCGCGGGCGTCCATCAGTTGCAGCAGGCCGTTGGGCAGGATGCTGTCGAGCGCCTGCAACTGCGGGTCGCCGGTACCGCTGCGCAGCAGTTTGAGGGTTTCCACCGCGCAGTTGTTGGAGATGAAGTAGTAGTCGCCGTCATAGCTCCAGTGCTGCTCCACGGCACGGGTCACCAGCTGCTCGAGCTGGTCGCGTGACAGGCGCAGTGGCACCGAGGCCAGGCTGCGCAGTTCGACCTTGGTGTACTCGTCGATCACCTGCTCCAGTGGCAGGACGAACAGGCGCGATGGGTAGACGCCGGTCAGGCCATCCCAGCTGGAGAGCTGCAGGTCGCCGACGAAGGCGCGATAGGACAGCACCAGGTGCTGGTCCAGATCCAGCCGGCAATCCGGGCCACGCGGCCTGCCCGGTGCGCAGACCACCAGGCGCAACATGCTGTGGCCCCAGCGGCTCATCCAGGCATCGTTGGCTTCGGCGAGCAGGTAGTCGACCTCGTACACGCGCTCCGGGTCCAGGCGTCCCAGCGGCTGGCGGGCGAAGTCGCGCCCGGCGTTGAGGTAGGGGTAATCGCTGGAGCAGGCCGCGGTCGGCGGTGCCCAGTCGAAGTGCTCGCGCCAGTAGCGAGCCAGTGACGGGCGACGGCAGGCGTAGCTCGGATCGAGCAGGAAGTATTCGAGGTTGACCGCGACGAACTCCAGTGCGTTGCGCAGTTCGTAGTCGTCCGGGCTGCGCGCCACCTGGCCGTTGTCCGTGTCGCGTGCGCCGCGCCTGCCGACCCGCTGCGCCCAGCCGGCCAGGTCGAGCAGGCGTGGGTCGTCGCTGAGGGTGAAGCGGCGCTCGGTCTGGCCACGGCACTCGTCCGCCAGCCCGACGAGGCCGGTCGACCTGGCACGCTGCCGACACTGGTTGATCCGCTGGCGCTCGGCGGTGGGCCAGAGCCGGGCGCGATCGTAGAGGTGGGTCAGCTCGTGCAGCAGGGTGGCCAGCAGCTCCTGGCGCTGGGTGCCGTGGGCGCGACCGGTGCGATTACGGGCCGCCGAACCGTCCACCAGTCTTGGCAGCAGCGCGGCATTGAGCTCGATGCCGCTGAAACGCCCGACCTGACCGTAGACGTCGGCCGGCATCTCGGCACGCCAGCTGACAGCGACCACGCGATCCAGTCGCGCGATGAAACTTGGCGGTAACGCCGCCATGGCCTCGTCCAGCAGCGTCTGGCTGGCCTGGCGCTCGGCCGCAGCGAGTGCGTCGTCGTCCAGCAGCAGGCGCAGCTGTGCCTGGGCGAGGCCCGTGGCGAGCGTCAGCAGAACGCCGCAGCACCAGGCGGCGAGGCGAGTCACAGGGCGAGGATGGCTTCGGCGAGTTGCAGGTCGCTGGCTTGTCGGGCCTCTGGCAACTGCTGGCGGATGGTCTGCAGGGCGGCTTCCAGTTGCGCGCCGCGGATTTCGCCGGCACTGGCAACGAAGCTGGCCGCGTCGTCACGGGCCTGTACCACGGCCTTCATGTCGCGCAGCGAGGTGGTGGTATCGGAGGTGAAGTTGATGCTGCGATCCAGCGCGCGCACGACGATGTTGCTGGTGGCGACCAGGGTCTGTGCCTGGGCGAGGCCGCTGCACAGGGCGCAAGCGGTAAGGGCGATGACGAGTGAACGACGCATGATGAGTAGCTCCGAGAACTGCAGAACGGACGATTTGACGTGGGCAAGCCTGCGCGGTTCCCCGTGCGCGGTCGCTCGGGGAAGTGTACGGGGCGCGGCGAAGCCGGTCAGCAGTGAGTCGACCGGCAGGGGCGTGGAGCCTTCTACAGGCTGAGAATGGCTTGTGCCAGGGTCAGGTCATCGGCCTGCGCCAGCTCGCTGGCATGGCTGCGAATCTGCAGCAGGGCGGCTTCCAGCCTGGCACTGCGGATGGCGCCGTCGCTGGCGACGAAGCTGGCGGCGTCCTCGCGAGCGGCGCGTATCTGCTTCATGTCGCGCAGGGAGCTGGTCGCATCCGAGAGGCCTTCGGCCGTGCCGGCCAGGGCGCCCACCAGGGTATCCGTGGTGGCGACCAGGCTACTGGCGCTGGCACTGCCGACGAGCAGCATCGTCAGCAGGGCAGCGCTGAAGGATTTGTTGAGAGGCATCTGGGGTCACTCCGAGGTTACGGGACAAGGTGCTGCCCGCGCCTGCAGCTTAGCCCAGAAGGCCTGTGCACTCCATTGCTGGCCTAGCGCCAGAAGGGCTTGGCCAGTTCCTGCTCGCGCTGGGCCGGGCTGATGCCCGCGTCGGCCAGCTGCTGTGCATTCAACTGGGCCAGCTGGCGGCGCGTGCGTAGGTTGCGCTGCCAATGGCGCAGCAGCGCGTAGAGGCGCAGGGAGTCCAGGGCGTGGGGATGTGCGTGCTGCGAGAGCGGGGAGTGCGTGCGGTCCATGGCGTGCTCCTGTCCAGAGACAAGGTGTGGCAGTCCATGATCTCGCCAATGGTTGTCGAGGAGCAGATACAAACGGGGGGAATTGTGCAGGGGCAGTGTCTATTACCTGGCAACTGTACTGCTCGTCAGGGCGACGACTGTTCCAGATAAAACGAAAGCCCCACCGCAGCAGAGACGGTGGAGCTCTCAGAAGATCCCAATTCTGGGATGGAGCAAAGCGGTCAATCAGCGCCAGAACGGCTTCTGCAGTTCGACGAAACGCTGATTTTCGGTGATGCCGGCGTCAGCGAGCAGGCGGGCATCCAGTCGAGCCAGTTGACGACGGCTGACGATGCGGCGCTGCCACAGGCTGAGGGTGGCCATCAGGCGCAGGGGCCAGGCAGACTTGTCACTGGCAACGCTGTGAGTTTGGAGCAGGGCGGAACTGAGGGTACGTTCCATGGTGGTCATCCTTCCGCTTGTGGCGGGTCTGGTGTTTGCTTTCGATGGGGAAATTATCCCGAGCGCGAGCGTGGCCCAGTAGTCACAGCTGGATGAAATTGTTGTGCTATTAGATAGGTTGCTTTGTAACTGTTCGGTCAGGAAATGAATGAACTGTACTGGCCATAAGTTAAAAAACTGGGTGCAACCCATTTATGCGAGATTTTTAGCTGGGTGCAACCCGTTCTTCATGGTCTTTCGAGCAGTACAGTTGCAAATTGATTGGCCGTGCCGTTTGACCTGAAATTCAGCTTTTTTACCGGTTCCAGAAACGGAAAACCCGGCGCGAGGCCGGGTTTCCTGTCTGACTGGTCAGGGCTTATTCCACGGCCTTGACCATGTCCTCGATGACCTTCTTGGCATCGCCGAAGACCATCATGGTCTTGTCCATGTAGAACAGTTCGTTGTCCAGGCCGGCGTAGCCGCTGGCCATCGAGCGCTTGTTGACGATCACGGTCTTGGCCTTGTAGGCCTCGAGGATCGGCATGCCGGCGATCGGCGACTTCGGATCGTTCTTCGCGGCCGGGTTGACCACGTCGTTGGCGCCGAGCACCAGGACCACGTCGGTCTGGCCGAACTCGGAGTTGATGTCCTCCATCTCGAACACCTGCTCGTACGGCACTTCGGCCTCGGCCAGCAGGACGTTCATGTGGCCCGGCATGCGGCCGGCAACCGGGTGGATCGCGTACTTCACGGTCACGCCACGGTGGGTCAGCTTCTCCGCCAGTTCCATCAGCGCGTGCTGGGCACGGGCAACCGCCAGGCCATAGCCGGGGACGATCACCACGGTGTCGGCGTTGGTCAGCAGGAAGGCAGCGTCGTCGCTCGAACCCGACTTCACGCTGCGCTGCTCCTGGCTGCCGCCTGCCGCACCGGCATCTGCGTCGGCACCGAAGCCGCCGAGGATGACGTTGAAGAACGAACGGTTCATCGCCTTGCACATGATGTACGAGAGGATGGCGCCCGAGGAGCCGACCAGCGAGCCGGCGACGATCAGCATCGAGTTGTTCAGCGAGAAGCCGATACCGGCAGCCGCCCAGCCCGAGTAGGAGTTGAGCATCGACACCACCACCGGCATGTCGGCGCCACCGATCGGGATGATGATCAGCACGCCGATGACGAAGGCCAGTGCCACCAGCACTGCGAATGCGGTGATGTTGCCGGTGAAGGTGAAGTACAGGCCCAGGGCGAGGATCGCCAGGCCGACCGCGAGGTTGACCAGGTGCTGGCCCTTGAACACCACCGGGGCGCCCTGGAACAGGCGGAACTTGTACTTGCCCGACAGCTTGCCGAAGGCGATCACCGAACCGGAGAAGGTGATGGCACCGATGGCCGCGCCGAGGAACAGCTCCAGGCGGTTGCCGGACGGGATCGCATCGCCCAGGGCGGCGACGATACCCAGCGACTGCGGCTCGACCACGGCGGCGATGGCGATGAACACCGCAGCCAGGCCGATCATGCTGTGCATGAAGGCGACCAGCTCCGGCATCTTGGTCATTTCCACGCGCTTGGCCATGACGGTGCCGACGCTACCGCCGACCAGCAGGCCGACGACCACGAAGCCGATACCCTGCACGGCCAGATCGGCGCCGAGCTTGTAGATCAGGCCGACGGTGGTGGCCACCGCGATGCCCATGCCGATCATGCCGAACAGGTTGCCGCGCCGCGACGTGGTCGGGTGCGACAGGCCCTTGAGCGCCTGGATGAAGCACACCGAGGCGACGAGGTAGAGAACAGTGATCAGGTTCATGCTCATGGTCAGTGTTTCTCCACAGGTGCTTTCGGCGCTTTCTTCTTGAACATTTCCAGCATGCGTCGGGTGACCAGGAAGCCGCCGAAGACGTTGACGGCGGCCAGGGCCACGGCCAGGGTGCCCATGGCCTTGCCCAGCGGCGTGACGGTCAGTGCGGCCGCCAGCATGGCGCCGACGATGACGATCGCCGAGATGGCATTGGTGACCGCCATCAGCGGGGTGTGCAGGGCCGGGGTGACGTTCCAGACCACGTGGTAGCCGACATAGATAGCCAGCACGAAGATGATCAGGTTGTAGATGCCGTCGGAAATCAGATCCATGTCCCTACTCCTTAGCCGTTCTTGCGCACGACTTCACCGTCCTTGCACATCAGGCAGGCGGCGACGATGTCGTCTTCGAGGTTGAGCTGGAACTGGCCTTCCTGGTCGATCACGAGCTTGAGGAAGTCCAGCAGGTTGCGTGCATACAGCGCCGAGGCATCTGCCGGCACCAGCGCGGCCAGGTTGGTGTGGCCGACGAAGGTGACGCCGTGCTTGACCACGACCTGATCGGCCTCGGTCAGCGGGCAGTTGCCGCCTTGTGCGGCAGCCAGGTCGATGACCACGGAGCCCGGCTTCATCTCGGCCACCGTGCTTTCGTGCAGAAGCGTCGGCGCCTTGCGGCCCGGAATCAGCGCGGTGGTGATGACGATGTCGGCCTGCTTGGCGCGCTCGTGCACGGCCTTGGCCTGACGCTCCATCCAGGATTGCGGCATCGGCCGGGCATAGCCGCCCACGCCTTGCGCGCACTCGCGCTCCTCGTCGGTCTCGAAGGGGACGTCGACGAACTTGGCGCCGAGCGACTCGATCTGCTCTTTCACTGCCGGACGCACATCCGATGCCTCGATCACGGCACCCAGACGCTTGGCGGTGGCGATGGCCTGCAGGCCGGCGACACCTGCACCGAGGATCAGCACGCGGGCCGCCTTAACGGTCCCGGCGGCGGTCATCAGCATGGGCATGAAGCGCGGGTAGTGGTTGGCCGCCAGCATCACCGCCTTGTAGCCGGCGATGTTGGCCTGGGACGACAGCACGTCCAGGCTCTGTGCGCGGGAGGTACGCGGCGCGGCCTCCAGGGCGAAGGCGGTGATGCCACGGGCATTCATGCGCGCAATGGTTTCATTGCAGAACGGGTTGAGCATGCCAACCAGCACGGCGCCGGACTTCATGTGAGTCAGTTCGGCGTCGGTGGGTGCGACCACCTTGAGCACCAGGTCGGCGCCGAAGGCGGCCGAATCGTTGCCAATGGTTGCGCCAGCGGCCTCATACGCGCTGTCCGGAATGCTGGCGCTGACGCCGGCACCGGCTTGCACGGTCACCTGATGACCTTGGCCGACCAGCTTCTTGATGGTCTCGGGGGTCGCGGCAACCCGCGTCTCCCCTGCATGGGTTTCGAGAGGAACACCAATGTGCACTTCTAATCTCCTGCGTGATCTTTTTTGTGAACCGGTGCACTGCGCTGGCGCGCCGGCGATTGGGGATCAGCACATAACCCGATAGTGAATGGCGGGCGCGGCGATTGTGCAGTCGAACGCAAACCCTTACAAGAAGTTATGGAGTAAAAAAAATGCATTACTACAAGTAATGGGTCTATGAGGGATTTTTATACTGCGCGCAGCCCGCGTGGCGCCCGGTCGGCAGCAGGTTTCATGCAGGTTTGGCGGCCATGCCGGTATTCATGAGCGGAATGACCGTTGGTCGAATCGGCTGGGGTGTGAAAAGTAATGAACGAGGCGTTCAAAATCACGCAACACCCCGGAGGCAGGGGCTTTTGTGAATGAATCGGGCAGAATGCCGTGTAGTGTGACCGATAGTGCCCTACGTGTTCAATCCGGCTTCTGTTTCGTTGCGCGTGGTCGAAAAAAGTCGATGCAGGGCTACTCGGCTCGGTAGGCGCGTGCCTCGCCTTGCAGCCAGTCGCGGAAGGCCTTGAGCGCCGCCGACTCGGCCTTGCGCTCCGGCACCATCAGGTAGTACGCGCGGTCGTTGTCCGGCACGGCCGCGTCCATGGCGATCACCAGACTGCCTTCTTCGAGTTCCCGCTGGATCAGGAAGGGGGGAATCAGGGCGACACCCATTTCATGGCGGGCAGCCTGGGCCAGCATGGAAAACAACTCCAGGCGAGGCCCGGTCATGTCGCGGGCGACGCTCATGCCCTGCGCCGCGAACCACTGACGCCAGGCATAGGGGCGGGTGGTCTGCTGCAGCAGCGGCAGGGTGGCGATACGCTGCGCATCGATCTCGCCCTGTTCCAGCAGCGCCGGGCTGCACACCGGCAGCAGGTGCTCGGGCATCAGGAAGTGCGCCTCGGTGCCTGACCATTCGGCATCGCCATAGTAAATGGCGGCATCGAAGTGGGTGTCGGCGAACAGGAAGGGGCGGGTGCGGTTGGTCAGGTGCACCGTGACCTCGGGGTGCAGTCGCTGGAAGGCGCGCAGGCGTGGCAACAGCCACTGGGTGCCGAATGTCGGCACCACCGCCAGCTCGATGCTGGTGGTGCCCTGGTTGCCCATCAGCGCCAGGGTGTCACGTTCCACGGCATCGAGCTGGGCGGCCACCTTGCGGCTGTAGGCGATGCCGGCCTCGGTCAGCACCACGCCACGGCGCGAGCGGCGGAACAGCTCGACGTTGAGGAAACTTTCCAGCCCGCCGATCTGCCGGCAGATGGCGCTCTGCGTCAGGTTCAACTCATCGGCCGCCTTGGTGAAACTCTGGTGACGTGCTGCGGACTCGAAGGCGACCAGGGCGGCGGTACTGGGGATCTTGCGGCGCATTTATGCGAAAGCCTCACACGGAAGTGGCGTTAATTACTGGTTAAGCTATCTCGAAGTGAGGAAAAAGCACAGGTCTGTGCGAATTCTGCGTTTGTCCTGCATGCCAGGTCGTCCTAGGATCATGCTTATACGGGGTCGGTTGCGCCGGCCGCTCACTTCATCGTTTCGAGGTTTCTCGCAATGGCCAAGGCAAGCTTCAACTGGATCGACCCGCTGCTGCTCGATCAGCAACTGACCGAAGAAGAGCGCATGGTGCGCGACAGCGCCCAACAGTTCGCCGATGACAAGCTGGCACCTCGTGTGCTGGAGGCCTTCCGTCATGAGCAGACCGACCCGAAGATCTTCCGCGAGATGGGTGAGACCGGGCTGCTCGGCGCGACCATTCCCGAGGCCTACGGTGGCAGTGGCCTGAACTATGTCTGCTACGGGTTGATCGCCCGGGAAGTGGAGCGCATCGACTCGGGCTATCGCTCGATGATGAGCGTGCAATCCTCCCTGGTGATGGTGCCGATCAACGAGTTCGGCAATGAAGCGACCAAGCAGAAGTACCTGCCCAAGCTGGCCAGCGGCGAATACATCGGTTGCTTCGGCCTGACCGAGCCGAACCACGGTTCCGATCCGGGTTCGATGGTCACGCGTGCGAAGAAGGTCGAGGGCGGTTACCGCCTGAGCGGCAGCAAGATGTGGATCACCAACAGCCCGATTGCCGACGTCTTCGTGGTCTGGGCCAAGGACGATGCCGGCGAGATTCGTGGCTTCGTGCTGGAGAAGGGTTGGGAGGGGCTTTCCGCTCCGGCGATTCACGGCAAGGTCGGGCTGCGCGCCTCGATCACCGGCGAGATCGTGATGGACAACGTGTTCTGTCCCGAAGAGAACGCCTTCCCGGACGTGCGTGGCCTGCGTGGCCCGTTCACCTGCCTGAACTCTGCGCGTTACGGCATCAGCTGGGGGGCGCTGGGCGCCGCCGAGTTCTGCTGGCACACCGCGCGGCAGTACGTGCTGGATCGCAACCAGTTCGGCCGTCCGCTGGCGGCCAACCAGCTGATCCAGAAGAAGCTGGCGGACATGCAGACCGAAATCACCCTGGCCCTGCAAGGCTGCCTGCGCTTGGGAAGGATGAAGGACGAAGGCACCGCCGCGGTGGAAATCACCTCGATCATGAAGCGCAACAGCTGCGGCAAGGCGCTCGACATCGCGCGCCTGGCCCGTGACATGCTGGGCGGCAACGGCATCAGCGACGAGTTCGGCATCGCCCGTCATCTGGTCAACCTCGAGGTGGTCAACACCTATGAAGGCACGCATGACGTGCACGCGCTGATTCTCGGTCGTGCGCAAACCGGCATCCAGGCGTTCTTCTAAAGGCTCGCGCCTCTCACTGATCCATGGCGCGCTTGGCGCGCCATGCGGAGGATCTCCATGTCCGGTGCTCTTTCCCATATTCGCGTGCTCGACCTGTCCCGGGTACTTGCCGGGCCCTGGTGCGGGCAGATCCTGGGTGACCTCGGGGCCGAGGTGATCAAGGTCGAAAAACCGGGGGCGGGGGACGACACCCGGCATTGGGGGCCTCCCTATATAAAGGATGCCGAGGGTAACGACTCGCGCGAGGCCGCCTATTTCCAGAGCGCGAATCGCAACAAGCAGTCCCTGACCCTGGATTTCACCCAGCCGGAGGGCCAGCGCCTGGTTCGCGAGCTGGTGGCGCAGTGCGATGTCCTGCTGGAGAACTTCAAGGTGGGCGGCCTGGCGGCCTATGGCCTGGATTACGCGTCGCTCAAGGCGATCAATCCGAAGCTGATCTACTGCTCCATCACCGGTTTCGGTCAGACCGGGCCTTACGCCAAGCGTGCAGGCTACGACTTCATGATCCAGGGGCTTGGCGGGCTGATGAGCCTGACGGGGCGCCCTGAGGGTGAGGAAGGGGCGGGGCCGATGAAGGTCGGCGTGGCGCTCACCGATATCCTCACCGGGCTGTATGCGACGGTGGGCGTGTTGGCGGCGCTCAATCAGCGCGAGCAGTCCGGTATCGGTCAGCACATCGACGTGGCGCTGCTCGACGTGCAGGTGGCCTGTCTGGCGAACCAGGCCATGAACTACCTGACGACGGGCGTATCCCCCAGGCGCCTGGGTAATGCCCATCCCAATATCGTTCCTTACCAGGACTTCCCCAGCGCCGATGGCAACTTCATCCTGGCCGTGGGTAATGACGGGCAGTTCCGCAAGTTCTGCGAGGTAGCGGGTATCGCCGGTCTTGCCGATGATCCGCGCTATGCCACCAACAAGGCGCGGGTGGCCAATCGGGCCGAGCTGATCCCGCAGCTGCGCCAGGCCACCGTGTTCAAGACCACGGCGCAATGGATTGCTCTGCTGGAAGCGGCGGGTGTGCCCTGTGGGCCGATCAACGATCTGCAGCAGGTGTTCGCCGATCCGCAGGTCCAGTCGCGTGGGTTGAGCTTCGATCTGCCCAATGCGCTTGGCGGACGTACGCCTCAGGTCGCCAGTCCCCTGCGCCTGTCGGACACGCCAGTGGCCTACCATTCGGCACCGCCACTGCTCGGGCAGCACACCGATGCGCTGTTGCAGAGGGTGCTGGGCATGAGCGAAGGGCAGATCGCTGCACTGCGTGAGGCGGGGGTGATCTGAGTTTCGCGCTCTCTATATAGAAGAGGCGCAGGCCGTTGGAACGGTCTGCGCAACTTTTTGCATATCAGGGCTTTACAGCGCGTTCTGGTGCTGTAGAATGCGCGCCACTTCAGCGATGAAGCTCTTCGAAAACTTCTTGTTAATCAATAAGTTAAGTTTAAAAGAGGGG
>NZ_SUKD01000031.1:0-103444 GCF_013357275.1 Pseudomonas sp. BMW13 | reverse complement strand
ATAGCTCAGTCGGTAGAGCAAATGACTGTTAATCATTGGGTCCCTGGTTCGAGTCCAGGTCGCGGAGCCAAATTCCAAAGCCCAGCCTAGTGCTGGGTTTTTTATTGCCTGCGGACTCTCACCAGGGACTGCGTCCCAGGTTATTCGCTTCGCTCACCCCTTCGGGGCCGCGCTGAAGCGCGTTCAGCTACGCTGTCGAGTCCAGGTCGCGGAGCCAAATTCAAAAGCCTCGGTTGATCCGGGGCTTTTTTGTGCCTGCCGGACTCTCACCAGGGACTACGTCCCAGGTTATTCGCTTCGCTCACCCCTCCGGGGCCGCGCTGAAGCGCGTTCGGCTACGCTGTCGAGTCCAGGTCGCGGAGCCAAATTCAAAAGCCCAGCCTAGCGCTGGGTTTTTTATTGCCTGCGGACTCTCACCAGGGACTATGTCCCAGGTCATTCGCTTCGCCCACCCCTTCGGGGCCGCGCTGAAGCGCGTTCAGCTGCGCTGTCGAGTCCAGAAGTTCAAAACGCGTGAATCGCCACCTGATTGGTGCCTTCCCGCTTACTGCCCCAGGAGTGGCCCCGATCAGCACCCACAAAAACGCAAAAGGCCGGTCAAGGACCGGCCTGGGCAGGGACGCCCGCAAGCGTCATTTCACACTCAGCTTGTCGCGATTCTTCTCCAGCGTCGCCTCGCCAATTCCCTTCACCTCCAGCAACTCATCGACCGTGGCGAAATCACCGTGCTCCTCACGGTACGCGACGATCGCCTGAGCCTTGGTCGCACCGATGCCGGCCAACTCACGTTGCAGCGTTGCCACATCAGCGGTATTCAGATTGACCAGACCGGTTTGCGCCACCTGAGTGGCAGCCGCTTTCGCAGGCTCGGTCTTGGGGGACTCAGCTGCAGTCACGGCCAGGGGAAGGGAAACGAGGACAGCCAAAAGCAGTGAAGAAAGACGGACTTTCAACATGGGAAACACTCCTTGTAAATGAAAAAGCGAAGCCTTCTTGGCTTCGCCTTCCAAACTACACCTTATCCCCCGGCTGTCAAATCCTCGCCTCAGCGCTCCCGGTTTCGCAGGTGGATCCAGTCGACGATCTCACCCTCAGGCACGTAGCCATGCACCGTTTCGCGCAGCAACATGCGCACACGCGCGTAGTCATCCTCGTCGACGGCTGCCAGCAGCGCCTGAAGACGCACCTTGAGCTCCTCCCAGGGCAGCATGTCCTCCTCGGCACGCATGATCATCGGATGCTCGGTCGGCTTCACATCCTCGCCAATCAGCAGCTCCTCATAAAGCTTCTCGCCGGGACGCAAGCCCGTGAACTCGATGGCGATGTCGCCATGCGGCGTGCTCTCGTCGCGAACGGAAAGTCCGGAGAGGCGAATCATCTTCTCGGCCAGATCGGCAATCTTCACCGGCGAGCCCATGTCGAGCACGAACACGTCGCCGCCCTGCCCCATCGACCCCGCCTGGATCACCAACTGCGCCGCCTCGGGAATGGTCATGAAATAGCGCGTGATGTTCGGATGCGTCACCGTCACCGGCCCGCCCTGCTTGATCTGCTCCCTGAACAGCGGAATGACCGAACCGGAAGAACCCAGCACGTTACCGAAGCGCACCATGGTAAAGCGCGTCTTGTTGACCTGGTGGACGCCCTGCTCCTGGCCAAAGAGCAACGGCGCCGACTCACGACTCAGCGCCTGCAGCACCATCTCGGACAGGCGCTTGGTGCTGCCCATGACATTGGTGGGACGCACGGCCTTGTCCGTGGAAATCAGCACGAAGTTGGCGACACCCGCCTTGATCGAGGCCTGCGCAGCATTGGTGGTACCCACCAGATTGTTCAGCACACCCTCGGCAACATTGTGCTCGACCATCGGCACATGCTTGTAAGCCGCAGCGTGATAAACGGTGTTCACCCGCCAGGTCTGCAGAATGTCGAACAAGCGCTCGAAGTTACGAATAGACCCCAGAATCGGCACCAGCCGGATAGAGAGCGACTCCCGTTCGATCCGCTGCTGCAACTCGCTGTGAATGCTGTAGAGATTGAACTCGCTGTGCTCGAAAAGCAGCAAGGTGCGCGCACCACTGGCCAGTATCTGCCGGCACAGTTCGGAACCGATGGAGCCACCGGCCCCCGTTACCAGCACGACCTGATCCTTGATGCAGCGCTCGAACAGATCCTGGCGAGGCGGCACCGCATCACGACCAAGAAGGTCAGCGATATCGACCTCCTGGAGATCTTCGACCTTTACTCGCCCACTGGCGAGATCCATGAAACCAGGGATACTGCGCACATGGAGCGCGTGCGGCTCCAGCGCCTCGAGTATTTCTCGCCTACGCGCTCGAGGAATCGAGGGCATTGCCAGCAAAACCTCTGTCACCCCCGTCTCGTCGATCATTTGCTGAATGTGCTTGGGCGAGTAAACACGCAGCCCCGCAATCGTGCGAGTAGCAATACTGGAATCATCATCAATGAACGCAACTGGACGCATCGTTTTACCCAAACGCAACGCTGCTACGAGTTGATTACCGGCCGCCCCAGCCCCATATATGGCCACTTTGGACGTGCAGGACTCGATATCGCGCCTGCGGGTAAACGGCTCAAACCAATCACCGATAAAGAACTGGCGCATGGTCAAGCGCAAACCACCCAGCAGCAGCAGGCTCAGCCACCAGTAATTGAAAACCATGGACCTTGGAACGAGGGCTGTCGGCCCGCGATACCAATAAACAGCCAGAGATAGCATCAATGCAGACAAGGTCACTGCCTTGGCTATCGTCACAAGAGCATCATTGCCCACATAACGCATTACCGCACGATACATACCCAACCTGATGAAAATGGGAAGTGCGATAACAGGCGCCAACAAAAACAGCCAGCCATGACCAGAAAAAGGTCTGGCAGCATCCCAATCTCCCATACGAACGGCAAAGGACAACCACAGCGCGAGCCAAATAAGCACTACGTCAACCGCAAGCTGAAGAACCCGCTTTTCCCGACGGGACAAATGCAGAAGAGATCGGCGTAACAACTCTATTCGTCGACGAATCATCTCAATACCTCAATCCTTGGCAATCAGAGCCCTGCCAGGCTCAATGACTGAACCCGGCTGGATTACGACACCATATCCGGCACTGCAACCGGCCTGAAGCCAAGCAGCCTCGCCGACCGTAACTCCGCCAGCCAAGCAGACACCTACGCCAAGATGCGCATAGTCGTCCAACGTCACGTCATGGTCGACCACCGCTCCCGCGTTGACAATCACCCCTTGCCCCACGCGCACTTCAGTGCCCACTACTGCCAGTGACATGATGGCTGAACCCGGGCTGATTGAAGCTGAAGGACTTACACAAGCACGAGGGTGAACTACGCTGACCAAGGAGATACCTGCAGCGGTGATCTTTCGCTGCCAGGTGCGACGCAAGCCATTATTGCCAACCGCCGCGATAGCTCCGTCAGTTGTCCCTGCATTTTCAGCCAAGTGGCGCAGACCACCAACCACAGGCAGCCCACAAACGATCTTCAGGTCAGGCCATCTATCGTCAAGGAAAACTACCTGCTGCCACTCACCAGAAAGTAACGCGGCCTCCGCGACGGCCTTGCCGTGACCACCAGCCCCAAGAACGAGCAATTTACGTAACTGGCTCATCTGCGCTCCAGTTCGCCAGCACGGAACTTGATAGCCAGCACGATCAAAGGTACGTAAGCCAACAATAGTCCGACTAAACCATCGCCGCCTTGCGCTACCCAAATGGCTACTGGCAATAACCAGCAGAGATTGATCATGCCTACCGCCAGAGTAACCGGCAGGTGGCGACCAAACTGACGTGCAGCATATTGATACGCGTGGCTTCGATGAGCCTCATACACCTTGTCTCCGCGTAGCAAACGCCGAAGTAGAGTAAAGGTCGCGTCCACAACAAAAACACCCAACAAGATCAGCCAGCCCCAAAGCAGGGACTGATCGATCCACGCTGCCTGCAAGGAAAGCACGCCAAGCACGACACCCAGAAAGCCACTCCCCGCATCACCCATGAAAATTTTTGCAGGGGGAAAATTCCAGTAGAGAAATCCCGCCACCGCAAATGACAACAACAGCGGCAGTACTGCAGCCTCAGCATGCCCCTGGAGGACATACAACAGGGCGCCCCCTACACAAACACAGATCGCCTCGATGCTGGCAATACCATCGATTCCATCCATGAAGTTGTAAAGGTTGAGTAACCAAACCAGATACAAAGAGGCCAGCAAATAACCCAACCAACCAAAATCAACTGAGAGCCCAAATACTGTCAACGGCGGCAGCCCACCGAGCCAGAAAAGTGCCCAAGCAGCAGCAGCGAAGTGTCCAAGCAAACGCCAGCGAGCGGCTATGTGCCCGTGGTCATCCAGGAATCCAAGCAATGCAATTGCCGCACCCGCGCCTATCAGCGAGCAATAAATCTCAACGGGTAGATCCAGACCTGCAGCGGACGCGGAGCACAGCCCCAAGAGGAATGCCACAACAATGGCGACTCCACCTCCACGAGGCGTTGGTTGACTATGCGAGCTACGCGCGTTGGGTATATCCATCAGACTGCGGGCCAGCGCATAACGTCGCAGCAACGCTGTCAGCCCCCACGCCAAGACAGCGATGACCAGCATCAAAACCATAACTTTCATTTAGATATTTCTTTTAAATAATGCGCAGCAGTCTTGGCCAAAGCCTGATCAACGGAAAGAGGTGGAACCCACCCCAGTCGTTCGCGGGTCTTGTCCATGTTGATCTGCAAGGAACCGCACAGGCGCTGATTAAGCTGGCGACGCCCCAGCAAGATTGCAGCCCACTCAATCAACGCCTGCGGCACCGGCAAGAGCCGTGCAGTGCGCCCGAGAGCGGCACTCAGACGTCGCAGCAACTCGGTAGTAGATAGATCCTCACCGTCGCAAACCAGAAAACGCTGCCCGCTGGCCGCCGGATGGGTAAGGCACACAACCAGCAAATCCACCAGGTTATCCAATGCAACCAGACTGCGGCGGTTACCTATGGCGCCGAACGGCAACGGTACACCCCGCTGCAGCCAGCGCATCATGCTCAAGAAGTTGGCCTTGACCCCGGGGCCATAGATCAACGGCGGACGAACGATGACCACCTCCAGCCCTGTTTCAGCAGCAAGAGCCAGCAATTCATCCTCAGCCTCTCGTTTTGAGATGCCGTAAGGGTCCGTCGCATCCGAAACATCGTCAGCTCTATAAGCCTGTCCTGGGAGAGTCTGCTCACCATTGACCTTTATCGAACTGACGAAGACGAAACGTCGCACGCCCGCAGCAACAGCCTGCTGAGCCAGACGTAGCGTGCCCTCGACGTTGGCTCGACGAAACTCCGCCAGTGGATCGGCGGCCTGCTCATGCATCACATGCACCCGCGCCGCACAGTGAATGACCGCATCCACATCCGCGAGCGCCCGCGACCAGTCGGCCTCAGCCTCCAGCGAGGGAGCCAGGCAGTACTCCACCCCGGCAAGTGGAGCAACCGGCGCCTTGCGCTGGGCACAGCGCAACCGATGCAAACCGTCGACCAGCAGACGTGCCTGCACAGCACGGCCAACAAAGCCGCTGGCGCCAGTCAGCAGAACACGCATGCTCAGTCCTTGCGCCAGACAGTACGGTTTACGTAGTCGGTATAACTGAGCACCACCCGCACCACCTGCAGCGATACTGGACCGCCCTCGTAGTCCGGCACCAGCGGGATCATTCGCTCACCGGCCTGATGCTGACTGGTGATGACCCTGACCGCAGCCAACACCGAATCCTTCTTCAACCCGCTCATGATCAACGTGCCCTGATCCATACCCTCAGGGCGTTCATGAGCATTGCGCAGCGTCACCGCTGGCAGGTTGAGCAGAGAGGCTTCCTCGGTGATGGTGCCGCTGTCGGAAAGCACGCAGAAGGCGTTCATCTGCAGTTTGATGTAATCGAGCAGACCGAATGGCTTGGAGAAGCGGATCAGTGGGTGATCCAGCGATTCTCCCAGCGCCTCCAGTCGCTTACGTGTACGCGGATGGGTCGAGACAATCAGCGGGAAGCCATACTCGTCGGCCAGCGCTCGCAAGGTGGCAAGCAGATCGCGCAGGTTGTCCGGCGTGTCGACGTTCTCTTCACGATGGGTGCTGACGATGAAGAACTTTCCGGCCTCGAGCCCCTCGCGGGCAAGCACGTCGGAGGCCTCGATCTTCGGCCGGTAGTAATCCAGCACCTCATGCATGTGCGAGCCAGTCTTGATGATCGTTTCTGGGCGAATGCCCTCGGCGATCAAATAGCGACGGGCATGCTCGGTAAGCACCAGGTTGATGTCGGAGAGATGATCGAGCACCTTGCGGTTGAGCTCTTCCGGAACCCGCTGATCGAAGCAGCGGTTACCCGCCTCCATGTGGAAAACCGGAATTTTACGACGTTTGGCAGCTATTACCGCCAGACAGGTATTGGTATCGCCATAGAGAAGCAACGCATCAGGCTTTTCCAGTTCGAATACGGCGTCCGCCTTGGCAATCACCTCGGCAATGGTCTGCGCGGCGGTCTCGCCAGCGGCACCGAGAAAGTGATCGGGCTTGCGGATCTCCAGATCGTCAAAGAAGACCTGATTGAGCTCGTAGTCGTAATTCTGCCCCGAGTGCACCAGCACGTGGTTGACTTGGCGATCCATCTCGGCAATCACCCGGCTCATCTTGATCAGTTCCGGGCGGGTCCCGACCAGCGTCATGACCTTAAGCATCGAGCTGCTCCTTGATGTAATCGAGCTTGAGCAGGAGCTCCTTGATGCCGGGTACGTCCAGGCGATGGGTATTGTGCGAGGTGTAGTCGTCCAGCTCGGAGATCTTCTCCTCGCCCTCGACGAAGTATTTCTTGTAGTTCAGATCGCGGTTATCGGCTGGAATGCGGTAGTAGCGCCCCATGTCCTCGGCCTTGGCCATTTCCTCGCGCGATACCAGCGACTCGTATAGCTTCTCGCCATGCCGAGTACCGATGACTCGCACCGGATTGTCATGACCGAACAGCTCCTTGAGCGCCTGGGCCAAATCTCCGACGGTTGAGGCGGGCGCCTTCTGCACGAACAAGTCGCCCTGCTCGCCATGCTCGAAGGCATGCAGCACCAGGTCGACCGAGTCTTCCAGCGACATCAGGAAACGCGTCATCTGCGGGTCGGTCACAGTCAGCGGCTCACCGCCGCGCAATTGATCGATGAACAGAGGAATTACCGAACCGCGCGAAGCCATAACGTTGCCGTAACGGGTAGCACAGACCACGGTACCGCCCTCGGGAATCATGCGCGACTTGGCGACCATCAGCTTCTCTGCCATGGCCTTTGAAATACCCATGGCATTGATCGGGTACACAGCCTTGTCAGTCGAAAGCACCACCACGCGCTTCACACCGCTGGCGATAGCGGCATTGAGCACGTTCTCGGTACCGTTGACGTTGGTACGCACCGCTTCCATCGGGTAGAACTCGCAGGACGGTACCTGCTTGAGTGCCGCCGCATGGAAGATGTAGTCGACGCCGACCATGGCCTGTTTGAGGCTGTCGTAATCACGAACATCGCCGATGTAGAACTTGACCTTGTCGTTGGCCAGGGCGATGCGCATATCCTCTTGCTTCTTCTCATCACGGGAGAAAATGCGAATCTCGCGCACATTGGTATCGAGGAAGCGCCGCAACACCGTATGCCCAAAGGAACCGGTGCCACCGGTGATCATCAATACCTTGTCGTCGAACATAAAACCTTCCAGAACGTGAACGCAGCCAAGCAGCTGCGTGGATTCTCTTGCGTCAGCGCAGACTAGCGCTGCTCGTACATACGTCGGACCAGTTCCGGCCAGTCCGGCGCGACATAGCCGGTAGCCTGACGAAAACGCGAGCCATCCAGTGACCTGTCGATCGCCAGTGCATCATCCGGGCGAATATCGATCTGCTTGCTGTATTGCGCTGCCACCAGACTCAACAATTTGAACTTGTCGATGGGCGCGGCGGCGACATGATACAGGCCCTTGATCCGTGGGTGCGGAATGACGAAGTCCTTCATCACCCGTGCCAGCTCCACAGTCGGCAAGCCTGAAAAGATCGCCCTGGTGAACCCCTTGACGCCACCTTGCTGGGAGAGAAACCAGTCAACCAGCGCATAGCTAGACCCCAGTTCGTGGCCAATGATCGAGGTGCGCAGGGTGATGGCATGCGGCAGATCGTGCAGCTCGCCGATGTACTTGGACTTTCCATAGAGGTCTTCCGCATCCGACAGGTCACTCTCTTGGTACATCCCCTTGCGCCCAGAGAACACACAGTCGGTACTGACATGGATCAGCCTCGCGCCAACCAACTCGCACAGCCGCGCCAACCGGTGTGGCAGCATGGCGTTTATCGGCAGTGCTGTCAGCGGATCCTTGGCATCCGCCAACTGCTTGATCAGCCCGACGCAATTGATCACCACATCAGGTTTCACTCGGGCCATGGCGGAAGTCAACGCATCCTGGTCCAGCACATCAACACCACAGAGCAAGCGCGCATGGTGGTCCTGCGGAAAGTGTCGCAGTGCCGAAGCGCTGCGCAGCGTGCCCCAGACCTGGTAAGCCGCATCAGCAGAAAAAACGCGAAAGACGGCATTGCCCAGCATACCGGTGACGCCCAGGACGAGAACCTTCATATCACTCATAACCTTTTCTCGAAGGCGTTCCCGCCAAATACTTCACCAAGATTTCGACCTGCTGTTGCATCTCAAAATTGGCATCAAAATAAGCCTTGCCGGATCGGCCCATAGCCATGCGCTCCGCGTCCCCCATCTCGCTGATACGCTGAATATTAGCTACCAGCGGCAACACCTGTTCAGCCGGTGAGGCGAGGCCTGCGCGCGCCTCGCAAACCACTCGAGCTCCCTCACCATTCATGCAGGCGATGATCGGTCGGCCTGCGGCCAGGTAAGCCTGAATCTTGCTAGGGATGGTCTGTGCGAAGGCCGGCTCATTGCTCAGCGACACCAGCAGGGCCGAAGCGCGCTCGAAGATCTGTGGCATCGCCTCCATGGGGAAGCGTCCCGGCAGTACCAGATTATCCAGACCGTGCGCCTGTTGCTGCGCCTTGAGCCAGGCCAGGCGGCTACCGCTGCCCACCAGAACTAGGCGGACATTCGGATCATCTCGCAGATGAATCGCCGCCTGCACAATCGTTTCCAGCGCCTGCGCCGTCCCCAGGTTACCGGCGAATACCACGCAGAAGTGCTGCTCGAGCAATTCGAGCAACTCGCTCGGCACCGACTCCACAGCCTTCGGGCTGCTTATATCCATGGAGTTGGGGTAGTACTGAATCTTCGCGCGGTCAGCATAGTGCGCCACCGGTTCGACAAAAGCCCGTGACTGCACGAGTAGCGTGTCGCACTGATGGTAGATGCCGCGCACCATCCAGCCCACTGCACGCAGCAGGTAGGGCTTACGCACAAAGCCAGTGGCTGAAAGGCTCTCAGGCCAGAGGTCCTGGACCCACAGAGCCAGTTTCGCCCTCTTCAACCATTTGAGCAGGATCGCGGGTATCGCCTGGGTAATCGGTGATGGGGCGAACACCAGGATGGCGTCGAACTCGCGCCCGCGCAGCATCCACGGTAGACACAGCAGACCGCTGAATACAAAGGACAGGTAATTGAGGATCAGATTCTTCGCGCCCCCCTGTCCACGCGGCCACAGCGGCACCCGCAGCACCTCGATACGCCCCAGGTAACGTTCGCGCTGCGTACCCACAGCACGGTAGCCATCGAAAACTTTACCGTCAGGGTAGTTGGGCTTGCCGGTGGCCACGACCACCTCATGCCCCTGCTCGTCCAGCGTGCGCACGATATCGTTGATGATGAAGCTTTCCGGCCAGAAGTACTGCGACAGTACGAGAATCCTCATAGTCGATCGCTTCCTTTGAGGGCTCTCACCTGATCCAGCAGTGCAGCGGCCTGGACGCTGCGTCTGAACTGGTCAAGGTAGTCCATATTCGGTTGCACCTTGGCCGTTTCGCCCTGAACAGCAGCCAACAGGCGCTGCCTAATCCGCGCCACGTCAGCAGCATAATGGGTGCCGACAGCTGCTTGGCGCAGCATATCTGCTACCAACATATCGTCGGTAACACCCACAGCCAGCACTTCAGTGCCAGATATCAGGTACTCGAAGATCTTGCCACTGACCACACCCTTGGTCGAACCGACACCATCAGCTACTGGCTGCGAACCGAGGAAAAGCAGGAAGTCAGCGCTCTTCTGCACCGCCAGGATTTCCTGCCGGGGTACCTTGCCGGCGAGTTTTACAAAAGGCGCCACAAGCGGATCGCGGGCAACCGGGAAGTCGTCCAGCGCGGCATAGTCCCCATAGAAAGAGATGGCAAGGTCACCCTCAGCCAGCAGCCCTTCAGTCACCAGTTGACGAATTGCCAAGAACAGCGGGGTTGGATTCTGCAGGCCCGGCAGGATGCTCCCGGCATAGACGATGTTCACCTTTGCCGGCAGGCTGATCCGAGCCGCATTGCGGAACACATCAACCTCGCTATCCTCGAAGCCGTTGGGCAGTTCCAGGTAATCGCGCGGACCATGCAGTTCACGCAATTCCTGCAGCAACGGCGTATTGATCGAACAGATCAGGTCGGCGCGGGCCAGTACCGTGCGCTCGTGCCAGCGCTCGAAGGCCCGCACCGGCGCACAGCCGGGAAAGATCGGGTTGCCTGCCCACAGATCGCGATAGTCGGCGACCCAGAACAGCTGTCGGCTCCCCTGCTTGATCCAGGCCGCCGCGGAGTGCGCGGTGTACGACGGCACCGTTGAATAGAGCAGATCGAAATGCTGTTCACGTAGCAGGCTCCGCCCGACGAGCGCCACGCGCGGCCACCAGAGCACGCGCGGATCGAGGTAATTGCTCAGCAACCGGCGCTTCAGCCAGTACTGGAATGACAGCAGCACCCGGCGCCAGCCCTTCACCCCCTTGGAGTAACCTTGGACTCCGCCGGCCTGGCCCCCGCGAATCAGCCAGGGGGCGATCTGCTGTACGTGAATAAGAGGATTATTCCTTAGTCCGGCGGGTAGCTCCCCGGTAAAAGGCATGGTCAGCACATGCACTTCATGCCCCTGACGGGACCAGTGGTTCGCGAACGCATTGACCCTGAGCACGCCAACGGAGGTTTCCGGGCCAAAGTAACTGGAAATAATGAGGATCTTCACGCCACGCGCCTAACTGATTAACAACCGAGGGTAAAAGGATTGATGCCGTCCATCGGACGGCCTAGTCCATGAACGTGCGATACCAACGACAGAAATTGATCCAGCGCCAGACCTGCCAGGAGAACGCCTGCCGGCCCGCCACCACGCGGTCGAACTCGGCCAGCATGGCTGCCTGATCGAGGAACGGTAGCTGCAGCTCTTCGACGAGCCAGCTGCGCACCTGGCCGGCCATGCCCAACAGCCATTCCTGTTCGGGCGTGGCGAAGCCGATTTTGTCGCGGCGGTCGAGGATATCATCCGGCACTATTCCTCGCATGGCTGCGCGGAAAATGTGCTTGGTCTCGCCCTGCGGGGAAATCAGGTAGGACTCGGGCATCGACAGCGCCAGCTCGACCATGTCCAGGGTGAGAAATGGCACACGACTCTCAACCGAGAAACGCATCGAGTTGCGATCCCCATGCCGTAGCAGCGCCGGTAACCCGCGCTGAGAGAGGCACAGGGCCAGTTCGGCCATCACTCGCCGCCCGGCACTGCCGGCCTGAGCGAGCTGGCGCGGATAGCGACGGATGATACCGCGCTCCTCAAGCGACGCCGAGCGAATCCAGCGCGGCAGGCTGTCCATACCATTGAGCCGGCGCAGGACATCGTAGAGCGCACCCGGGCTCATTTCCGCCGCCGCGCGTTTGGCTCCGGCCATACGGCTGCGCCCCGGCCAGCGCGCCCACTGGTCGAGAAAGTGCCAGGCCTCGGCCAGCCGGCCTTTTTCCAGCAGGCTGCGCAGGCGCTGCCCCGGATAACCGTTATAGCCGGCCAGCATCTCGTCGGCACCCTGCCCGTCCAGGGTAACGGTCACGCCCTGCTCGCGGGCCAGTTGGAATACTCGGTACTGAGCGTAGATGCTGGTACTACCGAAGGGCTCGCCCTGCGCAGCAATCATGTCGTCCAGATCGCGGGCCAGTTCATCGCCACTGACCATCACCTTGTGCGGCCGGGCGCCCACATGCTGGTTGACTCGGTCGACCCACACCTCCTCGGACATTGCACTGCCCTGGGCGATGTAGCTAAAGGTGTTGATCGGCAAATCCGGCGCCACATGACGCATGGCACAGACCACTGCAGAGGAGTCGATGCCGCCGGATAGCGCCGCGCCCAGCGGCACGTCGCTGCGCAGATGCAGCCGCACGCTAGACAGGAAGCGCTCGCGCAACTGCTCGGTGGCATCGGCAAAACTGAGGTCGCTGCGCTCCTCGATGCATGGTGTCCACCAGCGCTGCGGCTCACCCAGCGCACCAGAAGTCAGATCCAGTTCGACCAGGTGGCCGGGCAACAGGTGCAGCACGCCATCGAGGAAGCTGTGCGCGCCACTGTCGTAGTCGGCATGCACCAGGTAGTCGTAGGCGCGCTGCCAGTCCAGTTGCACACGCTCCTGCTTGAGCGCCTTTATCGCCCCCACCTCGGAGGCGAACAGAAAGCTGCCCTGCTCACGGGTGTAGAAGAACGGCTTGATGCCAAAGGCATCGCGCACGCAGGTCAGGGTACCCCGCGCGCTGTCGAACACCACGAAGGCAAACATGCCCACCAGCCGCGGCAGGCACGCGCGCCCCCACTGACGCCAGGCAGCCAGTAGCACCTCGGTGTCCGAACCGGAGACGAAGCGATGCCCCAGCGGTTCCAGCTCCGTGCGCAGCTCACGGTAGTTGTAGATCTCGCCGTTGAAGACGATCGACACGGCCTTGTCCTGCGACTGCATAGGCTGATGCCCTGCCGCAGAAAGGTCGATGATCGACAACCGGGTATGCCCGAGCGCAGTCACCCCGCCCTGACTTGTGTACAGCTCGTAGCCATGGTCATCCGGGCCACGCCTGTGCATCGCCGCCAGCGCCTGACTCAACCTCTCGTCCAGCTGGGCCGGCCTGCCAGGCCACCACCCCCCCGTGATACCGCACATGACTATCCAATCTCCAAAGACAAGGCGATCCCGCCTTGCAAATCACACACGAGCAGATCCACTCACACGGCGTCTTAGTTGCTGCAGCAGGGCCCTCAGGTCTGCCAGGGGCAACAGCCCGCATACCACGACCAGCCCCAGCAGCACACACATCAGCAGACTCTTGAGCAACAGCGTCAAAGGCAGCGCCAGCTCCGTTGCCTCAAGCTGCACGCCCACCCCGGCGCACACCACGAAGCCCAGGCTCGACAGCAGCAATGCCCGCCAGGCATAAGGAATCCTGTACAGACGTTGACTGAGCGACAGCCAGCAAAAGAAGAACAGCGTGGATGCCAGCAAGGTGGCCAGCGCCGCCCCCCAGATCCCCCAAAGCGGCACAAGCAGCCAGTTACCCGCCACGCTGGCCACCGCCGACAGCAGCGTCACCCAAAGCTGCCAGTGGGTCTTCTTCGCAATGGCAATGCCCGGCGCGAAGATGTACATCTGCGAGAGCAGCAGCGATGGCGCCAGCACACCCACCAGCGCCGCACCGGCCATGAACTCGGGGGTCGCGAACAGCATCAGCAGTTCGCGGGCAAACAGCGCCAGGAACAGGCAGCCGGCCAGTGCCACCGCCATGAACCAGCTGAACAGTCGGGCGATCTGGCCTGGCGTCTGCGGGTCTCGATAGTGCTGGTAGACCAGCGGCGTCAGCGCCGCCTGAATCCCCAGGATCAGTAGTGCCGCCAGGCCGGCGATACGGCTACCAATACCAAAATGCCCCACATCCTCCAGGCTACCGAAGTGATTGAGGGCAAAACGATTGATATACAGACTGATGAACACCGCCAGGCCGGCCGGCACCAGCGGTATTGAAAAGCGCAGCATGGCATGCAGCTGACCCACATCGAACAGCCAGCCGAAGGTCCGGCGCAGTAACCACAGGCACAGCAGGCCGGACAGCAGCGCCGCCATTAGCTGAGCCAGCATCACTCCGACCAGCCCGAAGTCCAGCCAGAGGCAGAAGACCAGGGCAAACAGCAGCGTGAACAACGCATAAGCCACGCTGGCCAAGGCATAGGCCTTGCTGCGCAGCTCCCAACGGAACTGGTTGAGCAGCAAGTAATAGATGCCGTTGACCGCAATGAAGCCGACCCCCAGGCGAAACGCATCCAGGTAGCGGGCATCGCCCAGTACCAGCACGTTGAGCTGCGGCGCAGCCAGCAGGCCGATCAGCAGAAACAATCCATACATCAGCACACTGAACCACAGGCTGGTGCTGGCCAGGCGCTTACGCTCGTCCGGTTCGGGCGCATCGGCCCAATAACGCGCCAGGCCCTGGGCAATCTCCAGGGCCACCACCAGATTGGCCAGCGCCCCGAGGGTAATCAGCAGGTCATAAGCGCCGTAGTCGCCTGGCGACAGTACACGGGTGTAGAGCGGCAGCAAGAAGATCGCCAGCCCCTTGGAAAATACAGACGCCAGGCCGTATACGAGGCTGTCACGCAATGCAGCCTTAAGCATCTACCGGCTCCTCACCCACTCGGGCGAACTCGACCAGAGCACGTTCCAGGCCAGGCTTGTCCTGCACCTGCAAGGCGCTCGCGCCAAAGTGCTCAAGCAGCAACGCTACCAGTTTTCTGCTGCGCCCCTGTGGGAGCCCGCATCCTCTCAGATAGCGCACGGCAGCCGGATCACACCACCACTGGCTGGGAATATCGCCATTCAGCAACTGCAAATAGCGCCCCGCTACGCCCTTCAGGTTCCAGCTAGACAGGACGAACTGTCGCGCCTGCTCACCCAGTTGCAGACGGAACGCCGAGTCCACCACCAACCGCTCGATGGCCATTTCAAGACCATCCGGCGCAACAAACAGACTCGGCGGAATATCGGCTGATTCAAGGCACTGATCAATCGCCTCGGCGAAGTAGCCCCCAACAACGGCCGGCTTACCAAAAAAAGCCGCTTCGGTGGCAAAGGCCGCCAAGGGTGTGTCCGCGTACAACTGATCGACGATGAAATCGCAGCGAGCCAGTTCCTGCAGCACAACCTCGTTCGGCATACCCTGAATTTTCACCAATTCAATCGAATGCCCTTTGCGCCGCAGCCGGTCCAGCACCTCAAGAATCTCGGCCGTGCCCTTGACCAGAGGATTCGACGGCCCATGCAGCACTCTTACAGGTCCCGGTCTGCCTACATGCTGCGGTGCAATCCTGGGGCAGACAGGTAATGTCTTGGGAATGCCAAGAGCAAACCAGTTGATGTACGGGCGCTCATGGAAGTGCGCCGTTGCAGGTGAATTAACCAGATAGTCGGCATAGCGCTCATGCAGACGGAGCTTTCGCTTGCAGCGGCGGACTGTACTCAGCAATGCAGTAGGTAAAGGCAGTTCATCTGCCACCTGGCCTGGAAACCAGCCGCCATCCATGTAAGGAGGCCTGCTGTCGCTGCCGGTGTAAACGAAAACGATCTTTTTTCCGAGACGCTTGAGCAGCCAGAGTTCAAAAGCCGAGTTGGTAATGGTCTGGCCGTAGATGAAGATGAAGGCATCAAAACGGGTGATAACCCGCAGCAGTACGAGCCAGCCCCACAGGTCATGCGCCGCCACCAGCAGTAATTTGCGCAGCAGGTTATCGCGAGTTGTCGCATTACGAGCAGCTCCGATCCGTTGCCATGTCCTGACTAGCCATGAGTGGGACTGATCGCCATAGTTGAAGGGATGGACAATGCTGAGTATCACCTGAGCATCGACCTGCAACGCACGCAAACCCTCCACCAGAGCCCCTGCGATACCCGCGATTTCTACCGGCCCAACAAATACCCGTGGAATTTTTCGCCCAGCAGAACTCAAGATCGTCCCACCACCCGACAAGGTGTACCAAAGGCCTTACTGCCTGCCGGGACGTCTTTCAGTACAAGGCTATTGGCACCGATAACCACGCCATCGCCAATGGTCACACCTTTGACGATCACGCTATTGGGGCCGATGTAGCAGTTGGCACCGATGCGGGTCGGCGCGGTAACTATCGGGGCCTTACCGCCGCTCAGAGACCGCTCCACCGTATCGTGGGTGTATATCTGTACACCAGCCGAGATCGAACAGTGCGATCCAATCTCCAGCCCACCGCCCGACCCATCCAGCAGAGTGAACGGTCCGATCCAGGTATGTTCACCCACACGGACATCACCAAACACCAGACTGCTGTCATAGATAGACGTGCCCTCGCCAAACCCCAGCTCCCGGGCCTTCTCCCAGCGATCCACGATGTAGTCACCCAGGGGCAGAGTGCGCTTGAAACGGTCGTCCACCTCACGTCGGCGCTCCAGCCAGAAGCGCTTCAACTGATTCAGCAACTCCACCCTCTCCCCTCCCTCAACGCAGAACGGCACGCACGGCTGAAGCCACTGCATCTACGTCCAGCCCGGTAAAGCACGGGAAGGTGATAGTGGTAGCTTCGAGCTTCGCCGCCGTTGGCTGTGCATCACGGTATTTGTTCAAGAAGTAGCTGCCTGAACTCAAAGCATAGGTACCGATAGTGGTTTCCACTGTGCCACGCAGATCGGCAATGAGCTGGTTCCGATCACATCCTTCGGGCACCCTGAACACCATCGACTGCACGTTGTGGACCACGCCGGAGCCCACCTTCTGCGCAACGAAACCCAGCTCGGAAAGCTGCTCCACGTATCGCTCACGGATGCCGTTGCGTTCTAGGACGATGGCATCGATCTTCGCCAACTGCTTGCGCCCCATCACTGCCTGCAGCTCGGACAGTCGGAAGTTGTAACCGTAATCGACAAAGTCCAGCGCGACACCCTTCATGCCGGAGGCGCCATGCGCCAGCTTGACGGCGAGCCATTGCGCCCATTCGTCGCTATGAGTCGTGATCGCACCGCCTTCACCGGTGCTGATGAGCTTGCGCGGATGGAAACTGAAGCACGTCAGGTCGGCAATCGCACCACAACGGACACCGTTCTCAGAGCTGCCAATGGCACAGGCGGCGTCCTCAATCAAGGGTATGCCGCGAGACGAGCAAATGCGCTTGATCGCAGTAATGCCAGTCGGGTTGCCCAGAGCATCGACGAAGATGACAGCCTTAGTACGCGGGCCAATCAGGGCTTCGAGCACTTCAGGGCGCATGTTGAAGGTTTCCGGGCAGACATCGGCGAACACCGGCCGTGCGCCCAGATCCTCGATCACGTTCGCCGACGCCGGGAACGAGAAGTCGGAGACGATCACCTCGTCACCCGGGCCAACCTCCAACAGCTTCAGACACATCCATAGCGAAGTGGTTGCTGAGGTGGTCAGGAAAGCATGCTTGACGCCGGCATAGGCAGCCAGCTCTGCACGAAACGCTTCGACATGCTGCCCCCTGGTGAAGATGCCGCTATCAAACACCTCGCGGAACTCGGCCTCGACTTCATCGAAGCCGATATAGGGTCTCATCAAACGGATCTGGCTCATACGCGACTTCCGATCAGATGGGTGTACCAGTCGAGGGTTTCCGTCAGCCCTTGCTCGAACGGGGTCAACGAATACTGGATCAGCCCCTTGACCCTCTCGTTACTGGCGTTGTGCGACAGCACGTCGGAATGGCGCGCGGGCTTGCGCAGGATTTCGCCGCTGTAGCCGTAGTGGCTGCAGATGCGCGGGATCAGCTCATTGATCGAGATCTGGTTATCGGTGGAGATGTTCACCGTTTCGCCAGACGGCAGCACGGCATGCAGCTTGACCACAGCATCCACGGTGTCACGGACATAGATGAAGTCACGGCTCTGGGTGCCTTCGCCATGAATTTCCGGGATGCCGCCGGTGAGCAGACGCACGGCAGTGATCGGGATCACCCCGGCCAGCATGCCCTTGTGGTTCTGCCGCGGCCCGTAATTGTTGAACGGGCGGACGATATAGGCATCCACGCCGAACATGCGCACGTAGCTCTCCACCGCCAGATCGGCCGCAGCCTTGCCCGCGGCGTAAGTGGTGGTGGGGTTACGCGGATGCGCCTCGTCCATCGGCTCGTACACCGCCGAACCATACACCTCCGAGGTGGAGAAGTGGCACAAGGTCTTGAACAGCCCACGGCGCTGTAGCTCGAGCAGATTGAGTACCACCTTGACGTTGGTGTCGAAGGCATTGGCCGGATTGAGGAAGGAGTAGTTCAGCGCCTTGGTGGCACAGTTGAACACCACGTCGATAGCGTGGTTGGCAAAGATGTACTCCAGACTGGTGCTCAACTCAGCGTCATCGCGATAGAAAGTGACCTTACCGCTGGCCAGGGCCTCGACGAGGTTGTCTTCGGAGCCGACGAAGAGGTTGTCGATCACCACCACGTGAGCGGCACCCTCGGCCAGCAAGCGGTCCACCAGGTGGCTGCCGATGAAGCCGGCGCCGCCCGTGACCAGAATACCCTTGCCCGCAAAACCTTCTCGAATCGTCATGCCTGAACCGCCGCCTGAATTTGTGCACATATCGTCATTGCATCGACACCAGCGTCGACACCCGGAACCTGGCCGGCGGCCGGCTGACGGCAACTAGCCATGAATGCCTGCAGCTCGGTCAGCAGGGCTTCCTGTGGTGGAACGGCGACAGCCTCCTGGATCGCCGATATGGCGTAGGGCAGGCTGCCACTATCACGCGCCTCGGACTGGCGGTTGATCAGGATTTCTTTACGCAGAAGGTCGCAGTCAACGAACATATCGACGCAGGTGCCTTCGATCTGGCGGATTTTCTTGTCCGTCACGCGACTGGCCTGGATGCGCGAGAACTGACCGTTCTCGTGGGTGATGAGTGCCGAGGCGAAGTCGATCATGTCGCCGTGTGCAAAGCCGTGTGCGGCTACCGACTGGGCTGGGCCGTTGAGGTACAGGGCCAAATCAATGTCGTGAATCATCAGATCGGTCACCACATCGACATCGGTGATGCGCGCGCTGACTTTGTTGGTTCGGGTGAAGTCCAGGCTGATGACGCGCTCGGTACGATCAAGTACCGTCTTCAGTGCCTGCACTGCGGGATTGAAACGCTCGATGAATCCGACCTGAACGTTGAGCCCCTTGTCCCTGGCAAAGGTCGCGATTTCCCGCGCCTCATCCAGGGTGGCGGCCAGCGGCTTCTCGACGAAGATGTTCTTCACATGGCCTGCAGCAAGGCGGATGTAGTCGGCGTGGGTCACGGTTGGAGTGCAGATCACCACCGCATCGACCTCGGCCAGCAGCGGTGTCGGGTCGACCACGCCTGGGATGCCATGCGCCTCACCGGCTCTAGCGGCGACTTCGGCATTGGCATCGGCGACAAAGGCCAAGTCGACCCCCTTGAGCATCGACAGTACGCGCAGGTGGTTGCGCCCCATGTTACCGAGGCCAATCAGGCCTACCTTGAGCACTTGTTGCATAACGTCAAACATCTCCAGAAACGCGATTACCTTCACGGTCAATACGAGCCACCGCACGTGCGGGGTTGCCCATGACCAGGGTGTAGGGCGCAACGTCCTTGGTCACCACACTGCCAGCGGCGACCATGGCGAACTCACCAATGGTGATGCCGCATACGATGGTGGCGTTGGCGCCGATGCTGGCACCGTCTTCGATGCGCGTTGGAGTGATCGTCCAGTCGGCATTGAAGGCGCGTGGCACCTTGTCGTTGGTGAAACAGGCATTAGGCCCGACGAACACGTCGTCGCCGATCTCCACACCGTTGTAAACCGAGACGCTGTTCTGAATCTTACAACGGCTGCCAATCTTCACAGCGTGGTCGACGTAGACGTCCTTGGATAGGATGCAGCCCTCGCCGATCACTGCGTTCTCGCGAATCTGTACGTTGATCCAGACCTTGGTACCAGCGCCAATGCTGGCCTTGTCCGAAACATTGGCACTGGGATGGATGTAGAGATCGTTAGCGGACATTGCTATCTCCGAGCACCGAACCGACAACTTCGACCACGCGCAGCTGCTCGGCCTCCTTCATGTAGGGGAACAGCGGCAGGTTCAACACAGAGGCACACAACTGCTCGCCGACCTGGCCGCCAAAGTGGCCCTTGATGTAGGCCGCAGCGCCAGGCTGACTGGACATGACGCTGGGATAGATATTGCCAAAACCAATACCCTCGGCCTTGAGGCGAGCCTCCAGGCTGGCCTTTAGCGCGGCATCCGGCACCAGGCAGACATTGCAGTAGCCGTTTTCTTCATAGCCGGCCGGCGCATTCATCAACTGGATACCGGTGGCCGGCAGGTGCTTCTGGTAAAACGCCACGGCCTCACGGCGCGAGGCGACCCGTGCTTCGATGTGATCCAGCGCCAGATTGAGGAAGGCCGCCTGCAGCGAATCCAGTCGCGAGTTCCAACCCACGTCACCGTAGCCGTAGTGGGCAGTGCGGCCATGGTTGCCCAGGCGGCGGACCTTGTCGGCCAAATCGGCATCATCGGTGAACACTGCACCACCGTCACCAGCAGCGCCCAGCACCTTGGCCGGATAGAAGGACGTAGTCGAGATGTGCGCACCCTTGTAGATGGGCGCACCCTGATAACGGGCGCCAAAGGACTGAGCACCGTCCTCCACCAGCACCACGCCCTGATCGCGGCACAACGCACGCAATTCGAGCAGACGGGCAGTGCCCCAGCCATACAGGTGCGCCACCAGTGCTGCCTTGGGCCGGGACTCGCGGATTGCCTGAGCAAAGGCTTCGAAGCACACACCGCCATCGCTGAGGTCTGCATCCACCGTCACCGGCCTGGCGCCGACATTCACCACAGCCTCGAAGGTCGCCCAGAAGGTCACGTTCGGCACCAGCACCACGTCGCCCTCGCCCACACCCACTGCACGCAGCGCCAGCTGCAGGGCATCGGTACCGTTGGCGCAGGTCACCGCATGCGCGACCTGCAGTTCGGCCTGCAGACGGCTTTCAAGCGTAGCTACCTCAGTACCGCCGATAAACTGGGCGCCCAGAGTCATGGCATGGAATTTTTCCATCAGCGCCGCGTGGAAACCGGGCTCCAGGCGCTTGAGGTCGATAAAGGGAACGTTAATTTTCAAACTCCTCAAAAACGTACGGCAGAGAACACTGCGCAGCCGCATCACCGCGCGCCAAGTCAGTGCTTGCCTACCAGCATCTGCTCCGAGTGCTTCAAGTGAGCACCCTGTAAATGGTGCAGCATTATGGAGATTTCACTCCATGCACACCACCGTTTGCACCAGAAAGACACGTGTTTAGCGGCCAATGAGCAAGGGTTAACGCGAAGGCAGCGAGTTCGCGACCTTATCCAGAGTCGCCTCCATTTTCGCTCGATTCACCTGCGCGTTGAAATGAGCACGCACGTACCGGCCACCATTTTCACCCATGGAGTGACGCCGTTCCGGGTCGAGCAGTAACGCCCTAATCGCGATAACAAGCTGATCACTCGAAGGGGGAAACACAACCCCAGCTCCCGAAACACTGACGATCTCTGCTGCTTCCCCCTCAATACCGCAGAGGACAGGACGTTCACAGGCCATGTAATCGAGCAATTTAGTGGGGATTGCCCCCTGAAACAGCGGAATATCCATTAGTGTAACAAGGCAAATGTCTGCCGCGTTGATATAAGCCCTTGCCATAGCCTTGGGAACCGATGGCAAGATCACCACATTATCGAGACATTCGGCTCGAATCCGCGCCTCCAGATGAGGGCGCTGCATCCCATCACCCACCAGTACGAACAGGACTTCCTTATCCTCGTATCTGCCTGCCGCATCGAGCATGAGATCAAGATTGTTAGCTTGCCCCATCGCACCGAGATACAAGATCACGTTGCGGTCACCCCATCCATGCTCAAGACGAATCGTCCGCCCCGCACAAAGATCAGGGAATAACATCTCTAGATCTACACCACAGGTGATCACCTTCAATTTGTTTGCAGGCCACCCTCGACGCTCAATGTCGTCATGTATGCCCTGAGTCAGCGCGACAACCAAGTCGCAATGATCATAGAGGACACGCTCCATCCACGACATAACGGCAATCAGTGCACGATTGCGCAAGAGCCCCATCTGAATCGCAGACTCCGGCCACAGATCACGAACTTCAAAAACCATTGGAATACGTCGTAATCTGCACACGAGCCAGATCGAAAACATAGGGAAGATTGGAGGTGAAGACGCTAGTAGCACATCTGGCTTATCGGCACGCAAAAGTCCGATCGGCGCCGTTAGCGAAAACGAAATGAAACTGATCAGGCGTCCCAGATAGCTACGATGCAGTTCGCTGTAGGTATAGGTCCGAACAACCTTGACCGGACCGTCATGCTCAATACGTAGCAAACGCTTATACCATGGGCGCCTGGGCTGATCGGGCCGCATATAGCCGGTTTCGCCTGAGATCACTGTAACCTGGTGCCCCTGCTCAGCCAAATGCTGCGTATATTCATAAATCAGCGAATGCCCTGGCGCAGAGTGCCCCTGGTAGTATTGATAGACGACGGCAATTTTCATGCAAGCGCCTCATAAATTTCCTTGAGCCGCTCTCCCTCACATTGCCAACTCAATTGTTCGCGAACCACTCTCAGGTTATCGCGCCACGTATCAATACGCTCACTGTCAGAGAAAAAGTCGGCGATGGCTCGCGCAATTTTCTCAGGCCTGGATAAATCGAACACCTGCCCAACGTCGTGCCCTACCACCAGGCGCCTGAGCTCTGGCAGATCGCTGGCCAGAATCGGCAAACCCGCAGCAATGAACTCGAATAATTTGTTAGGAGTGCAATAGAAATTATTCAAACAGATAGCCTGATAAGGGATAACTCCCGCATCTGCAGACGCAGTTATTGCAAGCAGGTCGGCTTGAGCCACAGCCGGATGAAAATGCACACGCGCAGACAGCCGCCGTTGTGCGACCAGTGCTTCAAGTGCGCCTGCCAGCTGACCATCTCCCAGCACAACCAAATGAACCGGGCAGTCCTCGATCAACGCTATCGCCTCGATCAGTTCGACCAAATTACGCCCAGCCGACAGCCCTCCCTGGAACAGCAAAACTGGATGCTGACGGGCTATGGAGAAACGCTCATGCAGGTACCAGGATCGAGCACCCAGCGGCCCGACACGTTCAGCGTTATAAATCACCTGCACGCTATCCAGTCCGTAGCGAGCCTTCAATTCACTCGCAATAGACGGGTTGACGGTGATGACACGATCACAAGCATGAATATGGCGTCGCTCGACCCTGGCCCAGCTGATCTGCTGCCCCCGAGAAAACTCCTGCTCGCAATACAGCTCATGGCTGTCATAGACCAAACGCGCACCGAATTCTCTGGCCAGCGTGCGCCCCACCACCAACATGGGCAGGTCATGCGCCACCACTACATCCGACTCGAAACGGCGACCGTCCGCCAGAAAGAGATTCAGATAGAAGCGCTCATGATCGACAAGAAACTGCCAGGCAAAGGATTTCAACCGCTGCATCAGCGCGCCATTCATCGCCAAGCCTCGACGCACCAGGCGATAACACGAGAGGACAATATGCTCACGGCGCACAGATGAACCTGCCGCCGCACCGATGCGGTGCACGCGCAGGTCGGAATCCACCCCGCCGTCATCCAACGGCATAGCCAGGATCACAACCTGCCAACCCGACTCCTCCAGGCTATCAGCCTGAAGGAGAATGCGACGATCTATCTGGCGATCATTGCACAGCATCAGTAAACGACGGGGAGAACTCTTGCGCTCAGACACCACTAGGTTTCATATCCCCGTCAATGAACACGCGATGCCACAACTCGAGGTTCAGCAGCCCCCACACCACACGACCGAACTCGCGCTCGTTCGCTAACGCCTGCTCAACAGCATCGACATTGTACAGTCCACGCTCCCGAGCCCGCTGGGACAATAGCGTATCCCTCACGAAATCACGTGCCGGCCCTTTCGTCCACTGAGTCAACGGAGTTGGGAACCCCATCTTGTCTTTACGCTCGAAAATACTCGTCGGCACAGCACTGCGAACAGACTCCTTGAAAAGGTGCTTCATGCGCCCGCCTGCAAATTTGATATTTGGAGGAACCGTAGCCATGAACTCGACAATGCGGTGATCCAACAGCGGAACCCTCGACTCTATGGAGGCAGCCATACTGGTGCGATCTTCCACATGCAACAATGCTGGCAATGAGCCTTTTAGGTCGAAGTAAGTCATTTGATTGACCAGAGAGTGCAACTCATCGCGATTGAAAATGCGCTGAAAAGACTCGAAAGGCGAGTAACCGCAAGTACTGCGAATGGCATTCTGATCGAAAAGGTGACTCAGACCATCGCTGCGGTCCACTAAACTGAAATAGCGTTGATCACTCGGCCCGAACAACCCCTCTTTCCACAACCCCTGCATCATTGGCTGATAGGTTGCCAACAAAGGCAAATTGGGAACGATCGACTCCAGTGAAACCGCATAACGGTTTTGGTTGGCAGTCTGATAAATCGCACCTGAGAGGCACTTTTCAAGGTAAGCGGCCATGTAGCGGGCATAACCGATGAACAACTCATCACCACCCTGCCCCCCCATCACGACCTTCACCTGCTGGCTGGCCAGCTGGGAAACGTAGTACTGCGGAATGACGCCCGGACCAGCTAAAGGCTCATCCATGTAGTACATCAGGCGCGGCAGGACATCAGGCAACTCATGGCCGGCCGGAATATAAATTTCGTTATAGGCCGTATTGGCGAATGCTGACACATCCTTGGCATAAGCCGTCTCGTCAAATTGAGGACCTTCGCTGAAAGCACCAGTAAAGGTCTTGATCTGCTCTCCACCCAGCATACGGGACGCCAGACATACGACCGCACTGGAATCGAGCCCGCCTGACAGGTGCGCCCCCAGCGGCACATCCGAACGCATATGCAGACGCACGGAGTCATCGATCAATCCAGCCAGGGTATCAATGAAGTAACGTTCATCATGCTCTTCATCAATGTGGTAATGCAGATCCCAATACTGGCGAACCTGTATCTTGAGCCGATCCCCAACATACTCAGCTGAAAGGCAGTGTCCGGGCTCCAGCTTTTCAATGCCCTTGAACAACGTTTTCTCATTCAGGCAGAACTGGAACGTCAGATAGTCCTGAAGCCCCTTCGCATTCGCCTCCGCCCTTACTGAAGAATCAGCAAGAATTGCTTTTATTTCAGAGGCAAACAGCAGGCGCTGCCCATCGAAGTGGAAATAAAAGGGCTTGATGCCGATACGATCACGCGCGCAAAACAGCTTCTGCTCATGCTTGTCCCAGATAGCAAAAGCGAACATGCCAACCAAACGATCGACAAAGCTCTCGCCCCACTCTCGGTAGGCATAAAGCAACACTTCCGTATCCGAGTAACTATGAAGAGGATGCCCCCTCCCTATCAGCTCACGCCGCAACTCTAGATAGTTATAAATGGCACCATTGAAAACAACGATAAAACGACCATCTTCCGTAACCATCGGCTGCTTGCCGTGCTCCGGATCTATGATCGCCAACCTTACATGACCAAGACCAACTGGACGGCGCTCATCCAACCAAACACCATCGCCGTCAGGGCCACGGTGACGAATGGCGGACATCATCTTATTAAGACCGTTAGCGATTTCGCCAACACGGCCGACACTTTGCAAAGACCCTACGATACCGCACATAGAATTCCCTATTAGCTCAATCTTCTTCCAGAATCTTGTAACTCTGCATAGTCATATATCTATACTTCGGCCCCAGGTAATCATGCCTTATAGATATTAACTGACTCTCTGAAACCGCCAGAAATGGGATAGACCATGACGGTGATTTCTCGTCTTTAAAATCGAAGTCGTGCACCATTTCATGCTCCTCGCCATCCCCCTCCTTTACAGACGCACGCATCCTAAATACAGAGTCACCCGGACCAAGGTCGCCACCGAGCCAACTGGCCGTAACCTCAAACCGATAACGTTTGCCAACCTGTAAGTTCTTGAACAGCCAGTCCTGTTGCTGGTTGGTTGAGGCCGCGCCAATGAAATTGGCTCCCTGCCAACGCGGGCCAAACTCTGAAGAGTCAAGTGTTTTTCTTTCGGCCAAATCGAAAGAGAGAGGAAAAATAAGGGGTTTATCAGCACCAATCACACCAATAGGATTGGCCTTGGTGAAAATACCTCGTCCCGTGTAAGAGTCAGCCCCGGCGCGACGCGACTCATGGTGAATGACTACCTGATCGCCATGAGCCGCATAGGCAGATTGCAGATCCGATAAAGAAAGAGGTAGATCAGAGCCTTTCAATGTATAAAAGGCGCCATATGTCGGATCATACAGCCTCCATTTCCCATCAATTTTTATTTCAGCAACAGCATGACCATCATTCGCTGGGTAATTCAATAAGCTAACGACACGCCCCTCAAGCCCCTGTGCGGCTGCCAGAGCAAGCAAGGTATTGGTAAAGGAACCGCACGCTCCCTTACGTTCTGTAACGGTATCATCTGGCGATGGGCTTTTGGCCACCCCGACATCAAAGCCATCAATATAACGCATAAAAGCAAGTACTTTCTGATGATCAGTGGCCATACCGCCTGCAAGATCATCGGATAGTTTTTTCATATCCCAGGTCACTGGAAGACGATAAATATGAAGCGGATTATGAACATCAAGAGCCTCTAGAAAATTACCGACAAGGGCCCTGGAAGCCACAGCAGAAACATCGGCACCAGAAGACAACTCTAGTAGCTCTAAAAGCCGTATCAAAACTCTTGGCTGACCAGAAAAATCTGAAAATTCCAAGCGCAACAAACTGACATCTTGCTCAGAGCCAAAAACCAGCTCCAGATCATCACCACTGCGCTGATCTGACTCAGCAAGCGCTCTTTTCACCCCACCGTCCAGTGCAAACAAACGCACCTTCCCGGCATAGTTAATAGGACTCTCCCAGCGGACCTTAAGCTTAGCCGAGCGAACAGGCCTTGCCGCCTTCAAAACAACATATTCGGAAGACAAGCCCTCCAGGCCAGCAACATAATTATTATCAGAATCCCCATCAAGCGCATTATCAAAGCCAAAGCCATCATAGGTTGACGATGCCTCTATGACAGAAAGAGGCACCTCTTTCACAGGCGTTCGAAACGACGGCTGAACAATGACATCTTCCCCTTTGGCCTTAGCATCCAGATAATAGCGTTGACGCTCCGCATACTGGGAAAAGAACCAGTCACCCGTCAGCTTAGAAATGCGATCCAGTTGTTCAACCTCAAAAACCTGATAATCAGCCCCTTTGTACCACCCCATGTCCTGAGGACGAACCTCAATGACGGCCTCCTTCCACTGTTGGTCGCCGAGCGTTGTAATAAGAGAGTTCCTCAAGGGCACAAAGTCAAGAACATTGCCTTCATTAATAGACTGAACCTTGACCCCAAACTGGCCCTTTGCGACATCCTTATAACGAATAACCAAACGATGAGGCAGGACGTCAAAATAATCATCAAAGCCAGAGTCAGGAAGCTGCATCAACATGTATACATTATGACGCGTACCCCCTTTAACAGGAGCATTGTGAGCTAAGTAACCATTTGCAAAGGCCCGTACCTGCTTACCGTCAACGAGCTGTACTGGCTGCCACTCAAGGCCAGCGATACGCGACGCTCCTTCAAACCCCTGCTCGCTTCCAACACGCAGCCTATTTCTTTTAGAAAACTGCGGACTGTCAAAATCCACTTCTTCAATCAATGGCGAAGCATCGCCTGACAGCCAATCAAACTGAAAGAGTAGCTCTTTCTTAGGATTCAAGTCATAACGCAACCAATAACCCGTATCAAAAAGATGAGCATTGCGACGCAGGGAAGTCACCCCTTTGTCAATCGGCTCTTTCGCCGCCTCATCACCAAGCAGCATGGCCGAATCGAAAAGAACTGGAATACTTGAAACCTGCGCATTAAAAACATGCGTTCTATTTGGAACCTCTTCAAAAAAGTACCCACCCGCCTTATCGACAGAGACGATGCCGCCTTCAGACACGTCAACTTCATAAGAACGCAACACACCCCGAAGTACGTTCTTGACCCCCTTATAGTCTTTCCTTGCAGTTGGCAAAGAGTAACTCAACGCCTTCAGAACATAGTTCTGCGCAAACGCAGAAGGCCAAGAGGCTTTCGTCACAACATCGTTATACGCATTATCAAAATCGAATGGATATAAAATGGCACCACTCACTATCTCTTGATTATCACGATCCAACAGCCACTTCAATGCAGGAGCCGCGCCAACTCTAGCCTTGTCGATTCCAAGTGGCTTCAAGAAGCCTTCTAGCCCGGCCATGTTCTGACCATCAATTGCCTGAGTGGCAATGATATATGGTGAATAGACCGGAACCCCTATTTTATCTGCCACATCCGCACCAGCGCGCGGCATGTGCATAAGAACCACACCGTTATTATCTAGAGAGTAGACAGGCAATACCGGAGTCTGATCAGGAAGCACTTTACTTTCTGGCTGCACGATATCGAACCCGCCACCAGATTCGAGCGTTTGAGCATAGGCTATTGCAGTCTTCGCCCAGGCAGAAAAACGAGCATCGCGTTGCGACAACAAGGTCAAATACTCCTTATGCTTGTTAGCATAAGTTCTTCCAACCCAGTACCCCAGGTCACTAGGATAAAGGTTAACGTTCCATTTACGCCATGCGCCTTTTCCGGAAATCAACAGATCGCTATCGTTCAGTTTCTTGAATGTTTCACGACCCGGCGCGATGGAGCGCATCTGAATCTCCAGGTTGGCTGGCGCTTCATCCAGATACTCTATACTCAGCTCATAAGGCGCTTTACGTAGATTGTCCTTCCATTCCCCAGGAAGCTTCAGATAGAAATAGCTAAATGGCGCGACCATCTGCCCCTCGCTGTTCACGGCTTCCCGAGAACCCGCTACGGGGCGTAGACGCCGAACGGAACGACCGTTGAGTTGTTCAATCTGTCCCCAGTCATTGCCAGCAATACGCAGCGCACCCTCCGCATCCCCTGGCCCGCCCACATTCAAAACGGACTCCTCGCCAGTCAGTGGGTCACGCAGAACAATACGGTCAATAGCCAGCTCGGGATTGGCAAAGCCGTAGGGATTGGCCAGACGAAACAGCAACTCATCCTTACGGGGGTTGAGGTCATAACGCAGCCAGTAACCCGAGTCATATTGTGGCAACCAACGCAGCAGGGTATCGCTGCCCTGGCTGAACCACCGTTGATATTGTTTATCACCGGTGGCTTCGGCCAGCTCGTTAAGCGCCAAAAGAACCCGCATGTGACCATTCAGGATATGAGAGGGATTAGCGGCAGGCTCAGGTATCTCTTCGAACCAAATATCGTCTCCTGAACGGAACAGAAAACCACCTTGATCCAAGGGAGTGAATAATGCTTGTGCCGCTTTCCTCGCGACCGCAAGGCTTTGCTTGTTTCCGGTTATTTTCCAGTGTGCCAGCAAAGCTTGAATGCCGGCAGCCTGAGCAAAAGCACTGCTCCAAGGAGCCTTGATGGACACATCGTTGTAAGTACTGTCAAAGGTATAAGGCCAAACCCAAAGCTCATTTTTCTGAACGAGATTAGCCTTCAGCCAATCTATTGCTGCTGAAAAACGTTGAGAATCAGGCTTCAACCCTAAACTGGGATCATAGTCCTCAACACCGGCATAGGCTAAGGCATAAAGCGCTGTCCATGCAGGATGCTCCACAACACCAACACCTTCGATAGATAGCCGAGGAACACCAGTAGAGCTAATGCTATGCTTAGCTCCGTCGACATTGGTTTGAAAGCGACTAGTAGCGGAATCAGCAAAGGCACCACAAACGATAGCCGAGCCAAGAAAAAATGCTAAACACAGCTGGCGCAAATCAATCATAAAGCCACACCCACATCAGACTTAGCAGGTACAACGCCTACTGAAGCATTTAAATATCTGGCCATTTCCGCAAGATAAATCACCCCTTGACCATGCCAAGAGAGATCACTTCTTTTATTTTGAATCGCACTACGCCAATGCGCCTTATCACTCAAAGCGAAGGCAGCGTCGATGGCTCGAGCAATGCACTGTGGCGTTTCCATCAACGCACATTGCCCAAAGCCATTCTCCTGCACGAAGCGCTTCAGCTCTGGCGAGTCATTTGCCAAAATCGGCAAACCGGCCTGGATGAACTCGAACAACTTATTTGGCGTGCAATAATATGAGTTGAGGTCCACATGCGGATAAGGAATTATTCCAATATCAGCCGACGCGCTATGCTGTAGCAGCTCACTCTGCGGCACGGCTGGAAGAAAATGAACACGCGTTCCTAACAGTTTGAGCCGTGCAGCTTTTGCTTTCAGAATCTCGCCAAAAACACCGAACCCCATCATGACCAGATCGACATCAACAGACCGAACATGGCCCATAGCCTCTATCAATATCTCGAGGTTACGGTGAGGGGCAAAACCACCTTGGAATAATAGAATTCGTCGCTGCCCGGAAAGGCCTAGTTTTTCACGCAACAGGTCGTAACGCACATCAGGATTGAACTCTGAAGGCGGATCAATAGCATTAAGCAACGTCACCGGTTGTGGAATTTGGTATCGCCTAGCCATTTCCTCACCAATAGACTGGTTTACCGCAAAGACAAGATCGGCGCTCTTGATCAGACGCTGCTCAGCCTCCGAACAGATAGCGCGCTGCGCTTGCGAGAAGGACTTCTGTTCTGGGTACAACTCATGGGCATCATAAACAAGAGGTACACCCCAAGCACTGGCCAACTCGGCTCCGGCCTCAAGCGCCGGGAGATCATGCACTTGAACAAGATCACTGGGATGTGTAATGCCATGGCTGACAAATGCCTGGCGGAATGGCAAAGGATCATGAAGAGCGCGGTTGCGATAACGCGCCAACAGCAAAATCTTATAGAGCCCCCAATTCAATCGACTCATATAGTTGAATAGCCGCTGAAAGCCGCCCACACCTTGGGAATAGCGATTAGCAGCCCAGTTCAAGAGATCGTTCAGCCTGTGCTGCCGCGCCATGTACCCCTTGTAAATGGAATTCTCTGGAATGATGTGATTCAAACCTATCCGGGTCAACTCAATGCCTTCCGGCATATGCTCATGAGAAGTCTGACCGTCGAACGACAGGGCCAGCAAATGTACAGAATGGCCTTCTCGAATAAGGGTAACTGCTTGCGCGACGACACGGCGGTCGAGGTGCTGGTCGTGGCAGAGCATCAATACACAAGCCATAAGGCTCTCCTACTTATCTTTTACCAGCGCTTTCATCAAACGCCTGGTAAGGGCTCCCAGCCGGTTTTCGAGCTGTTGGCTTAACTTTTCTAATTGTGTTCTGCAGGCAATCAATTCATCTTCCAGTGATTGCTTTTCCGCTTCATACAGATTTTGTTGGTTTTGTTTGGTACACAGTGCTTCTTCCGCCTCCCTCAGACGGTTTCGCAGCTGCTCTTGCAAGGTATCTTGTTCTTGTTTTTGGAAAGAAAGCTCGGTTAATCGCTGCTCCGCAAGCACTGCCTGTTCTGAGAAGGCATCACGCTCAGCAACCAGGTTCTGTAGCTGCACCGCCTGTACATCGACCAATAACGCCTTCTGCAGCAGAGCATCATGTCCTGCTGTCAAATTCTGATGGTCGACCGCCAACCTGTCGGCCTCGCTTACCCTGGCATGCAGGTTCTCAAGCTCAGCCTCCAGGTTCTGCAAACGCACTGCCTGGCTTTCGACCCGATACGCCTTCTGCAGCAGCGCGTTACGCTCGGCAAGCAGATTCTGCTTGTCTACTGCAAGTTGATCCGCCTCCGCGGCACGCAACAGAAGTGCCGCGCGCTCCGCCGAGAGATTCTGGATGTTTACGGCAAGCCGGTTAGCCTCCTCGGCACGTTCAAGCAATACATCTCGCTCTGCCAGGAGATTCTGTTTTTCCACTGCTAGCTGATCCGCCTCCTTGGCACGCTCTAGCAAGGCATCGCGCTCCGCCATCAGGTTCTGCTTATCGACAGCAAGCCTGTCGGCTTCCCGGGCTCGCTCCTGCAATCCTTGGCGCTCTTCGTCGAGATTCTGGATGTGCACCTTTAACTGGTTGACTTCCTGCACCAGTCCCGGAGGCGAATCGCTGCCCCGCGAAGCCAGATGAGGCAGCATTCGCTCCAGGCTCCTCTGTATCCCCCTCAGCACCTGTTCTGGTTCCGGCCGCAGCGATTGGCCGTCGCACTCCAGGCTCGCCGGGTCGAACCAGAGCGGCTGACTCACCTGGACAAACAACGGGCCAGCGCTGTGCTGCAGCTTCATATACGCCGCCTCTTGTGGGGCCGAGACCTGCAATCGCTGGAAAGCTGGCCCCTGCCCCAGGCGTATGGAAGCGAAAGGCTCATCTGCGGAGCAGGACGCGAGAATGCCGTAGTAGCCCGCAAAAGGCTGACGCGGCAGCTCGTGGAACTGATGGTCTACACCCTCTGCAAGGACGCACCCCTCGTACAAGCATCCGATCGCGTCCTCCAGGACGAGATGCAATGCCTCCCGAGAACCAGGAATGCGGCGCACCTCGAGCAATGGAGCAGGTTCGTAAAGCGGGAACTGGATACGCCAGCCTCCGTCACTTGCCGCGACGTGTTGAGCAATCTGAGAAAATGATTGCAAGTCTGGCGCAGCGGGCTGCCGGGTAAAATCCACACAAGTAGCCATTTGTTCATACTGCTCTGCCGCTGGTGGCGGAGCGTTTTCCAGCACACACCCTTCTCGCTGGAAAACTACGAGTATCTCGCTATGGCTTCGGCAGTATCGGTGTTTTGCAAGCTCGGGATAGAGCTGTTCAGCCAGACTTACAGCCAGGAGAGTCGGCAGCGGTTCAAGGGCAGGCGCTGCCTGACCAGTGGCCCCACAGCTAGGGCACATTGCCAGCTCCCAGCCCGCCCACTCATTCAGCGCATAACGGCGTAACCTCGTCTCCGGCGGGAGCATGGCATTCCAAGGCTCCCCGGCAAGAACGGTGGCACGGATGTTCCAGCCCTCAGGGGTCCGCCGCCAGAGATCGTCCAAGTCATAACTACGCTGGTGCCAGTTGACGTGATAGCGGTGACCGCATGATGAGCAACAAGCCGAAGCATCCAGTAACTCCTCCCGAAACGGCACGGCAACGATGACGACCTTGGATGCCACACGGAATAGCTCATTCCACGCAGCCACCTCCTCCTCATCGGGCATGTGCTCAAGAGCGTCGGTACTCATGACCGCGTCAAACGCTCCCTCCGGGAACGGCAGAGCCTGTGCATCGCCTCGCACCCCAGGGAAAGGCAGGCGCGAAAGAGCCTCTTCACTACTATCGAGGCCCACGATAGTCAACGCTTCCGACTCCAGCAGCCTGGATGTCAACTTCCCATCGCCACAACCTACGTCAAGCAACGAATGGACGTTCTTCGGCAGAAAATCGCGGATGGCCTGCAGCAGGTTGCGCTGGCCCAACTGCAGAGGTTGATTCCAGATCTCCGCAGCGTCGTAGAGACGTATGTCCTGGCTCACTGGATCAGCCCCCAATGGGCAGGTTGATTGACCACACCGATCTGCACATGAATCCCCGGCGGCGGTAGAACCTTCAACGCATGGCAGCGGTCATGAAGGTCGTAGGAAGCGGGTTCGACCGAAGAGGCCAGATTCAGCTCACGAAAAAGAGCGATCGACACCAGATAGTCACCCGGCCCAAGCAGAAGAGGTGAAAAGTCGATACGAATACCTCCTTTTCCCTCAAGACGATCGAAACGGTGGCCACTCATGCTAGCGATGACCTGCATCGCACACGTTCCGTCTGGACGATAGATTGCCATCACCGGAACAGGGTCCAATACAGGCAGGTCCGCCTCGAATGCGATCACGGCAAATGCCGGCTCACCGCTGATCAGAGTGTGACGCCGCGCTCCTTCCGCATCGAAGAATCCCAAGCCAGTGATGCGTGCTTCGCCACTGCCGTAGCGGTCGTCACTGCTAAGCTCCTGTAGATCGGCCAGTACTGCGGCCGATTTGTTTTGAGCGAGAGCGGCATCCGTTTGCAATGGCGCAAGTACGCTCTGCCATTCCTGCGCATTGTCACCACTGATTTCGGCCAAAGTGCAGTATTGCTCCTGCGCGGAGTCATACTGCTCGAGCGAGATAGGTGTGCCTGTACCACCCCGTACATCCAGCTGCACCCAAGCGCCATCAGGGATTGCGTTTGGCCACGTTATCTGCAGCGGTGCATGCTGATAACGCCCCCCGTAGTCACCGAATGCCCAGCATGTCTGGTCGATGCGTTTCCAGTTCATGAACTGCTCATCGACTATCAGGCAGGAACCACTGCCCTGGTCCCCATCCATATCGATACAGCCAAGCTCTCCCTGAGTATCTCCGTATCGAATTGCGCGAACCAGCAACGGCTCGGAGGGTGGAACCCCATCTACTCCGACCAAGCGCAACAGGCTATTTTGTGCGCCATCTACCGTCAGAGCAGATAACTGACCGCGCGTCAGTGACATACTCTTGGCACGAACACGCCGCTCTTCCTCCTCTCGGACGCTGGCCAGGTAAGCTTTGCTTACCGGCAACAGAGGACCGTCCTGGCGAATCCGCCCACCTTCAAGCCAGATGCCGCGATCACACAGCATTTGCACTGAGCTGATGTCATGGGAGACGAACAGAATTGTCGCCCCCTGGCTGGTCAGCGCTTTCATTCGCTGAATGCACTTTCCGAGAAAATAGGCATCACCTGCGCCCAGAATCTCATCAATGATCAGCACTTCAGGGGTAATGGTGGTAGCTACTGCAAAGGCTAGGCGCGCATACATGCCCGCCGAATACTCCTTCACGGGCCGCTGCAAAAACGTGTCCAGCTCCGTGAAATCGGCTATTTCCTCAACACAGTCATCCATTCGCGAAGGACTAACGCCCTGATAAGACAGCGCAGAGCGGATGTTCTCGATTCCGGTGAAATCCGGATGAAACCCAGTTCCCAAGGTCATCAGCGCCTGAACCTGGCCATTCACGACGATCTGACCACTGTCCGCACGCATCTGACCGGAAATAAGCCGCAATAAAGTGCTCTTGCCGGCACCATTACGACCGATCAATGCGACCTTCTCACCGCGAACAATGTCGATATTGACATCGGAAAGCGCCTGGAACAGGTCATAGCGCTTGTGCGACACAGGCCAGCCAAGCGCATCGAGCGCACGCCAGCCGGGGTGTTGGAAACGTCGAAATACCTTGCTTACTCCGCGTAGGGAAATCGCTAAATCAGACATAGTCGGCAAACAGCGGCTTGAGTCGAAGAACCAGCGCTCCCCCAAGAGCGAATAATGTGCAGGCAAACAGCGTAAACAGTCCTAGCTGCTCCAAAGGTACCACCCCTTTCATCAGGCATGCGCGATAGAGCTCCATCAGCCAGGCCAAGGGATTGAAGAGCAGGACACCCTGCAAGCCCTCAGGAACCATTTCGGAGGTATAACCGATTGGCGAGATCATCATCAGAAACAGCACCAAAATCGGAATGGCCTGCTGAAAATCGCGAAAGAATACAGTCAAGCTCGCGGTGATCCAGACCAACCCCAGCACCATCATGATCTGAAGCAGATAGATCAACGGTACCAGCAGGTGCGTCCAGCGCAGGGAATCGAAATGCAGAACGGCCCCCCAGAGCAGGAGCATGCCCATCCCCATCGTGGTGTGGCCGATGAGAACCTCGCGAGCCACAACCAGTTCAATCGGGAAGAGGGTGTTCATCAGAAGATCACGGTTGCCGACAATGCTCACCGTACCCGCCCCAAAAGCCTCTGCGAATGCCAAAAAAGGCACAAGCCCGGAAAACACAACGAGAATGTAGTCCGAGGTACCCAAACCCGGAATTCGCACCTGCAATATCTGCACGAACACCAAGCTATACATCCCGAGGAACAGGAGCGGATAGAGCAAAAGCCATAGCGCGCCCAATACATTGCCACTGGTTCTTTTCTTCAGCCCTTGCATCACGGTCGAGTAAAGAATGTGGCGATGCTTGATCAGGCTGAGCAGAACATTCATCTCAAGAAGCTCTCATGAGTTCTTCGAGAATCAAGCGACTGGCAAAGCCTTTACCATAGGGAGTGCCATGGGCCACCACCGGGGCGTCAGCAAGACGCGCATAAGACTGGAGAATCGCAGAACGGCTAGCCCCGACCAGTTGATTCCAGCCCAACTCCACCGTTTCCACCCACTCTGTCTCGTCACGCAACGTGATGCAGGGCACCTGATAGAAAAAGGCTTCCTTCTGTACTCCACCTGAATCGGTCAGGATCACCTTGGCCGCCTGCTCAAGTGTCACCATATCCAAAAACGGTAGAGGCTCTACGACTATCAGGTTCGCCAGATAGTGTTCCAGCCCGTATTGTTCAACGAGCTTTTTGGTGCGCGGGTGTAACGGTAGTACGACAGGAATATCACGCGCGACCTCAGCCAGAGCGGAAACGATGCCCTCCAGGCGGGCAGGATCATCGGTATTTTCAGCCCGATGACAGGTCGCCAACGCATAGCCTTTTTCCAGCAAACCGAGCGTCTGCAGAATACGACTATTGGCGCGTGCCTTTTCGCGATAATAGAGAGCTACGTCGTACATGACGTCACCTACGTTATGCACCCCCTGACTAATACCTTCTTGTGCCAGATTGTGCACAGCCACCTCGGTCGGACAGAGAAGCAGGCTGGACACACGATCGGAAAGAATACGATTGACTTCCTCCGGCATTCGCATGTTGAAGGAGCGGAGACCAGCCTCTACATGTGCGACAGGAATATGCAGCTTTGCCGCAGCCAGAGCACCTGCCAAGGTAGAGTTGGTATCGCCGTAAATCAGCACCCAGTCCGGCTTCTCGTCGAGCAGAATGCGCTCGATACCCTCAAGCATGCGCCCCGTCATGGCACCATGACCGCCCCCTGAGACCTCCAAGTTGTAGCGCGGCGCTGGGATTTCCAGTTCGTCGAAGAAAACCTGGGACATATTCGGGTCGTAATGTTGACCGGTATGAACCATGACCTCTTCGAGGACCCCTGGATGCTTTAGAATCTCTCGCGAAATAGCTGCAGCCTTAATAAATTGTGGGCGTGCACCCACGATGGTGACGATCTTACAAGTCATGCGTCCAGGCTCTCTTGCAGTGTTTTGATGATGAAACGCTGCGAGGCGTCATCGAGATAGGGATGCAGAGGCAAGCTCATGACCCTCTGAGCAAGGGCTTCGCCAACTGGCAAACGAACGGCATCGTCCTTGACCGCTGGCTGGCGGTTCAGCGGGATCGGATAATGTACGGCCGTAGGGATATTGGCAGCCTTGAGGCGCTCTTGAACCTGCTCACGGTTTGCGATCTGCACAGTGTATTGAGCCCAAGCACTGAAGTTGTGCGCCTCAATGAACGGCGTCGCAATACCAGCCTCTTGCAGCAGTCGAGAGTAGCTTTGAGAAACCTGCTCGCGAAGCTCCAGCTCACGCGAGAAGATTTCTAACTTGGGCAACAAGATGGCAGCCTGCAGGGTATCGAGCCGGCTGTTCACCCCCACCCGAATATGGTGATAGCGACGATCCTGCCCATGACGAGCGATCTGGCGCATTACTTTGGCCAACTCATCATCGTTGGTGAAGATCGCCCCGCCATCGCCATAGCACCCGAGGGGTTTGCTGGGGAAGAAACTAGTGCAAGCAATAGTGGAGAGGTTGCAGGAACGCTTCCCTTTGTACATAGCACCGAAGCTTTGGGCGGCGTCCTCGATCACGGGGATACCATGCCGGACAGCGATAGTATTGATCGCATCGAAGTCCGCGCATTGGCCATAAAGCGAAACGGGAACTATCGCTTTCGTACGCGGCGTGATAGCAGCCTCGAGCGATTGCGGATCCAAGTTGTACGTGCGTGGATCGACGTCCACGTATACCGGCTTGGCCCCCAACAAGGCGACGGTTTCTGCAGTAGCGATGTAGGTGAAGCCTGGGGTGATTACCTCATCGCCAGGACCGATGCCCAGCGCCATCTGCGCAATCTGCAACGCATCGGTGCCGTTGGCCACGCTTATGCAGTACTTGGCCCCGACGAAGGTGGCCAGTTTCTCCTCTAGCTCGTCCACTTCCGGGCCAAGAATGTACTGACCATGCGCCAGCACCCGCTGGATATTGGCGTCGATCTTGTCCTTGATCAGTGCTTGCTGCGCCTTGAGGTCGATGAACTCGATCACTGTGTTTGCTCCTTTCTGAGAACGCTACCTTCCAGCACATAACGCTTGCCGGAGTGAATACACGGCGCACTCCCCTCCCCCGAGAGCGGCAGATCGAGCTGTTCGCCAAACTCGCTCATCCAGCCTATCTGACGAGCCGGAACCCCCACCACTAGCGCGTAGGCCGGAACATCCTTGTTGACGACAGCCCCCGCTCCGATAAAGGCGAACTCACCAATGGTTACGCCGCAGACGATGGTGCAGTTGGCTCCCAAGGTGGCCCCCCTCTTCACCAGCGTATCGCGGTACTCGCTCTTGCGCTCGATCAGCGAACGCGGGTTGTATACGTTGGTGAACACCATACTCGGGCCACAGAACACGCCCTCTTCGAGCGTGACGTTGTCATACACCGAGACGTTGTTCTGGATCTTGCAGTGATCGCCAATCAGCACTTTGTTACCGACGAACACGTTCTGCCCAAGGGACACACCTTTGCCGATTCGGGCACCCGCGCACACGTGGACGAAATGCCAGATACGCGAGTCCTCACCGATCTGCGCCCCTTCATCGACGATGGCACTGGGATGCTGATAGTGGCTCATAACGCTCAACCCTGGAGGCGCGCTAGGAACGGGTGATCCTCACCATTCTGGGCTCGGGTAGCGGCCAGGGTGCGGATGGTTTCCACTGTTTCCACGCAGTGGCGAGCGTCCTCGATTCCATATCCCTTGCCATCAAGAATGGCTTGGTAGCTGACCGTGTGCAGATCAGTGAAGCCTTCAGAAAATTCGATCTCGACACCATCGCAGGTGATGGAGCGGTAAGTAGGCTTCTTGCCCTTCACCGCATCAGGCAGATCGTTCGCATCGATGGAAAGGAACCAGCGAACGCGGGCGTTTTCGTACTCCAGGTAGCCTGTCGCCTTGTAGTTGTCGACATAGTGAACCACATTGCGCTGCAGCGCGCCGAAGATGAAGTGCAGCATGTCGAAGAAATGCACGCCGATATTGGTTGCGACGCCAAAGGATTTACGTGGATCGCCTTTCCAGCTCTCCATGTACCAATTGCCACGACTGGTGATGTAGGTCAGCTCAACGTCGTGCTTGTGCGCTTTGCTACCCGCACAGACGCGCTGTTTCAGATCGATGATCGCCTGATGATGCCTGAGTTGCAGAATGTTGTAGAGACGCTTGCCCGTCTCGCGCTCGACCAATGACAGGTCGTCGAGCAAATCGCTGGTCGGCACCAGTGGCTTCTCACAAATGACGTCGCAACCAAGACGCAGGCCCGCCGTAATATGCGGATGGTGCAGATAGTTCGGTGAGCAGATCGAGACATAGTCGAGCGCAGTTGACGGGTCACGCTTGAGGCGCGAAGCATAATCGTGAAAGCGCTCGAACTCGGTGAAGAATTCACTCTGCGGCGAGATGCTGTCGATGATGCCGACCGAGTCATTGATGTCGTAGGCACAGACCAGTTGGTTGTCGGTGTCCTTGATGGCGCGCATATGGCGTGGAGCGATATAGCCGGCAGCGCCGACCAGGGCGAATCTTTTCATGTTTTTGTCTCGCAAAGGGGTCAACGGGCCGGCATACATGCTGCGCATGCCAACCCGCAAAGCAGGGTCAGGCCTTGATGACATTCGGATGCGGAGCGCGGTACTTACCGCGAGTATCGACAATCAGACGCGCCTTGGCCTTGATCAGCTCGTAATCGAAACGCTCATGATCGGTGGCCAGGACCACGGCATCGAAGCTGGCAATATTCTCGGCGGTAAGAGGTTCGCTGCTCAGGTCGAAATGATGTTCGCGCATCTCAGGGAACGAAGGCACATGCGGATCGCTGTATGCAACGATGGCTCCCTTGGCCTGCACGAGCTCCATGATTTCCACCGAAGGCGATTCGCGCATGTCGTCGACGTTTTTCTTGTAGGCGATGCCCAATACCAGTACACGACTACCCTTTAACGCCTGGCCTCGATCGTTCAAGCCATCCATCAACTTGCCGAGCACGTACTCCGGCATAGCTTGGTTTACCTCGCCAGAAAGCTCGATGAAACGAGTATGCAGGCCATATTCTCGCGCCTTCCAGGTCAGGTAGAACGGGTCGATCGGGATACAGTGGCCGCCCAGGCCAGGTCCCGGATAGTAGGGCGTGAACCCGAAGGGTTTGGTCGCAGCCGCATCGACCACCTCGAAAATATCAATGCCCATGCGGTCAGCGACCACCTTCATTTCATTGACCAAGCCGATATTCACGGCGCGGTGAATGTTTTCCAGCAGCTTGGTCATTTCCGCTGCTTTCGTTGAACTGACCGGCACGACCTGGTCGATGGCCTGCTCGTAAAGCGCAATACCAACTTCCAGGCACGCTGGTGTATGCCCACCGATGACCTTGGGAATGGTCCGGGTTTCGAAATCGGGATTGCCCGGATCTTCACGCTCGGGCGAGTAGACCAGGAATATGTTCTCACCAACGAGCAGACCACCGGATTCAACGCGCGGAAGCAGTTCTTCCTCGGTAGTACCTGGATAGGTGGTGCTTTCCAGCGATACCACCTGCCCTTCGCGCAGATAGGGCTTGATCGCTTCGGTGGTATTGATCACGAAACTCATATCCGGCTCGCGATACTTATTCAAAGGCGTCGGCACGCACAGGATCAACGCATCGCATTCGCTGGCACGCGCGAAATCACAAGTGGCCTCGAAACCACTATTGCGTGCACGAGACACGTGCTCGCTGGCAATGTGTTCGATATAGCTTTTACCTGCGTTAAGCTGATTGACCTTTTCGATGTCGATATCAATGCCAAGCACGCGAAAACCAATAGCGTTATAACGCAACATCAAGGGTAAGCCGACGTAACCAAGACCAACGATGCCGACCAACGCATCCCGGCTTTTGAATTTATCTATATACGCTTGTAGCGAATCAGCCTTCACTCTTACACCCCACCAAAAACCATTACGGAATTACTATTTTTAAAGCTCTGCCTGCGGCGTTAGAGCGCTGCTGCAGAACCGCTGAAAAACTGCTGCTTGGCTGCGGGCTCGCGATGTACGACACGCCTCCATGATGGCCAGTGCGTCTTTTTGGTAACAAAACTGACCGAACCTTTTTGATCTGCATGGGCAGAATAGCCACCTATGGTATGCACCTGAGCGCAGACGTCATAGCGCCTCCCGTCAAATACCACATCGCCATTACTCGGACCGGAACTCTGGATCTGTCTTCCTGGTGAACCGCCAGCTTGGCAGCCGACGAAAAACACGTCGCGTCGCTCACCATCGAAGATGGCCTTCAAGTGGCTGACCATGCACCCGCAGGAACACATACCACAATCAACGTGGGCGTCGCGACTATCGAACGTGAGCAGATTACGGAAAGACCTTAACTTACAGCCTTTGGCCACGCGCGCCCTTGCCTCTCCCCCCCAGAAGCAACCGAGCTCCCGATAAACCACTGTAAAACGACTTGCTAAGGGAAAACCTGGGATGATGAGCAAATTCGCCCAATCGAGAGCTATCGCTTTTCTGGTATTCGGTGCTGAATCACTCGACTGAGACGCTGCAGACTCCTTACGTACTCTGCAATTAATCATGCCTTTGAGTTCGTATAACTGCTTTTGAGTGCGACCAATACTGAAGGCCGGGCTCATCGCCGTGCCACGATTGTTCAGCGCGCGTTCGGGTACTTTATCTAGTCGCGCACGTCGACTGCGGAGATCCTCACGGAGGTGATCGCCGCAGGCGCCTTCGATGATCAGGATATCGGTTTTGTATGGGGGCTTTGGTGTCGGCAGGATCGACGCATGTGGCACAGCCAGATCACCGGAGAACACGCCGCGCTTTTTGTCGCTCACCTCAGAGTATTGCGAATCCACTTCGACATAGGCCGAGCCGAGTATGTGACTAGCCCATTGCAAGCGAATGTGAGCGTTGAGCTGCTTCGTGCCGAACTGGGTGAACCACTGTTTTCCGGGCAAGGCAACGATGCGCTGCTTGATCAGTTTTAAGTAGCGCTCGACCTGTTTCTGATCGCGCCTGAAACCGAGCTTGAGGCCATCCGCGAGGACGATGAGTAGAAACTTGGCCGACAGCTCATTGCAGAGGCTCGGGCGATTGAAACCATTTGCTGGCAGGTAGGAAATGCGGCCGACGCGGCTGACATGAACACGGATTGCGAAACGAGCCCTGATGCCGCCCAAGGGGGAATCGATTGCGAGGCTGCTAGTACCTGTATGACTTTCAGGGAAAGTTTCAGCGCCTTGAAGCACATATTCATCATCCATCCGCAACTGATGGCATGAACCCGTCATGCCTGTTACGGCACCGTGATGAACAATGGAGGGGTACCGCACGAGTCAATCCCTTAACGCCGGCAAAATCTAAAAGGGCTCAGCCCAGTGGTGCGGATGACTGTTCAGGGAACAGGAAGTTAACTGAACCAGCTGAAAACCTGGCAAAGACGTGTCTTGTGAAAGGCAGCACATTTTGCCGATTTTTCATGATTTCGCAAGCATGAAACCAGGCACCACCCCTCATAAGAAGGGAAAGCTATCACTCGTCTTCATTGACCCGATCCCGCAGCTCCTTGCCTGGCTTGAAATGCGGCACGAACTTGCCGTCCAGGCGCACCGACTGGCCGGTTTTCGGGTTGCGCCCTACGCGCGGGGCGCGGTAGTGCAGGGAGAAGCTGCCGAAGCCACGGATCTCGATGCGATCCCCTGTCGCCAGCGCCTGGGACATCTGCTCCAGCATGGTCTTGATGGCCAGCTCGACATCCTTGGAGGAGAGCTGACCCTGGTGAGTGACGATTCGTTCGATCAACTCCGACTTGGTCATGGTTTTCCCTTCTTTTTCAAGCGGCTAGAAGACTCGATGGATCGGTTTTAGCACGCTGGTCAGCTTTTGAACAGCCCAAAAAACAAGGTGTTAGCGCAATATCCGGATTGAGAGTTGATGACTCAGGCATAAGCGCCGCATCAGGCACACATTCAGCAGGCGCAGCGAACGCCACCAGCCACTGCATGGCAACGGACCGATGAGCGCTGCAGAAACGAAAAAGGGCGGCCCGAGGGCCGCCCTTTTCTTCGATGAATTACCTGAACTTAGTTCTGGTTTTCCATCTGAGCACGGATCAGATCACCAATGGTGGTCGGGCCGGTGCTTTCAACGTCTTGCTTGTTACGCAGTTCCTTCATCGCGTCCTTCTCGTCCTCGACGTCTTTCGACTTGATGGACAGGCTGATAACGCGGGACTTGCGGTCAACGCTGATGATCTTGGCTTCTACTTCGTCGCCTTCCTTCAGGACGTTGCGCGCGTCTTCAACGCGGTCACGGCTGATTTCGGAAGCTTTCAGAGTGGCTTCGATCTCGTTGCCCAGGTCGATGATGGCGCCCTTGGCATCCACTTCCTTCACAACGCCGCGGACGATGGTGCCCTTGTCGTTGAGGGAGACGTAGTTGCTGAACGGATCGTCTTCCAGCTGCTTGATGCCCAGAGAGATGCGCTCGCGCTCCGGGTCGACCGACAGGATGACGGTTTCCAGCTCGTCGCCCTTCTTGAAGCGACGCACGGCTTCTTCGCCGGCTTCGTTCCAGGAGATGTCGGACAGGTGAACCAGGCCGTCGATGCCGCCGTCCAGACCAATGAAGATACCGAAATCGGTGATCGACTTGATGGTGCCGGAGATCTTGTCACCCTTGTTGAACTGACCGGAGAAGTCTTCCCACGGGTTGGTCTTGCACTGCTTGATACCCAGGGAGATACGACGACGCTCTTCGTCGATGTCCAGAACCATGACTTCCACTTCGTCGCCGACGTTGACGACTTTCGACGGGTGGATGTTCTTGTTGGTCCAGTCCATTTCGGAAACGTGCACCAGACCTTCAACGCCTTCTTCCAGCTCAGCGAAGCAGCCGTAGTCGGTCAGGTTGGTGACGCGCGCCATGACGCGGGTGTTTTCCGGGTAACGGGCTTTGATGGCAACCCATGGGTCTTCGCCCAGCTGCTTCAGGCCCAGGGATACGCGGTTGCGCTCGCGGTCGTACTTCAGAACCTTGACGTCGATCTCGTCGCCAACGTTGACGATTTCGGACGGGTGCTTGATGCGCTTCCAGGCCATGTCGGTGATGTGCAGCAGACCATCCACGCCGCCCAGGTCAACGAACGCACCGTAGTCGGTGAGGTTCTTGACGATACCTTTGACCTGCTGGCCTTCCTGCAGGGATTCCAGCAGAGCTTCGCGCTCGGCGCTGTTCTCGGCTTCCAGGACACTGCGACGGGAAACGACAACGTTGTTGCGCTTCTGGTCCAGCTTGATGACCTTGAATTCCAGCTCTTTGCCTTCCAGGTGAGTGGTATCACGCACCGGACGGACGTCGACCAGGGAACCCGGCAGGAACGCGCGGATGCCGTTGACGTCAACGGTGAAGCCGCCTTTGACCTTACCGTTGATAACGCCCTTGACCACTTCTTCAGCGTTGAACGCAGCTTCCAGAACCAGCCAGGATTCAGCGCGCTTGGCTTTCTCGCGGGACAGCTTGGTTTCACCGAAGCCATCTTCAACCGCGTCCAGCGCAACGTGGACTTCGTCACCGACCTTGATGGTCAGCTCGCCTTGTTCGTTGAAGAACTGGTCGAGCGGGATGACGCCCTCGGACTTCAGGCCGGCGTGTACGGTAACCCAGTCACCGTCGATGTCGACCACGATACCGGTGATGATGGCACCCGGCTGCATGTCGAGGGATTTCAGGCTTTCTTCAAATAGTTCTGCAAAGCTTTCGCTCATGTTGATTCCTGTTGATCAAGGGCGGGGATTCGCCCAAACCACATTCCAGACCATGTGGGTTCGTTCATGTAAAAAGAGGCCTGCGGGACAAGGACTGGTCTCCCGCATGCCTCCTTGCGAGCTTTCCGACTTAGGACAGCCGGAGCTCTTACCCGGCGAGATCGCGCTCGGCGACCTCACGCAGAATTCGTTCTAGCACTTGCTCGATGGAAAGCTCGGTCGAATCCAGCAGGATTGCGTCTGCGGCCGGCTTCAGCGGTGCCACTGCGCGCTGGGTATCGCGCTCATCGCGCGCCCGAATCTCATCGAGAAGACTCGCGAGATTAACATCATCGCCCTTGGCCTTCAACTGCAGGTAGCGGCGGCGAGCACGCTCCTCGGCGCTGGCCGTGAGAAAAACCTTCAGCGGCGCCTCGGTGAACACCACCGTTCCCATGTCGCGGCCATCGGCGACCAGGCCCGGCATTTCCTGGAACGCGCGCTGACGCTGCAGCAGCGCTTCACGCACCGCCGGCAGCGAGGCGACCATGGAAGCGCCCGCCCCCACCTGTTCGTTGCGGATGGCGTCGGTGACTTCCTCGCCTTCGAGAATGATGCGCTTGTCGATGAACTGCACATCCAGATGCGCCGCCAGTTGCTTGAGCGCTTCCTCGTTGGTCAGGTCGATGCCGTGATTACCGGCGGCGAAGGCCAGCAGGCGATACAGGGCGCCGGAGTCGAGCAGGTTCCAGCCCAGCTGCTTGGCCAGCAGCGCGCAGAGCGTGCCCTTGCCCGAGCCGCTCGGCCCGTCGACGGTGATGACCGGGGCGCTCATGCCTTGCCCTCTTCTGCCACGTTGATGCCCACTTCGGCCGCCAGGGCGAGGAAGTTGGGGAAGGAAGTGGCGACGTTGGCGCAGTCGTGAATGCGGATCGGCGCGCTGGCGCGCAGCGAGGCGACGCTGAAGGACATGGCGATGCGGTGATCGCCATGCGCCCAGACCTCACCACCACCGATGGCGCCGCCTTCGATGACGATACCGTCCGGGGTCGGCTCGGCCTTGACGCCCAGCGCGACCAGACCATCGGCCATGACCTGGATACGGTCGGACTCCTTGACCCGCAGCTCTTCGGCGCCACGCAGCACGGTGCGGCCTTCGGCGCAGGCAGCAGCCACGAACAGTACGGGGAACTCGTCGATGGCCAGCGGCACCAGGTCTTCCGGGATATCGATGCCCTTGAGCCTGGCCGCGCGTACACGGATGTCCGCAACCGGCTCGCCGCCGACTTCACGCTGGTTCTCCAGGGTGATGTCGCCGCCCATCAGTTTGAGGATGTCGATCACACCGGTACGGGTCGGGTTGATGCCCACATGCTCGAGCACCAGCTCGGAACCCTCGGCGATGCTGGCAGCGACCAGGAAGAAGGCCGCCGAGGAAATGTCGGCGGGCACCTCGATACGGGTCGCGCTGAGCTTGTGCCCGGACTCGACGCACGCCGTGGCGCCCTCGACGCTGACGGGATAGCCGAAGCCGCGCAGCATGCGCTCGGTGTGGTCGCGAGTCGGCGCCGGCTCGGTCACCGAGGTGCTGCCAGCGGCGTACAGGCCGGCCAGCAACAGGCAGGATTTGACCTGGGCACTGGCCATCGGCATCTCGTACGCCATGCCGGTCAGGCGCTGGCCACCCTTGATGGTCAGCGGAGGACGACCTTCCGGAGCGGTCTCGATCACCGCGCCCATTTCCCGCAACGGCTTGGCCACGCGATTCATCGGGCGCTTGGACAGCGAGGCATCGCCGGTCAGGGTGGTATCGAACGGCTGCGCGGCCAGCAGCCCCGAGAGCAGGCGCATGGAGGTACCGGAGTTACCCATGTACAGCGGGCCGGCCGGCGCCTTCAGGCCATTGAGCCCGACACCATGGATGGTCACGCGGCCATGATGCGGGCCTTCGATGACCACGCCCATGTCGCGAAACGCCTGCAGGGTAGCCAGGGCATCTTCACCCTCGAGGAAACCCTCGACCTCGGTCGTGCCTTCGGCCAGCGAACCCAGCATGATCGAACGATGCGAGATGGATTTGTCACCGGGTACGCGAATACGGCCGGCCAGCGAGCTACCGGGTTTTGCCAGGAAAATCAGATCGGTCGAGTGCATAGCGTCCACATAGGCCCTGCGGGCCAGAATTTTGCTGAAATGTTCGCGGGCCACACGGGCGCGGGTGAACACGCCCAGCAGTTGATGCCCATCCCCAGCGTCGACCGCGTCGCGCAGGGCGTCGAGGTCGTCGCGAAACGTGTCCAGCGTACGCAGCACGGCCTCGCGATTGGCGAGGAAGATATCGTGCCACATCACCGGATCACTGCCGGCGATCCGCGTGAAATCGCGGAAACCACCAGCGGCGTAACGGAAAATCTCCAGATTCTCGCTGCGCTTGGCCAGCGAGTCGACCAGGGTGAAAGCCAGCAGATGCGGGAGATGACTGGTCGCGGCAAGCACCTGGTCATGATGCTCCACCTCCATCACCTCGACAGCCGCCCCCAGCTCGCGCCACAGGCTCTCGACCAGCGCCACGGCTGACTCATCGCTGTGCTCGCAAGGCGTGAGGATGACCTTGTGCCGGCGGAACAAGCCGGCGTTGGCAGCCTCCACCCCGCTCTGCTCGGAACCGGCGATCGGGTGCCCGGGCACCAGGCGCACGTGCTTGCCGGCGAAGGCCAGGCGCGCGGCACGCACGACATTGCCCTTGGCACTGCCGACATCGGTCAGCACCGCCGTGCCGAGATCGAGCTTCGCCAGCTCGGCGAGCAGCTTCTCCATGGCCAGGATAGGCACTGCCAGCTGGATGACGTCGGCACCCTGACAGGCGGTGGCCAGGTCAGACTCGCAGCGATCGACCACCCCCAGCTGCACGGCCAGTCGCCGCGACTCGGCATCCAGGTCGACACCCACCACTTCGCGGCACAGGCCACGCTCACGCAGCCCCTTGGCGAAGGAGCCACCGATCAACCCGAGGCCCACCACCACGAGGCGGCCGATCTTAGGGGCATTCGATTGCACGGCCGTTACAGTCACGCCGAGAGCACCTTGGCCAACGCCTCGAGGAAGCGCGCATTCTCCCTCGGCAAACCGATGGAAACGCGCAGGAAGTTCGGCATACGGTAGCCCGCCATCGGCCGCACGATCACCCCTTCGCGCAGCAGCGCCTGGTTGATCGCGGCGGTGTCGCGCCCGAAGTCGACGGCGATGAAGTTGCCCTTGGACGGAATCCAGCCGAGCCCCAGGGCACGCAAGCCGTCTTCCAGCTGCTGCATGCCGGCGTCATTGAGACGACGGCTCTCGGCCAGGTAGTCGCTGTCGGCCAGGGCCGCGCAGGCGGCGGCCAGCGCCAGGCTGTTGACGTTGAACGGCTGCCGCACCCGATTGAGCACGTCGGCGATGGCCTGCGAGCTGATCGCGTAGCCGACCCGCAGCGACGCCAGGCCATAAGCCTTGGAAAAGGTACGCGAGACCAGCAGATTGGGATAACGCGCGAGGTAGTCCAGACCATCCGGCAGCTCATCACCCTCGGCGTACTCGATGTAGGCCTCGTCCAGCACCACCAGCACCGACTCCGGCACCTTGGCCAGGAAGGCTTCCAGTGCCTCGGGGCCGAACCAGGTACCGGTCGGGTTGTTGGGGTTGGCGATGAACACGACGCGGGTGTCGTCGTCGATCGCGGCGAGCATCGCGTCCAGGTCGTGACCATAGTCCCGGGCCGGCACGATCTTGCCCTGGGCACCGACAGCCTGAGTGGCGATGGGGTACACGGCGAAGGCGTAGTCGCTGAACACGGCATTGAGACCGGGCGCCAGGTAGGCGCGAGCGACCAGCTCGAGGATGTCGTTGGAGCCATTGCCCAGGGTGACCTGCGCCGCATCGACAGCGTAGCGGCTGGCCAGGGCAGCCTTGAGGGTGAAACCGTTGCCATCCGGATAGCGGGTCAGCTCATCCAGCTCGGCACGAATCGCCGCCAGTACCTTGTCGCTGGGGCCCAGCGGGTTCTCGTTGCTGGCCAGCTTGACGATACCGGCCGGATCGAGCCCCAGCTCGCGAGCCAGCTCATCGACCGGCTTGCCTGGCACGTAAGGGGAAAGCTTCTGCACGCCTGGCTGGGCCAGGGTCAGGAAATCACAAGTCATAGCTGCAAGCCTCAAGCTCTAAGCCACAAGCCAGGAGCCAGAGCGCCGCTCACTTGCAGCCTGTGGCTCGCAGCTTGTGGCTGCAGTTTAAAGTACCGCCTTCGGATAGGAACCCAGCACCTTCAGCGCCACGGCGTCCTGAGCCAGTTTTTCCAGCACGTCCTTGATCAGCGGATCGCGATGGTGGCCGATGAAGTCGATGAAGAACACATAGGTCCACTTGCCGCTGCGCGACGGACGGGTCTCGATGCGGGTCAGGTCGATGCCGTTGTTGTGGAACGGCACCAGCAGCTCGTGCAAGGCACCCGGCTTGTTGCGCATGGAGACGATGATCGACGTCTTGTCGTCGCCGGTCGGCGGCACTTCCTGGCTGCCGATGATGAGGAAGCGCGTGGAGTTGTCCGGGCGATCCTCGATCTTCTCGGCCAGCTTGGTCAGGCCATACAGGTTGGCGGCCATGTCCCCGGCGATGGCCGCGCTGTTCCACTCGCTCTTCACGCGCTTGGCCGCATCGGCATTGCTGGAAACCGCCACGCGCTCGACGTTGGGGTAATGCGCATCCAGCCACTTGCGGCACTGCGCCAGCGACTGGGCATGGGAATAGATACGGGTGATCTTGTCGGTCTTGGTGGTCTCGCCCACCAGCAGGTGGTGGTGAATGCGCAGCTCCACCTCACCGCAGATGACCATGTCGTGCTCGAGGAAGCTGTCCAGCGTGTGGTTGATCGCCCCTTCGGTGGAGTTCTCCACCGGCACCACGCCGAAGTTCACCGCGCCGGCGGCGACCTCGCGGAACACCTCGTCGATGGCGGCCATCGGCACGCTGACCACCGCATGGCCGAAGTGCTTCATCGCCGCCGCCTGGCTGAAGGTGCCTTCCGGGCCGAGGTAGGCGACTTTCAGCGGGTTCTCCAGGGCCAGGCAGGAGGACATGATTTCGCGGAACAGCCGCGCCATCTCCTCGTTGCCCAACGGCCCCTGGTTACGCTCCATCACGCGCTTGAGCACCTGGGCTTCACGCTCGGGGCGGTAGAAGACGGGCGACTCGCCCTCCTTCAGCTCCTTCATCTTCACCCGCGCGACTTCTTCAGCGCAGCGCGCACGGTCGCTGATCAGCTCGAGGATACGCTCGTCGAGGTTGTCGATGCGAACCCGCAGCGCCTGCAGTTCCTGCTCGGACATGTCAGCCATGCTCCTTCTCGAACTCGACCATGTAGGCCACCAGCGCCTCGACCGCATCCAGGCCGACGGCGTTGTAGATGGAGGCGCGCATGCCCCCCACCGAGCGGTGCCCCTTGAGGTTGAGCAGGCCACGCTCGTCGGCGCCGGCCAGGAACACCTTGTCCAGCTTCTCGTCGGCCAGACGGAACGGCACGTTCATCCAGGAACGCGCATTGTGCGCGACCGGGTTGCTGTAGAAGTCGCTGCCGTCGATGGTCTTGTACAGCAGGTCTTTCTTGGCGCGGTTGATGCGCTCCATGGCCTCGACGCCGCCCTGCTCCTTCAGCCACTGGAACACCAGGCCGGAGAGGTACCAGGAATAGGTCGCCGGGGTGTTGTACATCGAGCCGTTGTCCGCCGAGACCTTGTAGTCGAGCATGGTCGGGCAGCTCGAACGAGCGCGGCCGAGCAGGTCTTCACGAACGATCACCACCACCAGGCCGCTGGGGCCGATGTTCTTCTGCGCACCGGCGTAGATCAGGCCGAACTGCGAGACATCCAGCGGACGCGAGAGGATGTCCGAGGACATGTCCGCCACCAGGGGCGTGTCGCCCACCTGCGGAATCCAGTCGAACTGCAGGCCGCCGATGGTTTCGTTGCTGCAGTAATGCACGTAGGCGGCATCTTTCGACAGCTGCCAGTCGTTCTGCCCGGGAATGGCGAAATAGTCGTGCGCCTTGGCGCTGGCGGCGACATTGATGGCGCCATAGCGACGCGCTTCTTCGATGGCCTTCTTCGACCAGATACCGGTCTCGACGTAATCCGCCACGCCGTCTTCCGGCAGCAGGTTCAGCGGGATCTCGGCGAACTGCTGGCTGGCACCGCCCTGCAGGAACAGCACCTTGTAATCACTGGGCACAGCGAGCAGATCGCGCAGGTCCTGTTCGGCCTGGCTGGCGATGGCCACGTACTCGTCGCTACGGTGACTCATCTCCATGACCGACAGGCCCTTGCCCTGCCAGTCGAGCATTTCGGCCTGGGCACGTTGCAGTACAGCGGTCGGCAGCGCGGCCGGGCCGGCGCAGAAGTTAAAAGCTCGCTTGCTCACTTCTCTTCTCTCAATTCATTTCGATGGGTTCACCCCATCCTACGACCTGAACCCGCGATCTGTGGGACGGGCCTCAGCGGCGACAGTCGCGGCTGAAGCCCCTCCCACGAGGCGCGCATTTATTCCTCGCTGCCTTCCTCGGCGTCGGCGACCGGTACCTCGGCGCCTTCTTCGGCGACCTCGACGCCCTCCTCACCTTCGAGCAGTTCGTCGTCCTCGACCGGCGTCGGCTCCTGCACACGCTCCAGACCGACCAGGGTTTCATCCTTGGCCAGCTTGATCAGCGTCACGCCCTGGGTGTTACGACCCGAGCTGGAGACTTCGTCGACGCGGGTACGCACCAGCGTGCCCTGGTCGGAGATGAGCATGATTTCCTCGCCGTCCTGCACCTGGATGGCACCGACCAGCTTGCCGTTGCGCTCGCTGGTCACCATGCCGATGACGCCCTGACCACCACGACCGCGACGCGGGAACTTGCCCAGGCCGGTGCGCTTGCCGAAGCCGCGCTCGGATGCCGTGAGGATCTGCGCACCGGACTCGGGAATGAGCATGGAGATCAGTTCCTGATCCTTGCCCAGGCGCATGCCACGCACACCGCGCGCAGTACGACCCATGGTGCGCACCTTGCTTTCGGCGAAACGCAGCACCTTGCCAGCGTCGGAGAACAGCATGACTTCCTTGGCGCCATCGGTGATCGCGGCGGCGATCAGGGTGTCACCCTCTTCCAGGCGCAGTGCGATCAGGCCGGCGCTTCGCGGACGGCTGAACTGCACCAGCGGCGTCTTCTTCACGGTACCGAAGGCGGTGGCCATGAAGATGTAGGCGCCCGTCGGCTCGGCGACCAGCTCGGGGGTTTCGCCCTCGACTTCCTCGACTTCCTCGACCTCGGCGACTTCGACGGCTTCGCCTTCGATCACCACGCCTTCTTCGTCCAGGTCCTCGTCGGCACCGGCGCTCTGCTGCAGGGCCTCGAGGTCGATCTGCAGCATGGCGGTGATGCGCTCACCCTCGTCCAGCGGCAGCAGGTTGACCAGCGGGCGGCCGCGCGCAGTGCGCGACGCCTCGGGGATCTCGAACGTGCGCAGCCAGTACACCTTGCCCTTGCTGGAGAACAGCAGCAGGGTGGCATGGCTGTTGGCGACCAGCAGGTGCTCGACGTAGTCCTCGTCCTTCACCCCGGTGGCCGACTTGCCCTTGCCGCCACGGCGCTGGGCCTCGTAGGCCGCCAGCGGCTGGCTCTTGGCATAACCGCCGTGGGAGATGGTGACGACGCGCTCTTCCTCGGTGATCAGGTCGGCGATGGTCAGGTCCTGACGCGAGGCGATGATCTCGGTACGACGCGCATCGCCGAACTCGGCCTTGACCTTCTCCAGTTCCTCGCGGATGACTTCCATCAGGCGCTCGGGGCTGGTCAGGATACGGATCAGCTCACCGATCAGGGCGAGGATTTCCTGGTACTCGGCCAGCAGCTTCTCGTGCTCCAGACCGGTCAGGCGGTGCAGACGCAGCTCCAGAATGGCTTGCGCCTGTTCCGGCGACAGGTAGTACTTGCCGTCACGCAGACCGTATTGCTCGTCCAGCCCTTCCGGGCGGCAGGAGTCGGCGCCGGCGCGCTCGACCATGGCTTCCACCGCGCTGGATTCCCAGGCCGTGGCAAGCAGACGCTCCTTGGCCTCGGCAGGCGTCGGCGAGGCCTTGATCAGCTCGATCACCGGGTCGATGTTGGACAGCGCCACGGCCTGGCCTTCGAGGATGTGGCCACGCTCGCGAGCCTTGCGCAGCTCGTAGACGGTGCGACGGGTCACCACTTCACGGCGGTGACGGACGAACACCTCGAGCATGTCCTTGAGGTTCATGGTCTTCGGCTGACCGTCGACCAGCGCCACCACGTTGATACCGAACACGCTCTGCATCTGGGTCTGGGCGTAGAGGTTGTTCAGCACCACGTCCGGCACTTCGCCACGACGCAGCTCGATCACCACGCGCATGCCGTCCTTGTCGGACTCGTCACGCAGCTCGGTGATGCCTTCGATCTTCTTCTCTTTGACCAGCTCGGCGATCTTCTCGATCAGACGCGCCTTGTTCAGCTGATACGGCAGCTCGGTGACCACCAGCTGCTGGCGGTTGCCGGACTTGTCGATGTCCTCGACCTCGACGCGGGCACGGATGTAGATGCGCCCGCGACCGGTACGGTAGGCCTCGATGATCCCGGCACGGCCGTTGATGATGCCGGCAGTGGGGAAGTCCGGGCCCGGGATGTACTGCATCAGGTCATCGACGGTCAGCTCGGCGTTGTCGATCAGCGCCAGGCAGCCATCGATCACCTCGGTGAGGTTGTGCGGCGGGATGTTGGTGGCCATGCCCACGGCGATACCCGACGAGCCGTTGACCAGCAGGTTCGGCACCTTGGTCGGCATCACCGCCGGAATCTGCTCGGTGCCGTCGTAGTTCGGCACCCAGTCCACGGTTTCCTTGTCCAGGTCGGCCAGCAGCTCGTGGGCCAGCTTGGTCATGCGCACTTCGGTGTAACGCATGGCGGCGGCGTTGTCGCCGTCCACCGAACCGAAGTTGCCCTGACCGTCGACCAGCAGGTAACGCAGGGAGAAGTCCTGCGCCATCCGCACGATGGTGTCGTACACCGCGGTGTCGCCGTGCGGGTGGTATTTACCGATCACGTCACCGACCACACGGGCGGATTTCTTGTAGGGCTTGTTCCAGTCGTTGCCCAGTTCGCTCATGGCGTACAGCACACGACGGTGGACGGGCTTCAAGCCATCGCGCGCATCCGGCAGCGCACGCCCGACGATCACGCTCATCGCGTAGTCGAGGTAGGACTGTTTCAGCTCGTCTTCGATATTGACCGGGAGGATTTCTTTGGCCAGTTCGCCCATGAGAAGCCTGGTTCCTTTTTCTGGTGAAACTCCGCGTCATTCTTCCTGAACGCCATGGAGCACGTCGCGATAGCTTCGAGCCATCAGCGACTCACGACAAATCAACGAGTTATGTCACGATTCGATGCAGTGAAGGCGGCTGTGACCAGCCCCCCTGAAAACTGCCGGAGATTACCACAAAGCGTGCCGCACACCTACCCCGCGACGGGGAGTGCGCGGCGCACTCAGTGCAGGCGCTTGCGGCACATCAGTTGCGTCATCTTCGCGCTGTCCGGGCGCTCGACCACGCCCTTTTCGGTCACGATGTAGTCGACCAGGTCAGCCGGCGTCACGTCGAACACCGGATTGACCGCATGCACATCCGCCGCCATCCGGTGCCCGGCAACATCCAGCAGCTCACGCCCATCGCGCTCCTCGAGCAGGATGTCCTCGCCACTTTCCAGGTTCATGTCGATGGTCGAGCTGGGCGCCACCACCATCAGCCGCACGCCATGGTGCATGGCGTTGACCGCCAGCTGATAGGTACCGATCTTGTTGGCCACGTCGCCGTTGGCAGTGATGCGATCGGCGCCGACTATCACCCATGTGATGCCCTTGGTCTTCATCAGGTGCGCGGCCGCCGCATCGGCGTTGAGGCTGACCGGCACGCCGTCGCCGGCCAGCTCCCAGGCGGTCAGGCGCGCGCCCTGCAGCCAGGGACGGGTCTCGTCGACATAGACATGCTCGACCAGCCCCTCCAGGTGCGCAGCGCGGATGACCCCGAGCGCGGTGCCAAAACCGCCGGTAGCCAGCGCCCCGGCATTGCAATGGGTCAGCAGCACCTGCGGATTACCCTGGTGCTTGCGAATCAGCTCCATGCCGAGCTGCGCCATGGTCAGGTTGGCCTCACGATCACTGGCGTGAATGCCGATCGCCTCGGTCTCCAGCTGCTGCAGCGCCTGCTCGTCATCCTTGAGCCGCGCCAGGCGCTCGCGCATGCGCTGCAGGGCCCAGGACAGGTTCACCGCAGTAGGACGCGCCTGTTCCAGGCGAGCGAAGTCGACCTCCAGCGCAGCGCGCCAGTCACCACCCGCCTGCAGCCTGGAGCGCGCCGCCAGCACCAGGCCATAGGCCGCAGCGATCCCGATCGCCGGTGCACCGCGCACCACCATGTCGCGAATCGCATCCGCCACCGCTGCCGCGGAGTCGTAGCGCAACCAGGTCTGCCGATGCGGCAACAGGCGCTGGTCGAGCAGATAAAGCGCACCATCGCGCCACTCGATCGCCTGGACCTTCTCCACCGCCAGCAATTGCTCGCGCATTGCGCACCCCACCCTTAACCATCAAAAAATCGCGGATTATACGCAGAGAAGCAGGCGCCAACCGAACAATCCAGCAGCCCCGGCGACTTCAAGCAACGCGCGTTCATCTATACACTGGCGGCCTTCCATGCAGCCTTCAAGCCAGACGGACACGCTCCCATGCCCCAAGCCCCTCTCGACCTTCTGCTCCTGCCGACCTGGCTGGTGCCCGTGGAGCCGGCTGGCGTGGTGCTGCGCGAGCACGGCCTGGGCATTCGCGACGGGCACATCGTGCTGATCGCCCCGCGCGCCGAGGCCCTGTGCCATCCCGCCAGCGAGGTGCGCGAACTGCCGGACTGCCTGCTCGCCCCCGGCCTGATCAACGCCCACGGCCATGCGGCGATGACCCTGCTGCGCGGCATCGCCGACGACCTGCCGCTGATGACCTGGCTGCACGAGCACATCTGGCCGGCCGAGGGCAAATGGGTCGACGAGGCCTTCGTGCGCGACGGCACCGACCTGGCCATCGCCGAACAGATCAAGGGCGGCATCAGCTGCTTCTCCGACATGTACTTCTACCCGCAGACGGCCGTCGAGTGCGTGCACAAGGCGGGCGTACGCGCGCAGATCACCGTACCCGTGCTGGACTTCCCCGTCCCCGGCGCACTCAACGCCGCCGAGGCGCTGCGCAAGGGCCTGCAACTGTTCGACGACCTCAAGCAGCACCCGCGCATCCGCATCGCCTTCGGCCCGCATGCGCCCTACACGGTCAGCGACGACAAGCTCGAACAGGTGCGCATGCTGGCCGACGAGCTGGATGCCGGCATTCACATGCACGTGCATGAAACCGCCCAGGAAGTCGCCGAGGCCGTCGCCAAGCACGGCGAGCGCCCCCTGGCCCGCCTGGCCCGCCTGGGCCTGCTCGGCCCGCGCTTCCAGGCCGTGCACATGACCCAGATCGACGACGACGACCTGGCCCTGCTGGTCGAGCACAACTGCAGCATCGTCCATTGCCCGGAGTCCAACCTCAAGCTGGCCAGCGGCTTCTGCCCGCTCGAGCGCCTGTGGCAGGCCGGCGTCAACGTCGCCATCGGCACCGACGGCGCCGCCAGCAACAACGACCTGGACCTGCTCGGTGAAACGCGCACCGCCGCCCTGCTGGCCAAGGCCGTATCGGGCTCGGCCACGGCCCTGAACGCCCACAGCGCGCTGCGCATGGCCACGCTCAACGGTGCTCGCGCCCTCGGCCTGGACGCCCAGGTCGGCTCGCTGGAAACCGGCAAGCTGGCCGACCTCGTCGCCTTCGACCTCTCCGGCCTGGCCCAGCAACCGGTCTATGACCCGGTATCGCAGCTTGTCTATGCCAGCGCTCGCGACTGCGTGAAACACCTCTGGGTGGGCGGCAAGCAATTGCTGGACGAGGGCCGCCTGACCCGCATGGACGAGCGCGAACTGATCGCCAGGGCCAGGGACTGGGGCAGGAAAATCGGCAGAGGCTCGCCCGAACCTGCGACAAACTGACATACATTGAACGAACCCGCGCCGCCCCACGCCAGGACTTAAACTGGCAACATGACGGCGATACGCTTTCCATGCTTTGAAAGAGATGCTTATGAGCAACGTCGACCGCGCCGAAATCGCCAAATTCGAGGCCCTGGCACACCGCTGGTGGGACCGCGAGAGCGAGTTCAAACCCCTGCACGACATCAACCCGCTGCGGGTCAACTGGATCGATGAACGCGTCAGCCTGGCCGGCAAGCGCGTGCTGGACGTCGGTTGCGGCGGTGGCATCCTCAGCGAGGCCATGGCCCAGCGCGGCGCGACGGTCACCGGCATCGACATGGGCGAAGCCCCGCTCTCCGTCGCCCAGCTGCACCAGCTGGAGTCCGGCGTCGAGGTCGAATACCGGCAGATCACCGCCGAAGCCATGGCCGAGGAGATGCCCGGCCAGTTCGACGTGGTCACCTGCCTGGAGATGCTCGAGCACGTGCCGGACCCCTCCTCGGTGATCCGCGCCTGCCACAAGCTGGTCAAGCCGGGCGGCCAGGTGTTCTTCTCCACCATCAACCGCAACCCCAAGGCCTACCTGTTCGCCGTCATCGGCGCCGAGTACATCCTGCGCCTGCTGCCACGCGGCACCCACGACTTCAAGAAGTTCATCCGCCCCTCCGAGCTCGGCGCCTGGAGCCGCGCGGCGGGCCTCGAGGTCAAGGACATCATCGGCCTGACCTACAACCCGCTGACCAAGCACTACAAGCTGGAAGCGGATGTCGACGTCAACTACATGATCCAGACGCTGAGGAAAGACTGATGCGTTTGCGCGCAGTTCTGTTCGACATGGACGGCACCCTCCTCGATTCGGCGCCGGACTTCATCGCCATCACCCAGGCCATGCGCGCCGCTCGTGGCCTGCCGCCGCTGGCGGACAAGGCCATTCGTGACCAGGTTTCCGGCGGTGCTCGCGCCATGGTCGCCTGCGCCTTCGACGAGGACCCGGATTCCGCGGCCTTCGAGACCCTGCGCCAGGAGTTTCTCGAGCGCTACCAGGAACACTGCGCGGTCCTGACGCGCCCGTTCGACGGCATCGAGGCACTGCTCGGCGACATCGAGCTGGCCCGCCTGCAGTGGGGCGTCGCCACCAACAAGCCGGTGCGCTACGCCGAGCCGATCATGCAGCACCTCAATCTCGCCGAGCGTTCGGCGGTGCTGGTCTGCCCGGATCACGTCAAGCAGAGCAAGCCGGCCCCGGACATGCTGCTGCTCGCCTGCCAGCAGATGAACGTCAAGCCCGAGGAAGTGCTGTTCATCGGCGATGACGCCCGCGACATCGAATCGGGTCGCGCCGCCGGCTGCCGTACCGCCGCCGTGACCTACGGCTATATCCACCCCGAAGACAACCCGCGCAACTGGGGGGCCGACGTCGTGGTCGACCACCCGCAGGAACTGCGCGCGGTGCTCGACCGCGCCCTGTGCGGCTGCTGACGCAGCAGCCGCACGCGCCACACCAGGCATGCTGCCTGCCCCCGTCTTTCGCTTTATCTTGAGACTTGCAGCCCGAGGCTTGCAGCTCGCCGAAGGAGATTGTTCATGTTCGATTACAGCGCCCGCCCAGACCTGCTCAAGGATCGCGTCATCCTGATCACCGGCGCCGGCCGGGGTATCGGTGCCGCCGCTGCCAAGAGCTTCGCGGCCCACGGCGCGACCGTGCTGCTGCTGGGCAAGACCGAAGCCAACCTGAGCCAGGTCTATGACGAGATCGAGGCGGCCGGTCACCCGCAGCCGGTGGTGATCCCCTTCAACCTGGAAACCGCCCTGCCGCACCAGTACGACGAGCTGGCGGTGATGATCGAGAACGAGTTCGGGCGCCTCGACGGCCTGCTGCACAACGCCTCAGTCCTCGGCCCGCGCACGCCGCTGGAACAACTCTCCGGCGACAATTTCATGCGCGTGATGCACATCAACGTCAACGCCATGTTCATGCTCAGCAGCACCCTGCTGCCCCTGCTCAAGCTGTCGCAGGACGCCTCCGTCGCCTTCACCTCCAGCAGCGTCGGCCGCAAGGGGCGCGCCTACTGGGGCGCCTACGCGGTCTCCAAGTTCGCCACCGAAGGGCTGATGCAGGTGATGGCCGACGAACTGGACGGTATCAGCAACGTGCGCGCCAACAGCATCAACCCCGGCGCTACGCGCACCGCCATGCGTGCCCAGGCCTATCCGGGAGAAAACCCGGCCACTCGCCCGCTACCCGAAGACATCATGCCGCTGTACCTCTACCTGATGGGGCCGGACAGCAAAGGGGTCAACGGTCAGGCCTTCGACGCCCAGTGACCCGCCCACTGCGGGCCGCAGGCAGCTGCGGCCCGCCGCATGACAGAAATCTGCCACCACCCTGCCCTGGCGGCAGCACATTGCCAGCACTGGCGTCAGACAACCGGCAAACGCTTACCACGTGACATTTTTTCAACCGGCTAAGTGACTGACTTCACAGGAGTTTCAGCTCACTTGAACCACTTGGCATGATATTCGCTCTAACCCTCTCGTCGCACCATCGCGCCAGAGGTTCTGCTCCATGGTCCCCCCCAGCCGTTCCAACACCATCGATTTCGACGCGGCCAAGCTGCAGCGTCTCGGCTTCGCCGGCAATCGCAACCTGCCGCTCAAGCCCGCCAGCCTTGTGGAGCTGTACCATCAGCTGAGCCTGCAACTGCAGACCAGCCTGGATGCGGAGCGCATCCTCAACCTGTTCTTCCGCGAAGTGCAGCGCCTGGTGCCACTCGACGCCCTGGCCTTCCAGCACCCGTCGCAGGACCTGCGCCTGGAACTGGGGGAACGCGCGCCGCACTCGGCCGGCTATCGCCTGAGCCATGAGGGGGAATACCTGGGCGAACTGATCTTCAGGCGCAAGCAGCGCTTCTCCGAAGAGGAGCTGGTGCAACTGGAGGCGCTGCTGGCTTGCCTGCTGTTCCCGCTGCGCAATGCCCTGCTCTACCGCACGGCCCTGCAGAGCGCGCTGCGCGACCCGCTGACCGATACCGGCAACCGCATCGCCATGGACCAGGTGCTGCAGCGCGAGGTGGATCTGGCCCGCCGCAACCTGCAGCCGCTGTCCCTGCTGATGCTGGACATCGACCACTTCAAGTCGATCAACGACAACCATGGCCACGCACTGGGCGACGAAGTGCTCAAGGCCGTGGCCCAGACCCTGAAGAATCAGCTGCGCAACATCGACATGGTGTTCCGCTTCGGCGGCGAGGAATTTCTGGTCGTGCTCTCGGGCACCAGTCGTGAGGGCGCAGCCCTGGTCGGCGAACGCCTGCGCTTCGCGGTGATGGAGCTGCAATGCCTGGACGCCGGCCGCCCCATCGACGTGTCGATCAGCCTTGGCTGCGCCTGCCTGCTGCCCGGCGAGTCGAGTGAAAGCCTGCTGCGCCGCGCCGACAACGCCCTCTACGTGGCCAAGCGCGAAGGACGCAACCGCCTGTCGATGGCAGGCTGAAAGCGCACCACGCCGGCAATGAAAAAGGGACTCCATGGAGTCCCTTTTTTCATCACTCAGCGCTTGCGGCCAAAGCCTGGGCGCTGACCATCGCCAGTGGGCGAACGCTTGTCCGGCCCTGCCGGACGCGGCTTGCGGGCGGGGCGATCGGCGAGTTCGACCGCCGGGCGCGGCTGGCGCTTCTTGGTATCGCCCGGACGCTCGGCGACCGGCGTACCACGCCCACCCTCACGGCGTTCATCGGCACCCTTGCGCGGCGCACGCCCCGGACGGGCCTCGCCAGCGGCTTCGTCCTTGGCCGGACGCAGCACGCGCTTGCCGCGCACGTCCACCGGCTTGGCCGACTTGCGCTGCAGGCGGTCGAGCTTCTCGCGGGTCTTTTCCTTCATCGCCGGCAACGCCTGCGGGGTGAGCCCGACTTCGGCGCTGAGGATGTCGACCTCGCGCTGATCCATCTCGCGCCAGCGCCCCATGGTCAGGTTGGAGGTCAGGAACACCGGGCCGAAGCGCACGCGCTTCAGACGGCTGACCACCAGCCCCTGGGATTCCCACAGACGGCGCACCTCGCGGTTGCGGCCTTCCATCACCACGCAGTGGTACCAGTGGTTGAAGCCTTCACCGCCAGGCGCTTCCTTGATGTCGGTGAACTTGGCCGGACCGTCCTCGAGCATGACGCCCTTCTTCAGGTTCTCGAGCATTTCCTCGGTCACCTCGCCGCGTACCCGCACCGCGTATTCGCGGTCCATCTGGTAGGACGGGTGCATCAGGCGGTTGGCCAGCTCACCATCGGTGGTGAACAGCAGCAGGCCGGTGGTGTTGATGTCGAGGCGGCCGATGTTGATCCAGCGGCCCTCCTTCGGTCGCGGCAAGCGGTCGAAGACGGTCGGACGGCCTTCCGGATCGTCGCGGGTGCAGATCTCGCCATCGGGCTTGTTGTAGATCAGCACGCGGCGTACCGAGCCGGCGATCTCTTCGCGCTTGAGCAGGCGCCCATCGAGCGCGATGGCGTCGTGACTGTCGACGCGCTGGCCGAGGGTCGCGGCAACGCCATTGACCTTGACGCGGCCTTCGCCGATCCAGGTCTCGATCTCACGACGTGAGGCCAGCCCCATGCGGGCCAGTACTTTCTGCAGTTTCTCGCCTGCAGGGCGTGGTTGTTCGTGTTCGTTCATCTGGGCACCTCCCGGTGTGACAAGGGTAGAAACGGGCGCGAATCATACGCGTGTGGGCTCCTGAAGCCTAGCAGGCCAGGCGCAAGCGGGGAAAATCGCTAAAAATTCCCACCCAGCGGGAACCTGATTTCACTAGACGAAAAAAATCATCAAGGATGCCGAGCATGAACTATTCGAACCCCACCGACCGCCTGCTGCAGATTCTCGTCACCCTGGGCCGCTCGCCACAGGCGCTGTCGGCCAAGGAACTGTCGGCCAGCCTGGGCCAGCCGCTGAGCAGCACCTACCGGCACCTCAACACCCTGCTGCGCTGGGGCCTGGCCGAAGACCAGGGCCACGGTCGCTACCTGCCGGGACCGGCCTGCCTGCTGCTGGCCAAGCGCTTCGACCGCGACTCGACCCTGGTCAGCCTGGCCAAGCCCGAGCTGCGGCGCCTGGCCGAGCTGAGCAAGGAAAGCGTCGGGCTGATGCTGCCGAGCAACGGCCAGGTGATCTGCGTGGAGCTGATCGACAGCCCGCAGCCGCTGCGCTGCTGCTACCAGAAAGGCCTGGCCCAGCCGCTGCTGCACGGCGCCTCGGCCAAGACCCTGCTGGCCCACCTGGAGCCCAGCGAGCTCGAGGCGCTGCTGACCCAGCAGGGGCTGGACGCCAGTCAACACGCAGCGCTGCGCGAAGAGCTGGAGCAGATTCGCGCCTGCGGCTACAGCACCAGCCTGGGCGAGATCGACGAGGGCGTGTGGGGCGTGAGCGCCGCCCTGCTCGACAGCCGTGGCCGCCTGCACGGCGCGCTGAGCCTGATGGGCCCGGCCAGCCGCGTTCAGCCGCGCGCAGAGCAGCTGCAACGCTGGACCCTGGAGAGCGCCGCGCGAGTCAGCGCGCGCCTGGACTGAGACGAGAGAGAACGAACCCCATGCACGCACACCTGGACATGACCCCCTGGCAAGGCCGCATCGACGCCGGCGAAGGCAGCGGTGCCCGGCGCTGGCACCAGTGGGTACAGCCACTGGACCACGCGCCACAGCCCCCAGGCGTGGCCCTGCTGGGCTTCGCCTGCGACGAGGGCGTGCAGCGCAACCAGGGGCGCCCCGGTGCCTGCGAAGGCCCGCTGGCCCTGCGCCGGGCCCTGGCCAATCTCGCCTGGCACGCGCCCCATGCCCTCTACGATGCCGGTGACGTGCGCTGCGAGGATGCCGACCTGGAGCAGGCCCAGCAGCGCTTTGCCGCCGATATCCGCCACCTGCTCGACGCCGGCCACCTGCCGCTGGGCCTCGGCGGCGGCCATGAGATCGCCTTCGCCAGCTACAGCGGCCTGGCCGATCACCTGGCCGAACACGCCCCCGAGGCACGCATCGGCATCCTCAACTTCGATGCCCATTTCGACCTGCGCCACGCCGAGCGGGCCTCCTCGGGCACGCCGTTTCGCCAGATCGCCGAGCGCTGCGCGCGCCAGGGCCAGCCGTTCCACTACTGCTGCCTGGGTGTCAGCCGGCCCAACAACACCGTCGCGCTGTTCGCCGAGGCCGAGCGCCTCCAGGTGCGTTACCTGCTCGACCACCAGATGCACGCCGGCAACCAGGCGCAGATCGAGCAGACCCTGGAACGTTTTCTCGGCGAGATCGACCAGCTCTACCTGACCCTGTGCCTGGACGTGCTGCCCGCCGCCCAGGCGCCCGGCGTCAGCGCCCCGTCCGCGCATGGCGTGGAGCTGGCGCTGGTGGAACGCCTGCTGCGCCTGGTCAAGGCCAGCGGCAAGCTGCGCCTGGCCGACATCGCCGAACTCAACCCGCGTCTGGACATCGACGCCCATACCGCTCGCTGCGCCGCACGCCTGGCCGCCTGCCTGCTCGAGTGACCCCTGCCACCGCCCACCCCTAGAGAACAATGACAATGATGACTCTTAACCTCGACGCCCTGACCACCACGGCGCTCGCCTTGCTGCTGCTCGGCGGCGGCGTGCTGCTCAAGCGCCACAGTCGCGTGCTGACCTTCCTCTGCGTACCGGCACCGGTGGTCGCCGGTTTCGGCTTCGCCCTGCTGATCTGGCTGCTGCGCAAGCTCGGCGTGCTCGAACTGACCCTCGACACCGCCCTGCAAGGCCCGCTGATGGTGGCCTTCTTCACCACCGTCGGCCTCGGCGGCAGCCTCGGCCTGCTGCGTCACGGTGGCAGGACGCTGTTCATCTACCTCGGCGCCTGCTGGGCGCTGGCCATCCTGCAGAACCTGGTCGGCGTCGGCGCCGCCGGGCTGTTCAACCTCGACCCGCTGCTGGGCCTGATGGCCGGCGCGGTGTCGCTCGAAGGCGGCTTCGGCGCGGCGGCGGCATTCGGCCCGGTGGCCGAAGGGCTCGGCGCCCAGGGCGCGGCCACGGCGGCGCTGGCCGCGGCCACCTTCGGCATGGTCGCTGGCGGCCTGCTCGGCACACCGGTAGCACGCTGGCTGATCAGCCGCCACCAGCTGCGCCTGGACAGCCACAACAGCGCCGAGCTGAGCCAGCTCGAACGCGCCAGCCAGGGCAGCGTGGGCACGCTCGACAGCGCCACCCTGCTGCGTCTGCTGACCTGCATCCTGGTGATCATGGTGCTGGGTTTCTGGCTCGGCGGCGCGCTCGATGCGCACCTGGGCGTGGTCCTGCCGAGCTACGTCGGCGCCATGTTCGTGGCCATCATCGTGCGCAACCTGAATGACCGCATGCGCCTGCTGGAACTGCCCGACAGCGCCATCAGCACCCTGGGCGACGTCAGCCTCGGGCTGTTCCTGACCATGGCGATGATGAGCCTGAAGTTCTGGGAGCTGGAACAACTCGGCCTGCCGCTGCTGGGCGTGCTGCTGATCCAGGTGGTGATCATGCTGCTGACCGTGTTCGTGCTGTTCCGCCTGCTCGGCCGCGACTACGACGCCGCCGTGCTCTGCGCCGGCTTCATGGGCCACGGCCTGGGCGCCACGCCCAACGCGGTGGCGAACATGGGCGCGGTCTGCGAGCACTACAAGGTGTTTTCCTACAAGGCGTTCATCATCGTGCCGCTGTGCGGCGCCGTGCTGATCGATATCGTCGCGCTGCCGGCGATCACCTGGTTCATCAACGCCTTCGCCGGTTGATACAGCGGGCGGCGGACCTCAGTCGTCCGCCGCTGGCCGTGGCTCGGGCTCGTCCGCTTCCAGCGCCTCGGGTTCGGGTTCGGACTCCGGCTCGGGCAAGTCGTCGAAATCGGTCTTGAGCCCCAGCTCCATGGTGTCGAGTTCGGCCAGCAGGCTGCGGAAACTGGTTTCCTCCCGTGGCTCGGCGGCCTCGCCCTCCTCCTGCAGCGCCAGATCGGCGCGCGCCTGCAGCCCTTCCGGCACTTCCGCCTCGTCATCCAGCGCCAGTTGCGGCTCGGGTTCCAGCTCCCGCAGCGCGGCCAGCGGCGGCAGTTCGTCGAGGCTCCTGAGGTTGAAGTGATCGAGAAAGCCCTTGGTGGTGGCGAACATCGCCGGCCGCCCCGGGACGTCGCGATAGCCCACCACGCGAATCCACTCGCGCTCGAGCAGGGTCTTGGTGATGTTGCTGTTGACCGCCACGCCGCGTACATCCTCGATCTCGCCACGGGTGATCGGCTGCCGATAGGCGATCAGCGCCAGGGTTTCCAGCAGCGCGCGCGAGTAGCGCTGCGGCCGCTCCTCCCACAGCCGTCCGACCCAGGGGGCGAAGCGCTCACGCACTTGCAGGCGGTAGCCCGAAGCGACTTCCTTCAGTTCGAATGCACGCCCCTCGCAGCTGCGCGCCAGGATGCCCAGGGCCTCGCGAAAGACGCCGCTGTCCGGACGCTCGTGCTCCTCGAACAGCTCGAACAGGCGCTCCAGGGACATGGGCTTGCCTGCCGCCAGGAGCAGGCCTTCGAGCACGGTGGCAAGCTGGTGCGGATCGGACAGCGTCATGATCTGGCAAACCTGGGGGCAAGAAGTGAAAGGGCCACATTAAATGCGGCCCGGCAGTCTAGCAAATGCCGAGGGGCGCTTCAGGCCGGATTGGCCTCGTGCGCCGCGATGATCTCGGCGACCAGCAGCGGGTCCGGCCCGTCGAGAAAGTATTCCTCGGCCAGCGGCGCCCGCAGGCGCATGAAGGCGTCCTCGCCGACCTGCAGGGTGTGCCCCGGGGCCATCTGCGCGCCGCTGCTCAGCAGGTAGCTCATCACGTTGTCGAACAGCTCCGAGTAGCGTTCGCCCTCATGGTGCCCCTCGGCCAGCACGGCGAAGTCGGCGATACCGAACACGCCACCGCCGTAGGTACGCATCCAGGTGCCCTGCACCCCTTCGACGTCGTATTTGACGAAGCCGCAGTAGAGCGCGGTCAGCGGCATGCCGCGCAGCACGTCCAGGCTCTCGCGTCCCAGTCCCTGGTCATTGAAGATCGCTGCGGGCAAGGAGGTCCTGCCACTCTCGTTGAGCACCGCGATGGCACCGAAATGCGCCAGCGCACCGGCGACTGCGGCCAGCACCACGTATTGCTCCAGGGGGTCGTCGTCATGCCCGGCGTAGTACAGCAGGACATGGCTGGCATGGGCGCGCACCTCATCCTTGAGCGCCTGCGGGTAATGCGCGGGGGCCACGCAGGACTCCAGCGATTGCGCAGGGAACGGCGCATCGAAGCCGAGCAGTCGCACCACGTGCTCTCCCCAGCCGGCCAGGGCGAAGAACTGTTCGACTTCGTCGGACACCTCGCAGCTCGCTGCGGCCATTTCCGGGTGATAGGCACGCAGGACGCGGGTCAGCTCATCCTGATCCAGCTGCAGCGCAGCCGGGAACAGCACCTGCAGGCTGACTCGCCCTTCGCTGGCGGGATTGGCGACCAGACGGGCCGGCTCTGCGGCAGCGTCGTCGCGGCGACCGAAGAAACGCGAAAAGATACTCACCTGAAACTCCCTTTGTTCAACGCTTCCCAGGACGACTCGCGCGTTACGCCTCCAAATCCTGCTCGATGCGGGCTCGTACATGGATGGCGGCAAACGGCGCATTCTGCACCAGTTCGACCAGCGATTCCTTGATCAACTCGAGAATTGCCATGAAGGTCACAACCACGCCGAGCCGCCCTTCCTCCGCAGCGAACAGCTCGACGAAGGGCACGAACGCGCCGCCCTTGAGACGCTCCAGCACCTCGCTCATGCGCTCGCGGGTAGACAGCGCCTCACGGGTGACCTGATGGCTTTCGAACATGTCGGCGCGGCGCAGCACCTCGGCCATCGACAGCAGCACCTCTTCCAGGCTGACGTCCGGCAGCAGCTTGCGCGCCCTGGCCTCGGGGGCATCCAGCCTGGGCACGATGACGTCGCGGCCGACTCGCGGCAGCTCGTCGAGGTCTTCGGCAGCGGCCTTGAAGCGCTCGTACTCCTGCAGGCGGCGGATCAGCTCCGCGCGCGGGTCATCCTCTTCGTCCTCGGTCTCGGTCGAGCGCGGCAGCAGCATGCGCGACTTGATCTCGGCGAGCATGGCAGCCATCACCAGGTACTCGGCGGCCAGCTCCAGGCGCACCGACTTCATCAGCTCGACATAGCCCATGTACTGCTTGGTGATTTCCGCGACGGGGATGTCGAGGATGTCGATGTTCTGCTTGCGGATCAGATAGAGCAGCAGGTCCAGCGGCCCCTCGAACGCTTCGAGAAACACCTCCAGGGCGTCCGGGGGGATGTACAGGTCCAGCGGCAGTTCGGTGACCGCTTCGCCATACACCAGGGCGAACGGCAGCTCCTGCTGGGCACCAGCCTGGTTGTCCATCGACGGCGTGACGGGTTCACTCACGGCGAGCGCTCCTTCAGCGGTAGTTCAGGCCCATGGCCATGCGCACCTCGGCCAGGGTGTCGCGTGCCTCGTCACGTGCGCGCTCGGCCCCTTCGGCGAGGATGCTGCGGACCAGGTCCGGGCTGTCCTCGTAGTCGATCGCACGCCGCTGCAAGGGCGCCAGCTCGCTCTGCAGCGAGGAGCACAGGCGGCTCTTGCAGTCGAGGCAGCCGATCGCAGCGCTGCGGCAGCCTTCGATGACCCAGTGCAACTGCTCGTCGCTGGAGTACAGCTGGTGCAGCGACCACACCGGGCAGCGCTGCGGTTCGCCCGGATCGTCGCGGTGCACGCGCGCCGGGTCGGTAGGCATGCGCCGCAGCTTTTCCTCCAGCTCGGCATCACTGTCGCGCAGGAATATCGCATTGCCGCTGGACTTGGCCATTTTCTGCCCGTCCAGGCCCGGCACCCGCGAGAACTCGGCGAGAATCGGCTGCGGCTCGGCCAGGATCACCTTGCCGCCACCCTCCAGATAGCCGAACAGGCGCTCCTGGTCCCCCAGAGTGAGGGTGCTCTGCTCCTTGAGCAGGGCGCGGGCGGTTTCCAGCGCCTGCGCATCGCCCTGCTCCTGGTAGGCCTTGCGCAGATTGCTGTAGAGCTTGCCGAGCTTCTTGCCGAGTTTGCCGACGGCGGCTTCGGCCTTCACCTCGAAGTCCGGCTCGCTGCCATACAGATGGTTGAAACGCCGCGCCACTTCGCGGGCGAATTCGATGTGCGGCAGCTGGTCCGCGCCGACCGGGACCTGGCCGGCGCGGTAGAGCAGGATGTCGGCGGCCTGCAGCAGCGGATAACCGAGGAAGCCGTAGGTGGAAAGGTCCTTGCCGGACTGACCGTCCTGCTGCTCCTTGTACGACGGCACGCGTTCCAGCCAGCTCAGCGGGCAGATCATCGACAGCAGCAGGTGCAGCTCGGCGTGCTCGGGCACCTGCGACTGCACGAACAGCGTCGCCGAACTGGGGCTGACGCCGGCCGACAGCCAGTCGACCGCCATGTCCATGACATGCTGGGACAGTTGACCGACCTCCGCGTACTCGGTGATCAGCGCATGCCAGTCGACGATGCAGAAGAAGCAGTCGTACTCGTGCTGCAACCTGACCCAGTTCTTCAGCACGCCGTGATAGTGCCCGAGGTGCAGACGACCGCTCGGACGCATTCCAGAAAGCACCCGACGTTCGGAGTCGTTAAGGCTCAAACCGTTCTACCCAAAATCCAGACAAGGCCACGGAGTATAGGGCAGCAGCGGTCACAACGGAAAAGGCGCGTGACAGCCCATCTCAGAGATCGTGAAACGGCGCGGGATCGCCGCAGCCGACCCGCACGACCTCGGGGCTGTCGTCCGCCAGATTGACCACGGTGGAGGCCTCCAGCCCGCCGAAGCCGCCGTCGATGATCAGGTCGACATGATGCTCGAGCACCTGGCGCATCTCGTACGGGTCGGACATCGGCAGCTCGTCGCCCGGCATTATCAGGCTGACGCTCATCAGCGGTTCGCCGAGCTGCTCCAGCAGCGCCAGGGCGATGGGATGGCTGGGCACCCGGATGCCGATGGTGCGGCGCTTGGGGTGCAGGAGCATGCGCGGCACTTCGCGCGTGGCATTGAGGATGAAGGTATAGGGGCCGGGGGTGTGATTCTTCAGCAGGCGGAAGGCGGCGGTATCGACCTTGGCGAACAGGCCGATCTGCGACAGGTCACGGCAGACCAGGGTGAAGTTGTGCTTGTCGTCGAGCTGGCGCAGGCGACGAATGCGCTCGACCGCATTCTTGTCGCCGATGGCACAACCCAGGGCATAGGACGAGTCGGTCGGATAGACCACCACGCCGCCGCCACGAATGATCTCCACGGCCTGTTTGATCAGGCGTGCCTGGGGGTTTTCCGGGTGCACCTGGAAAAATTGACTCACGCTTGCTCCCTGCTCATTGAGTGACAGCGGATGGCTGTGCATGTTCGAAGCGCTCCCAGAGCGCCGTCAGGTCATCGGGCAACGGGCGGTACATGCCCAGTTCGGACCAGTCGCCCGGCGCATGGAAATCGCTGCCGACACTGGCCATCAAGCCAAATTCACGCGCCAGGATCGCCAGGCCACCGACCTGCTCGGCCGGCTGCATGCCATTCACCACTTCCAGGGCATGCCCACCCAATGCCGCGAAGTCGGCCACCAGGCGTCGACGCTTACTGCGAGTAAAGTCGTACTGCCACGGATGCGCCAGGCTGATCCAGGCCCTGGCCGAACGCAAGGTGGCGAGGGTTTCCTCCAGCGTTGGCCAATGCTGTTTGACATCGCCCAGCTTGCCCGAGCCCAGCCACTTGCGAAACGCCTCGGCGCGGTCACGCACATGGCCGGCACGCACGAGGAATTCGGCGAAATGCGGCCGCGCCGGCGCATTGCCACTGTCGCCCAGCTCCTGCTGCACGGCCCGGGCGCCCTGCAGCGCACCCGGCATGCCCTTGGCCGCCAGGCGCCGGTCGATTTCCTCGGCGCGCTGCCAGCGCCCATGGTGCAGGGCCTCGATGGCATCGCGCAGCGCCGGCGCCTCGCGCTCGAAGGCATAGCCGAGCACGTGGATGGTCGCACCACCCCAGGTGCAGGACAGCTCGATGCCGTTGATCAGGCGCATGTCCAGGGCAGTCGCCGCACGCCGCGCCTCATCGAGGCCTTCCAGGGTGTCGTGATCGGTCAGCGCCAGCACCCGCACGCCACGCTCATGCGCCCGGGCCACCAGTACGGCGGGGGCCAGGGCGCCATCGGAGGCGGTACTGTGGCAGTGCAGATCGACAATCATGGCGGCGCTTTCGTTGAGATTGATGTTTGTTATTATGCCCCACATCCGCGCCAACGCTGTCGCCGTATGGCGCAAATGCTTCATCCCTCCCCCGCTTCGACCCTGAATTAAGGATTGAGATGCTCTACGCCATCATCGCCACCGACGTCGAAAACTCCCTGGAAAACCGCCTGGCCGCGCGCCCTGCGCACCTCGCCCGCCTGGAACAGCTGAAGCAGGAAGGCCGCCTGCTGCTGGCCGGCCCGCACCCGGCGATCGACAGCAACGATCCGGGCCCGGCAGGTTTCAGCGGCAGCCTGATCGTTGCCGAGTTCGACTCCCTGGAAGCGGCGCAGAGCTGGGCCGACGCCGACCCGTACCGTGCCGCGGGCGTCTATGCCAACGTGCTGGTCAAACCCTTCAAGAAAGTGCTGCCCTGAACGGACAGCCACCACGCTGCTCGCGCCTACAAGGAATCGCCATGCGCTCGATCCCGTTGTCCCTGCTGGTCGCCCTGGTGCTGATCGGCTCTGCGGCACAGGCAGAAGAGGAAACCGTTCCGCCTGCTCCTGCGCCAGTCAGCGTCGACGCCGACCACCAGGCGCTCGAACAGCGCCTGGCGCAAAGCGAACAACTGCGCAGCGAGCAGGAAGCGAGCAGCACCGTGCAGTTGCAGCGCCTGCGCCAGGAGAACCAGCGCCTGCGCATGCAGCTCAAGGAAAGCCAGGCGCAGGTGCAACCCAGCCTGCTGAGCGACACGCAGACCTGGTTCGCCCTGGGCGCCGGGCTCAGCCTGGTCTCGATCTTCGTCGGCGCGTTGCTGCGCGGCAATCGCAAGAGCCGCCGCGAGTGGATCAACTGAACCATGAGCCGACTGCTGCTGATCGACGACGACCAGGAACTCTGCGAGCTGCTCGCCAGCTGGCTGACCCAGGAAGGCTTCCAGGTCACCGCCTGCCATGAAGCCGGCAGCGCCCGCCAGGCCCTCGCCTCGCAGGCGCCCGACGCCGTGGTGCTGGACGTGATGCTGCCGGACGGCAGCGGCCTGGAGCTGCTCAAGCAGCTGCGCGGCGAACATGCGGAGCTGCCGGTGCTGATGCTCTCGGCCCGAGGCGAGCCGCTGGACCGCATTCTCGGCCTGGAGCTGGGCGCCGACGACTACCTGGCCAAACCCTGCGACCCACGCGAGCTGACCGCCCGCCTGCGCGCCGTGCTGCGGCGCACGGCGCCCGCACCGGCGAGCAGCCAGCTGGAGCTGGGCGACCTCAGCTTCAGCCCCAATCGCGGCGTGGTCAGCATCGCCGAACATGACGTGCCGCTGACCCTGTCCGAGAGTCGCCTGCTGGAGGCTCTGCTGCGTCAGCCCGGCGAGCCGGTGGACAAGCAGGCCCTGGCGCAGCTCGCCCTGGGCCGCAAGCTGACGCTCTACGACCGCAGCCTGGACATGCACGTCAGCAACCTGCGCAAGAAGCTCGGCCCGCACCCGGATGGCCGCCCGCGCATCGTCGCCCTGCGCAGCCGTGGCTATTACTACGCCCCCTGAGTGCGCTGCCGGCGCTGCGTAAACAGCCTGCAACATCGCCTTTACCCAAGCTTTACCGTCGCCTGACCGCCCTTGACCTTGACCGCCGCATACTGAGCCCATCCGGTCGTTACCGGTTTCGAGACAAGGAGAATCACCATGCGCAAGACCCTCACCGCCCTGCTGTTCGCCGCGACCCTGCCGACCCTGGCTTTCGCCATGCCCATGGAAGACGGCGGCCCGCGTCATCACGACCGTGGCCCCGACATGTTCAAGGAGCTGAACCTGAGCAAGGAGCAGCGCCAGGAGTTCCGCAAGCTGATGGGCGAGCAGATGAAGGCCCATCGCGACATCACCAAGCGCTACCTGGACAAGCTGCCGGAAGCCGAGAAGCAGGCCATGAAGAAAGAGCTGGACAAGGCCCGCGCCGACCAGCACAAGGCCCTGCGTGACCTGCTCAACCCGGAACAGCAGAAGGCGTTCGACGAGCACCAGAAGAAGATGGAGGCACGTCGCGCCGAAATGGCCGAGTTCAAGGCCTGGAAGGCCGACAAGGACAAGAACGCCAACTGACATCCATCTCCATCGATCCGCCGCCGCGCCCTTCGGGCCCGGCGGCTTCTGCATGAGGACATCGCGTGCGTTCATTGTTCTGGCGCATCCTGGCGACATTCTGGCTGGCCATCGCCCTGGTGGCCGGCCTGTCCCTGCTGCTGGGCCGCGCCCTCAACCAGGACGCCTGGGTCCTCAGCATGCACCCGGGCCTGGACGGCCTCGACAGCGAGTGGGTCCGGCGCTACGAGCACGATGGGCAGGAAGCCGCCCAGGACTTCCTCGAACAGCGCAAACGCCGCTACCGCATCGACACCCAGGTGCTCGGCGAAAGCGGACAGTCGCTGGTCAGGGGCACCTTTCCATCACGCGCCGCCGCTTTCGAGGCGCGCCAGCGTGATGAACGACGCCTGCCCTGGCGCCGTCTGACGGCCGAGTACACCAGCCCGGAAAGCGGCGAGAGCTACCTGTTCATCTACCGCATCCCGCACCCCGAACTCGCCGCCTGGCACCGGGGCAGCCTGTTCTGGCCGCTCAGCGCGCTGGTGATCGCCCTGGTGGTGCTGACGCTGTTCAGCCTGCTGCTGACGCTGTCGATCACCCGCCCGCTGGACCGCCTGCGCGGCGCCGTGCACGACCTGGGGCAGACCGCCTACCAGCAGAACAGCCTGGCGCGCCTGGCCACGCGCCGCGACGAGCTGGGCCTGCTGGCCAAGGACTTCAACCGCATGGGCGAACGCCTGCAAGGACTGATCGGCAGCCAGCGCCAGTTGTTGCGCGACGTTTCCCACGAGCTGCGCTCGCCCCTGGCCCGCCTGCGCATCGCCCTGGCCCTGGCGGAACGAGCCAGCCCGGCAGAACGGGACAAGCTGTGGCCGCGCCTCAGCCAGGAATGCGATCGCCTGGAAGCGCTGATCAGCGAGATCCTGGCTCTCGCCCGCCTGGATGCCGACACCGGTGCAGCGCAGCCGGTCGACCTCGCCGCCCTGCTCGACAAGCTGCAGGAGGACGCGCGCCTGACCGCTCCCGAACAGCGATTGCAGATCGACCTGGAGCCGGGCATTCAGCTCATGGGCTGGCCGGACATGCTCGAACGTGCGCTCGACAACCTGCTGCGCAATGCCCTGCGCTTCAATCCACCCGAGCAGCCGGTGCTGATCCGGGTACAGCGCCAGCAACAGCGCCTGCTGCTGAGCGTGCGCGACCACGGCCCGGGCGTTGCCGAGGCGCACCTGCAGCAGTTGGGCAAGCCGTTCTTTCGCGCGCCGGGTCAGAGCGCAGCCGGGCATGGCCTGGGGCTGGCCATCGCCCGCCGCGCGGCACAGCGCCACAGTGGCGAGCTGCTGCTGGCCAATCACCCGGAGGGCGGCTTCATCGCCACCCTCAGCCTGCCGCTCAAGCAACAGGCGAGCTGATCAGCGCAGCGCTCAGCCGTTCCAGGCGCTGACGAAATCCTCGAGCGCCAGCTCCGGCGCGCGACGCAGCTCGCGCTCCGCTGTGCCGAGGTAGAGATAGGCGATGATCTGCTCGTCCGCCGCCAGGCCCAGGCCCTTGCCGACATGCGCGTCGTAGGCCATGTCGCCGGTGCGCCAGACGGCACCGATACCCTGGGCATGGGCGGCCAGCAGCATGCCGTGCGCCGCACACCCGGCGGCGATCACCTGCTCGGACTCGGGAACCTTGGGATGCGCCTGGACCCGTGCGATCACCACCACCAGCAGCGGCGCACGCAGCGGCATGCCACGGGCCTTGCTCAGCGCCTCGGGCGTTGCCTGGGAATCCTTCACCTGCAGCGCCTCGGCGAACAATTCGCCCATGCGCTCACGTGCCTCGCCCTCGATGGTGAGAAAGCGCCACGGACGCAGTTGCCCGTGATCAGGGGCACGCAGGGCGGCGCGGAACAGCAGCTCACGCTGCGCCGCATCCGGCGCCGGGTCGACCAGACGGGGAACGGAAACACGGTTGAGCAGAGCGTCGAGAGCCTCCATCGGCCACCTCCTTGAAACGAAGAACGCGCATTCTCGGTGCTGCACGCTACAGGCTGCAAGCTCAGGCGGAGGCCTGCAGCCCGGCACTGCGGCACCGGCGCTGCTGGAGGCGACGGTCAGGCGACCCGGTCGGGCGATATCACCGGCTTCACCGGTGGCGTCAGCGGCGGCAGCCCATGTGCCTTGCGGGCCTCGTCACAACGCGGGTTGTGCACGCCGTTCTCCCAGGAGGCCTGGAAGTCGCGGCAACTGCTCGAACGCTGCTCGTACAGGGTGCAGCGCACGCCGCAGCCGACATCGCCGAGCAGCTGGACACAACGTGCCGGCTTGCTCTCGGTGCCACGCATCGCGACATAGTGAGGGCTGATCTGGATCACCTGTTCATCGGGGACGCTGCCGCCAGCGGATTGGCATTCGCCCCAGAAGAAGGACACACGAAAGAACGCGCAGCAGGCGCCGCACGTGAGGCAGGGATTAGCTTCGGACATTTTGGGGAAGGACTCGGAAACCGACGGACGCCGGCAACGGACGGCTATTCTATGCGCGGCCATGCGCTTGTAAAGCCCCCTCCCACGGCTCGCGAGAAAAGCGCTGCAAGCGGCCATGGCCGGGCGCTGAGGGGCGCATGCGCGAGCAGGCTGGAGAGGCTCGTTTACACTGTCCGCAAAGCGCATTCTCGCCTGCCAGCGCCACGCCCGCCTGGTTTTCACCCAGCCGGGTTGCAGCGGTTTACAGCCGCCCGTCGGTGGGTAGAATGGCGCATTTCCAACCGCCAGAGCCCCCTACATGGCCTTGCCGACGCTGCGCATCATCGGATTCATCATCGGCATATTCCTGATTACCCTGGCGGTGAGCATGGCCATCCCCATGCTGACCCTGCTGATCTTCGAGCACCCCGAAGACCTCAACGCCTTCCTCTGGTCCAGCCTGATCACCCTGATTGCCGGCCTGGCGCTGGTCATCCCCGGACGTCCGCAGAACGCCCAGCTGCGCCCACGCGACATGTACCTGCTCACCACGGGCAGCTGGAGCGTGGTGTGCAGCTTCGCCGCGCTGCCCATGATGCTGATCGCGCACATCAGCTACACCGACGCGGTTTTCGAGACCATGTCGGGTATCACCACCACCGGTTCCACGGTGCTGACGGGGCTGGATCACATGTCGCCGGGCATCCTCATCTGGCGCTCCATGCTGCAGTGGCTCGGCGGCATCGGCTTCATCGGCATGGCGGTGGCGATCCTGCCGCTGCTGCGCGTGGGCGGCATGCGCCTGTTCCAGACCGAATCGTCGGACTGGGGCGAGAAAGTGATGCCGCGCTCGCACGTGGCCGCCAAGTACCTGCTGCTGGTGTACGTGGCCCTCACCCTGCTGGGCATTCTGGCCTACTGGGCTGCCGGCATGAATCTGTTCGACGCGGTCAACCATGCCATGACCTCGATTTCCACCGGTGGCTACTCCACCTCGGACTCGTCGCTGGCCAACTGGCCACAACCGGCCGTGCACTGGACGGCCGTCGTCCTGATGCTGCTCGGCGGCATGCCCTTCATGCTCTACGTCGCCTTCGTCCGGGGCAACCGCCAGGCCTTGTTCAAGGATCATCAGGTGCGCGGCTTCATCGGTTTCCTGCTGCTGACCTGGCTGGTGTTCGGCACCTGGCTGTGGATCAACTCGGAATACGCCTGGCTGGACGCCATTCGCATCGTCGCGGTGAACGTCACCTCGGTGGTCACCACCACCGGCTTCGCCCTCGGCGACTACACCACCTGGGGCAGCTTCGCGGTCCTGCTGTTCTTCTACCTGACCTTCATGGGCGGCTGCTCCGGCTCGACCTCCGGCGGCCTGAAGATCTTCCGCTTCCAGGTCGCCTACGTGCTGCTCAAGGCCAACCTGATGCAACTGGTGCACCCACGGGCGGTGATCAAGCAGCAGTACAACAACCACAACCTGGACGAGGAGATCGTGCGCTCGCTGATCACCTTCTCCTTCTTCTTCACCATCACCATCGGCGTCCTCGCCCTGGCACTGACCCTGACCGGCCTGGACTGGGTCACCGCCCTGACCGGCGCCGCCACCGCGGTGTGCAACGTCGGGCCGGGCCTCGGCCCGATCATCGGTCCGGCCGGCAACTTCGCCAGCCTGCCCGACTCGGCCAAATGGCTGCTGTCCATCGGCATGCTGCTGGGCCGCCTGGAAATCCTTACCGTCCTGGTGCTGGTCACCCGCAGCTTCTGGAAACACTGATCGATGCCTCTGTCCAGCCTGCGCATTCTCGCCTTCATCAACGGCATTTTCCTCATCACCCTGGCGCTGAGCATGCTGGTGCCGGTGATCACCCTGCTGATCTTCGAACAGCCACAGGGCATCAATGCCTTCCTCTGGTCCAGCCTGATCACCGCCCTGACCGGCATCGTCATGATCGCCCAGGGCCGACCGCAGCAGACCCAGCTGCGCCCGCGCGACATGTACATGCTGACGGTCTCGAGCTGGGTGATGGTGTCGATCTTCGCCGCCTTGCCGTTCATCTTCGCCGAGCGCGCGAGCATCACCGACGCCTACTTCGAGAGCATGTCCGGCATCACCGCCACCGGCGCGACGGTCTTCAGCGGCCTGGACGACATGTCGCCGGGCACGCTGATCTGGCGCTCGCTGCTGCACTGGCTCGGCGGAATCGGCTTCATCGCCATGGCCGTGGCGATCCTGCCGATGCTGCGCATCGGTGGCATGCGCCTGTTCCAGACCGAGTCCTCGGACCGCTCGGAGAAGGTCATGCCGCGCTCGCACATGGTCGCCAAGTACATGGTGCTGGCCTACGTCGGCCTCAGCGCCATCGCCGTACTGGCCTTCTGGCTGGCCGGGATGGGCCTGTTCGACTCGATCAACCACGCCATGTCGGCCATCGCCACCGGCGGTTTCTCCACCTCCGACTCGTCGCTGGGCAAATGGCAGCAGCCCGCCATCCACTGGGTCGCGGTGCTGGTGATGATTCTCGGCAGCTTGCCCTTCGTTCTCTACGTCACGGCGATGCGCGGCAATTACCGGCCCCTGCTGCGGGATGCCCAGGTGCACGGCTTCCTGCTCCTGCTGCTGGGCAGCTGGCTGGTGCTGGCCTGCTGGAAATGGATGACCACCGACCTCTACTGGCTCGATGCCCTGCGCCTGGTGGCGGTGAACATCACCTCGATCATGACCACCACCGGCTTCGCCGTCGGCGACTATCACCTGTGGGGCCCCTTCGCCAGCATGATCTTTTTCTACCTGGGCTTCGTCGGCGGCTGCTCCGGCTCGACCGCCGGCGGCCTCAAGGTGTTCCGTTTCCAGGTGGCCTACATCCTGCTCAAGGCCAACCTCAAGCAGCTGATCCACCCGCGCGCGGTGATCAAGCAGCAGTACAACCGCCACCGCCTGGACGAGGACATCGTTCGCTCGATCCTCGCCTTCGCCTTCTTCTACACCATCACCATCGCGACGCTGGCGCTGGCCGTGGCCATGTGCGGAGTGGACTGGATCACCTCGCTCACCGGCGCCGCCGCCATGGTCTCCGGGGTGGGCCCGGGGATGGGCGAGATGGTCGGCCCGGCAGGCAACTACGCCGGCATACCCGACCTGGCCAAGTGGCTGCTGACCCTGGGCATGCTCCTCGGGCGCCTGGAGATCCTCACCGTGCTGGTGCTGCTGTTCCCCGCCTTCTGGCGCCACTGAGACGGCAGCGCGCCCCTGTCACTGGCCGGGCACACGCCGGCTGCGGTATTCCCCCGGCGTCTCGCCGAACCAGCGGCGAAACGCCCTGAAGAAGTTGCTGGGGTCGGCAAAGCCGAGCAGATAGGCGACTTCCAGCAACGTCAGGTCGACCTGCCCCAGGTACTGCTCGGCCAGCTCGCGGCGGGTGTCGTCGAGCAACTGCTGGTAGCTGGTGCCCTCCTCCTGCAGCCGTCGCTGCAAGGTGCGCTGCGACAGGTGCAGCGCCTGCGCCACCACCTCGCGTCGCGGCTCCCCCTGCGGCAAGAGGCGGCACAGCACCTGGCGCGCCTGATGGGTCACCCGGCTGCTGCAGAAGCGCGCCAGGTACTCCCCGGCAAAGCGGTCGTGCAACTGCGCCAGGGCCTCGTTGGCGCTGGGCAGCGGGGCCTCCAGGTCGGCGCGCTCGAAGATCAGCCCGTAGTGCTCGGCATTGAAGCGCAGCGGCGCCTGGAACACCTGCTGATAGGGCGCCAGGTCGGCAGGCGCCGGGCCTTGCAGGCGGATTTCACGCGGGCGAATGAGCTTGCCGGTCATCCAGCGACAGAATGCCAGGCAGTAGGCCAGCGAGGCCTCGGCGCTCTGCCGCGCCGGCGGCAGGCGGTCGCCATGGATGGCCAGGGTCAGTGCGTAACCGTCGGGCTGCGCCAGGAAATTCAGGTCGGCCCCTTCGCCGATGATGCGCTGGTAGCGCACCAGGCGGGTGAAGCCGTCGCGCAGGTTACGGCTGGACATCAGCGCGTAACCCACCACATGGAAGGACGCCGGACGCACCACCTGCGCCATGTTCAGACCGATCGCCGGGTTGCCGGACAGGGCCACGGCGCGCTGCCACAGGCGGGTCATGCCATCTTGTGGAAAGCGCGCATCCGGGTCGTTCAGCGCGGCGTAGTCCATGCCCAGTTCGGCGAACAGCCCGGCACAGTCGACACCGCCCAGCTCCAGTGCCTGCACGATGGCCAAGGCCCAGTTGGAAGATGTGGTTCTTTCACTCATCGTCTTGTTCTTATGTAGATCAGGCCAGCAAGGTCAGAGTTGGCGGCCCAAGGATACTAGACTGGCACCTTAAGTCAGTGGCCCATGGAGACAGCCGCTCTAGACTGACACTGACAATAACAGGAGGTGCGCCATGACCGCCCAGACCACCGAACGCTTCCAGAGCTTCGCCGCGTTCTACCCCTACTACCTGCAGGAACACAGCAACCCGGTGTGCCGTCGCCTGCACTATGTCGGCAGCCTGCTGGTGCTGACGATCCTCGCCTACGCCCTGGCCACCCAGCAATGGCTGTGGCTGCTGGCCATGCCGCTGGCCGGCTATGGCTTCGCCTGGGTCGGCCACTTCGTCTTCGAGAAGAACCGCCCCGCCACCTTCCAGTACCCGCTCTACAGCCTGATGGGCGACTGGGTGATGCTGAAGGACGCCTTCACCGGGCGGATTCGCTTCTGACCCCGGCGCCAATCCAGAACAACAAGAACGAGAACGACCATGAATAGCCGAGCCCGCTTCACCCACATGGAAGACGGCCAGGCCGAGGACTGGGCCATCATCGCCCAGGATTTCGCCGCCTATGCCGCCCAGCTGCCTGCGCGCATTCTCGACCACCTGCGCCTGCTCGATGGCGACTTCGGCGGTTTCCCCGTCGACCGCCTGACCCACTCGCTGCAGACCGCCACCCGCGCGCACCGCGACGGGCGTGACGAGGAATACGTGGTCTGCGCCCTGCTCCACGACATTGGCGATACCCTCGGCAGCTACAACCACCCGGATATCGCGGCGGCGATCCTCAAGCCCTTCGTCAGCGCCGAGAACCACTGGATGGTGGAGAAGCACGGGATCTTCCAGGGCTACTACTTCTTCCATCACCTGGGCATGGATCGTCACCTGCGCGAGCAGTTCAAGGACCACCCGCAGTACCAGGCGACCATCGAGTTCTGCGCCCGCTACGATGCCGCCGCCTTCGATCCGGACTACGAAAGCCTGCCCCTGAGCTACTTCGAACCCATGCTGCAGCGGGTCTTCGCCAGGCCGAAGAACTCCATCTACCTGGCGGCCATGGACGAGGCGAACGCCTGACCGCCGGCCACTGTTACGCCACCGTTCGGCGGTCATGCTTGGCTGGCCGCCGTACCCTTGGTTATGATCCCTGCCCTGTAGAGCCTCTGGCTCAGGTCTTGCAGACCAGCCAGGCGTCCAGCAGAGACGCCAGAATTCCAGCAGGGACAGTTCCAGCAGATGAAGTCAGTCACCCTCAGCCGTGCCAACGGGCTGCCGACGCCGCCGTTGCGCGAATACTATTCGCGCGTGCTGGCCTATATCGCCACGGCCGCGGCCATCGCCGCCGGAACCTACGTCGGGCATTTCACCTACGACGTCCTCTGGATGGTGCCCTACGCGCTGCTCTACCCGCACCTGGCGCACAACCTCAGCCGCCGCTTCAAGCGCGACTATCCGCAACAGACCGACCTCACCCTGCTGTTCCTCGATGCCATCCACGCCGGCGCGGCCTGCGTGCTGCTGGGGTTCTCCACGGTACCCAGCCTGATGTTCATGCTGACCCTGTGCTTCAGCGCCCTGGTCATCGGCGGCATGCGCTATCTGGGGCTGGCGTTGCTGGTCGCCGGCAGCGGCATGGCGCTGTGTGCGGCGCTGGTGGAGATCCACCCCAATACCAGCACGCCGACTCCCGTGGCCCTGGTCAGCATTCTCTTCGCCACCTTCTACATCTGCATCACCGCCTACTTCGTCAACCAGCAGGGATTGCGCCTGGCGCAGGTGCGCAGCGAGATCAAGCGCGAGCAGGAAAAGGCCGCACGCCTGGCTCGCAACCTGGCCAAGTACCTGTCCCCGCAGGTGTGGGAGTCGATCTTCACCGGCAAGAAGACCGTGCGCCTGGAGACCCAGCGCAAGAAGCTCACCGTGTTCTTCTCCGACATCAAAGGTTTCACCGAGCTCTCCGAAGAGCTGGAAGCCGAAGCGCTGACCGACCTGCTCAACACCTACCTCAACGAGATGTCGAAGATCTGCCTGAAGTACGGCGGCACCATCGACAAGTTCATCGGCGACTGCGTCATGGTGTTCTTCGGCGACCCCAGCAGCAACGGCGCCAAGAAGGATGCGGTAGCGGCGGTTTCCATGGCCATCGCCATGCGCAAGCACATGAAGGTGCTACGCCAGCAGTGGCGTGCCCAGGGCATCACCAAGCCGCTGGAAATCCGCATGGGCCTCAACACCGGCTACTGCACGGTGGGCAACTTCGGCGCCGACACGCGCATGGACTACACCATCATCGGCCGCGACGTGAACCTCGCCAGCCGCCTGGAAAGCGCGGCGGAATCCGGCGAGATCCTCATCTCCCACGAGACCTACTCGCTGGTCAAGGACGTGATCATGTGCCGCGACAAGGGCCAGATCACGGTCAAGGGTTTCACCCGGCCGGTACAGATCTACCAGGTGGTGGATTTCCGTCGCGACCTGGGCGCCACCTCCAGCTACGTCGAGCACGAGCTGCCGGGCTTCTCCATGTACCTCGACACCAACGGCATCCAGAACTTCGACAAGGAACGCGTGATCCAGGCGCTCAACCAGGCGGCCGAGAAACTGCGCGACAAGGTCATTCTCTGAGGTGAACCCTCCGGGCAGCTGCGCTGCCCGGCCCCCGACGTAGCCAGGACAGTGCCTACAGCGCGGTATCCGCCAGGGCCTCATCCAGCACCACCGGCTCACCGTCGATCAACGGCTGCAGCGCCAGGAATTCCAGCGCCGAGGCGCGCCAGGACTGTGCCGCTGCCAGCTCGGCGCAACGCCCGCGATCCAGTTCCAGGGCCGCCAGGCAGGCCGCTCCCAGGTCCTCGTCCATCACGCCACTGAGCCCCTGCTGCAACACGTCCAGCGGCCCTGCGACGGGGAACGCGGCAACCGGCGTGCCACAGGCCAGTGCCTCCAGCATCACCAGGCCATAGGTATCGGTGCGCGAAGGGAAGACCAGCACCGAGGCGTCCTGATAAGCCTCGGCCAGTGCCTGGCCACGGCGATAGCCGAGAAAGCTCACCTGCGGGTAGCGCAGCTGCAGCGCTTCACGCTGCGGCCCATCGCCTACCACACGCTTCTCGCCGGGCAGAGCCAGGTCGAGAAACGCCTGCAGGTTCTTTTCCGGCGCGATACGCCCCACGTAGAGAAACACCGGCTGCGCCTTCGGCTGGCGCGTCCCCTTCGGGCTGAACAGGCCGGTATCCACGCCCTTGCGCCACAGTTGCAGGCGCTGCAGGTCCCACCCGGCGAACTCTTCGCGCAGGCGTTCGGTGGTCACCAGCACCGCCTGGCTCGGGCGATGGAAGGCGCGCAGCAGGGCATAGCCCCAGCGCGGCGCGATCCAGGGCCAGCGGGTGCTGACATACTCGGGGAAGCGCGTGTGGATCGCCGTGGAGAAGGCCAGACCACGCTTGACCAGCCAGCGCCGCGCCGCCCAGCCCAGCGGCCCTTCGGTCGCCAGGTGCACGCAGTCGGGGCGAAAGTCGCGAATCAGCGCGCCGACCCTCCAGAGATTCCACACCAGCGGAATCTCCGGGTAGGTCGGGCACGGCACGGAGCGGAAGTCGGCGGGCGACAGCAGCTTGACCTGATGACCGAGGCCGCGCAGCTCGCTGATCAGCGCCGCCAGGCTGGTGACTACGCCATTGACCTGAGGCGCCCAGGCATCGGAGACGATCAGTATTCTCATGCACTGGTCTCGAGCGCCACGGCCTGCGCGTCGCTGGCTTCGCGCGCCTGCGCCTCGGCCAGGCGGTAGAGCTCGATCTGCCCGTCCCAGTGCTCGATCAGTGCCGTGCAGGACTCCACCCAGTCACCGCAGTTCATGTACTCGACACCACTCACCTGGCGGATCTCGGCGTGGTGGATATGACCGCAGACGACGCCCTGCAGGCCACGTTTGACGCACTCGTGCGCGATGGCTTCCTCGAAGTCGCTGATGAAGTTCACCGCCGTCTTGACCTTGTGCTTGAGGTACGCCGACAGCGACCAGTAACCGTAGCCCCAGCGGCTGCGCCAGTGGTTCAGCCAGCGGTTGAGGGTCAGGGTGAATTCGTAGGCCGAGTCGCCGAGAAACGCCAGCCAGCGGTGGTAGCGGGTGATCACGTCGAACTGATCGCCATGGATGACCAGCAGCTGGCGGCCATCGGCGGTGACGTGCACGGCCTCGTCCACCAGTTGGATGTTGCCCAGCAGCAGGCTCGAATAACGGCGCAGGAACTCGTCGTGGTTACCGGTGACGTAAATCACCTCGGTGCCCCGCTTGCTCATGGTCAGCAGGCGGCGAATGACGTTGGTGTGCGCCTGCGGCCAGTAGATACCGCCGCGCAGCTTCCAGCCGTCGATGATGTCGCCCACCAGGTAGATGCGGTCGGCGTGATAGCGCTTGAGGAAGGCCGCCAGGTGCTCGGCCTGACAGTCGCGAGTGCCGAGATGCACGTCGGAGATCCACAAGGTGCGGACACGTTGCTTGCGGGTGGGCTTGGCGAGCTGGGCGCTGGTCATGGGCTGCCTCCGGCTGGGTTTAGACGAGCTTGAGGCGTGGCGGTGAAAGGATTGTGACGGGAAAAAGACCGTTCGATGACGCAGCACGCCGTCACCCCAAGGCGTTACACTCCTGCGTTCACCGAGGAACCGCCATGCTCCCTGCCCTGTCCCTGCGCCACTACAGCCATGAAGTGCTCTGCCACAGCCATGACCACGCCCAGCTGGTGTTCGGCCTGACGGGTGAGCTGCAGTTCGAGGTGGAGGGCCTGGGCAGCCGCGTGCTGCGTCATCACCTGGCGGTGGTACCGGCCGAGGCCCGCCATACCTGCGGCAGCCCGCGTGGCAGCCAGTGCCTGGTGCTGGACCTGCCAGCCAACGACTGGCTCGCACGGCAGCTCGGCCATCACGCGGACAACATCCAGCGCCTGCTCGAACGCCCCGGCGCCCTGCAGCTCGACCCGACCCAGGGCCAGTTGCTCAACTGGCTGGCCAACGGCCCGATCAACGATGCGGTGATCGCCGGCCAGGGTGCCGCCCTGCTGCTCGGCAGCCTGGCGTGCCAGCAGCCCGCCGGCGAAGCGGCACGCTTGCCGCTGTCGGCGCTCGACCACTATATCGAGCAGCATGTCGCCCATCCCTTGCAGGTTGCCGACCTGGCCCGACTGGCCGGCCTGTCGGTCGCCCGCTTCCATGCCCGCTTTCTCGCCGATACCGGGCGCACGCCCATGGAGCACATTCGCCAGTTGCGCCTGCAACGGGCCGAACAGCTGCTGCGCGACAGCGAACTGCCCGTCGGCGAGATCGCCGCCCGCGTCGGCTACACCTCGCAAAGTGCATTCACCGCCGCGCTGTCCCGCCACCTGGGCATGACCCCACGGCAACTGCGGCGCGATCGCCAGGCCCTGCGCCACGGCTGAGAGCCTCGCGACAAAAGCCGTCACTCCCGCGACAGACAGCCATCGCCAGCCCCTCTAGACTGCGCGGCATCACCGAGGAGTAGCCCATGCAAACCATCGAATGGCAGGACTTCGAAAAAGTGGAGCTGCGCGTCGGCACCATTCGCAGCGCCCGCCCCAACGAAAAAGCGCTGAAACCCGCCTACGTGCTGGAAGTGGATCTTGGCGAACTGGGCATCAGGACCTCCAGCGCGCAGATCACCGCGCACTATGACTGCGACGGCCTGATCGGCCGCCAGGTGCTGTGCGTCTGCAACTTCGCCGCCAAGCGTATCGCCGGCGTGCGCTCCGAAGTGCTGGTCACGGGCGTCTATGACAGCGAAAACCGCGTGGTACTCGCCGGCTTCGACAAGCCGCTCGACAACGGTGCGCGTCTGGCATGAAGGAACGTAACGCCCTGCTGGCGATTCACCTGGGCGCCCTGCTGTTCGGCCTGTCGGGCATCTTCGGCAAGCTGGCGGCGACCACACCGGACATGATTGCCGGCGGTCGCGCCTTCTTCGCCGTGCTTGCCCTCGGCCTCGCGACCCTGCTCTGGCGCCGCACCGACTCGTCTCGCCCCAGCTGGCCCCAACTGGCCCGGCTGGTGCTCGGCGGCCTGCTGCTCGGCAGCCACTGGCTGGCCTTCTTCGAGGCGGTGAAAATCTCCGGCGTAGCCATCGCCACCCTGGGCTTCGCCAGCTTCCCGGCGTTCACCGTACTGCTCGAAGGCACCCTGTTCCGCGAGCGCACACGCCCCATCGAATTCCTCATGGTCGCCCTGGTGTGCCTGGGGCTGATCCTGGTGACTCCCGAGTTCAGCCTGGGCAGCGATGCCACCGTGGGCTTGCTCTGGGCCATCCTGTCGGGCCTGCTGTTCGCCCTGCTGTCGCTGCTCAATCGGGCCAGCACGCATGGCCTCGACCCGATACAGGCGGCCCTGTACCAGAACGTCACCGTGCTCGTCGTGTTCATGCCCCTCGCGGCCCCACTGGTGCCCAGCCTGCGCCCGCTGGACTGGCTCTGGCTGGCGATGCTGGGGATCTTCTGCACGGGCCTGGCGCACAGCCTGTTCGTCGCCAGCCTGCGTGTGCTCAAGGCACGTACCACGGCGGTGATCTTCGCCCTGGAGCCGGTCTACGGGATTCTGTTCGCCTGGTGGCTGTTCAGCGAACAGCCCACCCTGCGCATGCTCGCGGGTGGCTTGCTGATCATCAGCGCCATCTTCGTCTCGGCGCGGATGGCGCGCTGAGCCGGCCGGCATCAGGCTGCAGCGCGCAGCGACCCCGCCGATGACGTCAGCCGCTCAGTTGACGCTGTAGCCACGCCCCGTCAGGCAGGCACCCAGGGCGCGACGGTAGCGCTCGGTGGAGTCGGCCCCCACCGGGCGGGTCGCCGTGGCGGGGTCGAAACCGCTCTGCCCCACCGCCCAGCTGTGGCACTCGTAGCGATCACGCCCCTGCAGCTCGGTGCTCTGGCCGTTGGCCGGGTAGGCGATCACTTCATAGCTGGCGACGCTGTTGCCCTGCACCGCAGGTGGCGGCGTGACCACGACGTAGCGCTGAGCATTGGCGTTCCACAGGTAATAGGTACCAGCGGCGACGAAATACAGCGCGCTGCCGATCCACAGTTCACGGGCGCCGTCCGGCAGGCCGTGGCGATGCCCGCCAGCCGGACCGGGCCCCGCATTGCCCCAGCCCGGCCCACCAGGGCCACCCGGACCTCCAGGCCCGGGCGGACCGGCCAGGGCCTGGGTAGACAGCGCCAGAGTCATCAAGGCCAGGATCATTGAACGTTGCAGCGACATGTTTCACCTCTTCACGTGACGGCCTGATCGGCCCGAGGCAAATTATTCGCGCGCCGCCGTGGCAGCGGGGTAAGCCCTGTGTAAAGAGGGGGTAAAACTCCTGATACACGGCTCTCAGGGACGGTCGTTGTGGCCCAGGTCACGCGCCGGGTCGATCAGGTCGCGCACCCGCCGCTTGAGCTCCTTGGCTTCGGGAAAACCGCCGTCGGCCTTGCGCTCCCAGACCTGCTGGCCATCGCACAGGATGCGGAACACCCCTCCCGTGCCCGGCTCCAGGCTGACTCGTCCCAGCTCGTCGGAGAAGGTGCTGAGCAGTTCCTGGGCCAGCCAGGCGGCGCGCAGCAGCCATTGGCACTGGGTGCAGTAAGTGATGATGACTTCTGGCTTGTTATCGGACATGGAGAGGCTCTGGGACTGGACGGACGGTGCCTATAATAGCGGCCCTCGAATACGTCTCGCCCGGTATCTGTCATGCGCCGCCTGCTCTGCTCGCTGTTCTGTCTCCTCGCCCTTCACGGCCTGCCCAGCCACGCCGCCGAACGCGTCGGCCTGGTGCTCTCCGGTGGCGCGGCTCGAGGCCTGGCGCACATCGGCGTGCTCAAGGCGCTCGAGGAGCAAGGCATCCGCATCGACGCCATCGCCGGCACCAGCATGGGCGCCGTCGTCGGCGGGCTGTACGCCGCCGGCTATTCGGTGGAAGAACTGGAGCGTCTGGCCCTGGAGCTGGATTGGCAGCAGGCGCTGTCCGATTCGCCGCCACGCGAGGACATCCCCTTTCGCCGCAAGCAGGATGACCGCGACTTCCTGATCAAGCAGAAGCTCAGTTTCCGCGACGACGGCAGCCTCGGCCTGCCGCTGGGCGTGATCCAGGGGCAGAACCTGGCGCTGCTGCTGGAAAGCCTGCTGGTGCACCGCAGCGCCACCCGCGACTTCGACAAACTGCCGATTCCCTACCGGGCCGTGGCCACCGACGTGGTCAGCGGCGAGCAGGTGGTCATGCGCAGCGGCCACCTGCCGCAGGTCATGCGCGCCAGTATGTCGATTCCTGCCGTGTTCGCGCCGACGGAAGTCGACGGCCGCCTGCTGGTCGATGGCGGCATGCTCAACAACGTGCCGATCGACGTGGCGCGGCAGATGGGGGTGGATCATGTCATCGTGGTCGACCTCGGCATGCCGCTGAAGCCGGCCGACGAACTGCATACCGTGGTCGATGTGATGAACCAGTCGATCAACCTGATGATGCGCAGGAACTCCGAAGAACAGCTGGCCACCCTGGTCGATGACGACGTGCTGATCCAGCCGGCGCTGGCCGGCTTCGGGGTAGCCGATTTCAATCGCGGCGAGCAGATGATCCTCGCCGGCTATCGCGCCACGCAGATCAAGGCCGAAAGCCTCGCCCGCCTGCGCACCAGCAGCGCCGGCAGCCCGGCACTGGCCATGGCGCGCTCGCGCGAGCAGCGCAACCCGGTGATCCGTGAAATCCACGTGGAGAACGATTCCAAGGTCGGCGACGAGGTCATCCGTAGCCACATCCGCCAGCCCCTGGGCGAACCCCTCGACGTGGAGCGTCTGCAGAAGGACATGGGGACGCTGTACGGCCTGGACTACTTCGAGCGCGTGCAGTACCGCGTGGAGGCGCTGGACCAGCGCGGCAGCGCCCTGGTGATCGATGCCCGTGGCAGGCGCACCGGCACCGACTACCTGCGCCTGGGGCTGAGCCTGTCCGATGACATGCGCGGCGACAGCGCCTTCAACATCGGTGCCAGCTACCGCGTCAACGGCATCAACACCCTCGGTGCCGAATGGCTCACCCGCCTGCAGCTGGGTGACCGCCAGGAGCTGTACAGCGAGTTCTACCAGCCGCTCGACGCCGGCTCACGCTACTTCGTCGCCCCCTACCTGTTCGGCGAGGCGCAGAACGTCGAGGCGATACTGGATAACGACCCCATCGCCGAATACCGCCTGGAGCGCTATGGCTACGGCCTCAATCTCGGCCGACAGATCGCCAACAATGGCGAGATCCGCTTCGGCATCGGCCAGGCCTGGGGCGAGGCCGACGTGCGCGTGGGCGAGCGTGACCTGCCCAGCTTCAGCTTCAGCGAGGGCTACTACGAACTGAAGTACTCCTTCGACACCCTGGACAACCTCGACTTCCCGATCAAGGGCGAAGACATCGGCCTGCTGTTGCGCCAGTACGACAAGGGCCTGGGCTCGGACGACGAGTACAGGCAGTGGCAGCTGGAGCTGAACAAGGCGCTGACCCACGGCCCCAACACCTGGCTCCTGGGGGGTCGCTACGGACGCACGCTGGACGAAGCCGAGGTGGTGACATCCGGCTTCATCCTCGGTGGTGCCCAGGAACTCTCCGGCTTTCGCCAGGACTCCCTGAGCGGACAGAACATGGCCCTGGCGCGCATGATCTACTACCGTCGCCTGACGCAGAGTTCGCTGCTGCCACTGGACCTGCCGCTCTACCTGGGTTTCTCGCTGGAACGGGGCCGCGCCTGGAACAACGACAATGCCTTCGACAGCGGCTACATCAACGCCGCCAGTGTCTTCCTCGGCCTGGACACGCCCCTGGGGCCGCTGAACTTCAGCTACGGCTTCAACGACGAGCGCGAGAAAGCGCTGTACCTCAACCTCGGCAAGAGTTTCTGAGGCCAGCAACGACCAGGCCGCGCATGAGCGCGGCCTGGTCGGCCAGCACGGTGAACGGGCTCAGGCGATTTCCGCCAGCAACTGGCGAGCGGCCCGCTTCTGCTCGTCATCGCCCTGATCAATCACCTCGTTGAGGATGTCACACGCGGTGGCGACATCGCCCTGCTTGATGTACGCCAGGGCCTGATTGAGCTTGGCCATGTGCGCGGGGTTGCCGGCCAGGTGGTCGAAATCCCCCTGCAGCGCGGCGGTGGCATCGGCATCGCCGGCGAACGCATCGAGGAAGTTGTCGTCCAGCTGCTCCTCGTCGTCGAGCAGGACCATCTCCATCTCGCCAAACGCGCTCAGTTGCTCATCCTCGTGCGGCAGCTCGAAGACCTCCGGCAGCTCCTGCAGGTTGCTGGAGAACGACGCGTCGAGCTCAGGCTCGGCGGCCGCCTTGGGCTTGGCCTGGACGGTGGTCGAGAACGGGCTGACCAGGTCCCAGTCGGCATCCAGGGACAGATCATCGAGGTTGAGCTGAAAGTCGGGCTCGGTGAGCGGCTCGTCCGGTGCTGGCGCCGCTGCCTGAACGACAGGCTCGCTCGGCTCGGGCTGCGCCATCCGCAGGTTGGGATGCCTGGCTTGCAGGGCGTCCAGACGCGCCTCGTCGAAGCCCTCGGCGCGCAGAACCGCTTCTTCGCGGGCGAAGGCCTGGCCATCGCCCTGCTGCGCCAGGACTTCCAGCAGGCGGAAGCGCAGGTCGCTGCGTTGCGGCTCCTGCAACAGCGCCTTGTTCAACTCGCCGCGCGCCTCGCTGAGACGGCCATAGGCGATGTAGACGTTGGCCGCCTCCAGCGGATCGGTCGGTGCCTGCGGGCGCTGCACGACCGGGGCCGGCGTCACCCTGGCGGCCGGCGCCACGGCGGCGACAGGCGCCGCCTCGACGACCCTGGGGCGAGCCACAGGCTGCGCCTTGGCGGCAACCTGCACCACCGGCGAGGCCTTCTCGCGACGCCGTGCGGCCCAGAACAGCGCACCGAGCAGTAGCAACAGACCTGCGCCACCGGCGAGCAGCGTGGAGAACCAGCCACCTGTTTCCGTGACCGGGGCCATCGGCTCGGCCGGCACCTCGGCTGCGGGTTGCACGACAGGCGCTTGCGGCGTGCGCTCGGCGGCGAGCTCGGCCAGTTGCGCGTCTTTCGCCGCCAGCTGGTCCTGCAGTTGCTGAACCTGCAGCTGCAACTCGGCCAGGCCCTGCTGCAGTTGCAGGTTCTCGGCGGCCTGGCTGGCCAGTTCCAGATCGACCTGGCGCTGTTTCTCGGCCAGCAGTTGCAGGCTGTCCGCCTGCTCCGGCGTCGGCTCCAGCGCGGTCAGCGGCGCACTCACCGGCCCCTCGGCGCTGAGGCTGCTCTCGGCAACGGGCTCCGCTGCTCGCTCCGCCACGGGCGCGGTCGGCGCGCTGGCCGCAGCGGCGCGTGCGGCATCGGGCAGCAGCAAGTCGGCACCGGCCTGCAGCAGGCCTGGGTCGCCGCCGATGAACGCCCCCGGATTGAGGGCAAGAATGCCTTCCATCAGCGCCTGCTGAGACAGCCCGCTGCCCTCCTCGCGCAGACGCGCCGCGATCGACCACAGGCTGTCGCCGCGCACTACCTGATGACGGTGCCCCGCCACGGCAGCCGGCGGCGTCACGCTACGTATCGACGATGCCGGTGCAGCCTGGCGAGGCGCCTGGGCAACGGGCGCCGCAGTGGAGGCTGCCACCGAGGAATAGGCGGAGGAGCCCGGCGGATCGAGCAGCACGGTGTATTCACGCAGCAACTGGCCGTTGGGCCGTGCCACCTCGACGATGAAGTTCAGATAGGGTTCACGGACCGGGCGACTGGACACCACCCGGATCACGCTGCGCGAACCGCGCAACAGCGGCGTGAAACGCAGGTCGTTGAGAAAGTACAGGCGCTCGACACCCGAGCGACTGAATACCTCGGCAGGCGCCAGGCCGACGCGTACGTCCTGCGCGCCCAGGTCGCCGACTTCGAGCAACTCGATCTCGGCCTCCAACGGCTGATTCAACGCCGAATGCAGCGTGATATCACCCAACCCAAGCGCCGGTGCCATTCCCGAATAGAGAGCGGAACCCGACGCCAAACCCAACATCAACTGACGCACCCGAGCCATGTGACCTCCAGGGTTATCCAGGCTCGAACGCCACCTCCTCGACTTCCTGTCCGGGCTTCCCTTGACCGGGAGGCTGGCGCCCTCGAAAAACGCAAAGGACGATCAACAGAGTCCCTGTCCAGACCGTCCTGAATTGCATTATGGCTACTAATTCACAAAGTAGCGGATTAGGCGTCAGTTTGCCGACGAAAGCACAGTGCCATCAACCAACTTCAGTCAAAAGTAAGGCACAAAAAGCGCTTGACCGAGCGGACGGAAAAATGCCAACCAGGTCTCATTTAACCAGGTTGGCCAGCACCCGCGCGTGGACCTGCTGGCAGCGCCGCAGGTCGTCTTCGTCGATGCCAGCGAAGACCTCGTGGCGCAGTTGGGTGGAAATCGCTTCGATCTTCTCGATCAGCGGCTGCGCCTTGGGTTGCAGCGCGATCTTCTTGGCGCGACGGTCCTCGGGTACCGCCACGCGGGTCACCAGCTCCTGGCTTTCCAGGCTGTCGAGCAGGCGCGCCAGGGTTGGCCCCTCCACGCCCACGCTCTGCGCGAGCTCGCGCTGGGTGGGCATTTCAGTGAAGCGGGCCAGGTGCAGCAGCACCAGCCAGCGCGCCTGGGACAGCCCCAGGCCGACCAGGCGGCGGTCCAGCTCCGAGCGCCACGCGCGTGACAGTTGGGCGACTTGCATGGCAAAGCGATGTTGATCGGGGTAAGACATGGGCAAGCGAACTCATACAAAGGTAAAAAACTAATTATTAGCCAGCTAGCCATAACCCGAGGCGCAGAGCAAGCACGGATTTCGCCGCTCCGTTGCAGAATAAGACGGTCGCCGCCTCAGGCTGCGACCTGATTGCGCCCGAACGCCTTGGCCTCGTAGAGCGCACGGTCCGCCTGCTCGTAGAGTTGCTCCAGTTCGGCCTGGACGCCCGGAGTCAGGCACGCGACGCCGATGGACATGGTCAGCACCTCGGCGCTGTCGGAGCCGCGATGGGCGATGGCCGCCGCTTCCAGCGACTGGCGCAGGGCCTCGGCACGCTGCCGGGCCTCGTCGGCAGCGATGTCGAACAGCAGCAAGGCGAACTCCTCGCCACCCAGGCGCACGCCCATGTCCAGCGGGCGCCGTGCAGCCTGCTCGATGAGCATGCCCACGCGCTGCAGGGCCGCATCGCCGGCCTGGTGGCCGTAGCAGTCGTTGTAGGCCTTGAAGTGGTCGATGTCGCACAGCAGCAGAGCCAGCGGCTTGCCGTCACGTTGTGCCTGGCGCCACAGGCGCTCGAACTGGCGATTGAAGCTGCGTCGGTTGTGCAGGCCGGTGAGGCTGTCGTGATAGGCGAGCAGACGCATCAGGCGACTGACCAGAAAGTGCTCGCGCGATTTGTATTCCAGCAGGTAGCAACCGACGGCGCCAGTGAGATTGCCGAACGCAAGGAACAGCACATTGTTGATCAGCCTCGCCGCCGGCAAGCCAGCGAGCAGTTCCGCCACCACGTAGGCCGTCAGCACGACCAGCGAACAGGCGAGCGCCTCGCTCAGGCGCAATCCCACCAGGAAATAGGCGGCCATGCTCACCAGCAGCAGCCCCTCGTAGGGATAGCCGGGATCGACCTGATGGACAATGCCGACGATCAGCGCGGCCCCCACGCCCAGGGTGAGGATGCACGCCATGCTCAACGGCAGCAGCAGATGGGTGTGGCGACGCTGCAGGATCAGCGCGGCACAGACCAGCAGGATGACCAGCACCACGAACCTCACGCCGAGCACCCAGGCGAGGTGCGACGCGGGCACCACCAGCAGGTCCAGCACCGCCAGTGCCAGCCAGATGACCATGGCGACACTCAGCGCGAAACGCTTGAGTTCGAAGCTGTCGTCGAGCAGGTGGGCGCGGTATTCACGCTCCAGCGCGCGCGCGAAGCGCAGACCACGAAACCCCAGGCTCAGCTGGTCTGCGTAGGGGCTCGGGCGGACTTCATCGAGCCAGGCGTGAAAGTTGGGCACTGCTACCTCGTCGTCAGGCGGCCTGCTCCACACCTTAGCCGCGTCATCGTGATGCCGCCAGAAACAGCCAAGCGCTAGAGTTCGAACTCGGCCTGCAGGGCCGCGCGCACGCAGTACAGCACCGCCTCGTCGACCCGCCCGGCGAACAGCGGCGCGATCTCACTGACCGCCGGCAACTCGCCCTCACCGTCGAGGAAGCTCTCCTGGATCTCGCCCAGCAGCTCTTCCGGCAGGTCCAGCGCCTGCTCCAGGCTCAGTTGCTGCTGCGCGATGGCTTCGGCGAGCAGGCTGTAGACATTCTTCTCGCTGCAATTGAGCTGGCCGGCGATCTGCGCCGGGGTCATGCCGGCGCGTGCCAGGCTGACCAGCTCGTAACGCAGGTCCGCGACCGGCGCCGGTGCCTCGTCCTGGGCGTTGCCAGCCAGCACTTCGAGGAAGGCCTGACCATAGCGCTCCAGCTTGCGCGCGCCCACGCCGCTGACCTCGGCCATCTCGCTCAGCGAACCCGGCTGACTGCGCAGCATCTCCAGCAGGGTGGCGTCGGGGAAGATCACATAGGGCGGCACGCTGTGCTCCTCGGCCAGCTTGCGGCGCAGACTGCGCAAGGCTTCCCACATCTCCCGCTCGTGCCCCTGCACCAGCTGGCTGGCCGCACTGCTGGAGGCCTTGACCGCCTGCGCCGGCTTGGGTTCGCGACGCAGTTGCAGGGTAACCTCGCCTCGCAGCAGCGGCCGGCAGCTCTCGTCCAGGCGCAGACCACCGAAGCCCTCGAGGTCGACATCGGCCAGGCCACGCGCGACCAGCTGGCGGAACAGGGTGCGCCACTCGACCTCGGAGAAGCCCTTGCCCACGCCGAACACCGCCAGGTGCTGATGACCGGAGGCGCGGATCTTCTCGTTGTCACGCCCCAGCAGGATGTCCACCAGGTGGCCGACGCCGTAGCGCTGGCCGCTGCGATAGACGGCCGACAGCGCCTGCCGCGCCGGCTCGGTGGCGTCCCAGGTTTCGACGCCGTCGATGCAGTTGTCGCAATGCCCGCAGGGCTGTTCCAGCACCTCGTCGAAATAGGCCAGCAGCGCCTGGCGCCGGCAGCGGGTCTCCTCGCAGAGGGCCAGCATGGCGTCGAGCTTGTGCTGCTCGATGCGTTTGTGGCGCTCGTCGCCCTCGGAATTGTTGAGCATCTGCTTGAGAAAGATCACATCCTGCAGACCGTAGGCCATCCAGGCATCGGCAGGCAGGCCGTCACGCCCGGCACGACCGGTTTCCTGGTAATAGGCCTCCAGCGACTTGGGCAGATCCAGGTGGCAGACGAAACGCACGTTGGGTTTGTCGATGCCCATGCCGAAGGCGATGGTGGCCACCATGATCAGGCCTTCTTCATTGAGGAAGCGCTTCTGGTGGTAGGCCCGCAGCTCGTTGGGCAAGCCCGCGTGATAAGGCAGCGCCGGGAAGCCCTGGCTGCTGAGGAAATCGGCGACCTCCTCGACCTTCTTGCGCGACAGGCAGTAGACGATGCCGGCATCGCCCTTGCGCGCCGCCAGAAAGCCCAGCAACTGCTTGCGTGGCTGATCCTTGGGCTGGATGCGATAGAAGATGTTGGGCCGGTCGAAGCTGGAGAGAAAGCGCTCGGCACGCTCCAGGTGCAGGCGCTGGACGATCTCCTCGCGGGTACGCTTGTCCGCCGTGGCGGTCAGGGCGATGCGCGGCACCGCCGGGAACAGTTCGGCGAGCTGGCCGAGCTGCAGGTACTCCGGGCGGAAATCATGCCCCCACTGCGACACGCAGTGCGCCTCGTCGATGGCGAACAGGGCGATGTCGAGGCCCTGCAGGAAATTCAGCATCCGCGCCTGCACCAGGCGTTCCGGAGCCAGGTAGAGCATCTTGATCTGGCCACGGCGAATGCGATCGGCGATTTCGCGCTGCTCATCGGGGCTCAGCGTGGAGTTCAGCGCCACGGCCGCCACACCCAGCTCATCCAGCGTCGCGACCTGGTCGTCCATCAGCGCGATCAACGGCGATACCACCACGGCCAGGCCGTCGCGCATCAGCGCGGGAACCTGATAGCACAGCGACTTGCCGCCGCCCGTGGGCATCAGCACCAGGGCATCGCCGCCACCGGCCACGCGCTCGATGATCGCGGATTGATTGCCGCGAAAGGCGTCGTAGCCGAAAACGTCTTTGAGAATGCGCTGGGCGTGGTCGAGCATGAAGGCCTCCGAATGAAGCCGGCTATTATGCCGCACTCTTGCCGGTGACGGTTCCTCACCCCGTCCGAAGCCGTTCTTTTTCTGCCCCCTCGGACTTGCCGCTATGGCCGCAAGGGCCCGTGTAGACTAGAATCCAGCCTCGTTTAATCCTTCAAGGTAGCCCCACGATGTCCTTCGCTGAGCAACTGTCCCGCCTGCAAGCCTTCCTCGATGCCGACGAGCTGCACGAAGAAGCGCTGGACTATGTGGCCGCCCATGGCTACCTCACCGCCCTGTCGATCTGCCCTGACCAGGTGCCCGAGCGCGAGTGGATCGACGCCCTGTTCGCCGAGCCGCCGCACTACCGCAGCGACGCCGAGCGCGAAGAGATCGAAAGCACCCTGGTTCACCTCAAGGCGCATATCGCCCGTCAGCTGGCTGGCGAGGAAGAACCCGAGCTGCCTTGCGACCTGGACCTGGGCGACGAGCCGGACGACTCCGACCTGCGCGGCTGGTGCATCGGTTTCATGGAAGGTGTGTTCCTGCGCGAAGGCGTATGGTTCGAGGATGCCGAAGACGAAGTCAGCGAGCTGCTGCTGCCGATCATGGTCGGCTCCGGCCTGTTCGACGAGCAGCAGGAATTCGCCGAGATCGCCCGTGACCGCGACCTGGTCGACAGCATGATCGACCAGATCCCGGAACTGCTCACCGCCCTGTTCCTGCTGTGCCAGGCACCGGAAGAAAAGCCGGCGCTGCTCAAGCCCCGCCACTGATTGGCCACGGCCGGGGTCAACCCGGCTGTTTCCGCCCATGCCACGTGATATCCAGCCCAGTCGCCACCGCAGCGTCCGTTACCTGTTGCTGGGCATCGGCTGGCTGAGCGTGGCCCTGGGCGTCATCGGCATCTTCCTGCCGGTGCTGCCCACCACCCCGTTCCTGCTCCTGGCCGCGGCCTGCTTCGTGCGCAGCTCACGGCGCTTCTACATCTGGCTGGTCACCCATCGGCACCTCGGGCCCTGGATTCGCGACTACCTCGAAGGCCAGGGCATCCCGCTCAAGGGCAAGGTCTATGCCCTGCTGCTGATGTGGGCGAGCATCGCCCTCTCCTGCTACCTGGTGCCGCTGCCCTGGGCGCGCGCCTTCATGCTGACCAGCGCCGTGCTGGTCAGCCTGTACATCCTCAAGCAGAAAACCCTGCGCACCCGCTGACGGCGTCTTGCGGCCGGCAGATTGCCAGCCCATCGCCTAGACTTCCTCGATCAGACCCAGAGACCCGACCCCATGCGACGGCTACGCGTTCAGGGATGGCGGTGGCGGCTGCTGATCCTCTCGATCGGCGGCGGGTTGCTGGCCGGCCTGTCGCTGGCGGACTGGGATTTCGCGCTGATTCTCAAGAATGCCGAGAGTCGCTACGGCAACCTCGGCCCGGCGCGTGAACGCATTCTCGACTGGGAGGCGTTGATCAAGAGCAGCGCGGCGCTGACCGAGGCCGACAAGCTCAACGAGGTCAATCGCTTCTTCAACCGCAAGTTCCGCTTCGTCGACGACATCAAGCTGTGGCGCGAGAACGACTACTGGGCCACGCCGGTCGAGGCGCTGGTCAAGGGTGCCGGAGACTGCGAGGACTACTCCCTGGCCAAGTACTTCACCCTGCGCCGACTCGGCATTCCCAGCGAGAAGCTGCGCATCACCTACGTCAAGGCCCTGAACTACAACCAGGCGCACATGGTGCTGACCTACTACGCCAGCCCGACGGCCGAGCCGCTGGTGCTCGACAACCTGATCAACGATATCCGTCCCGCTTCTCAGCGCAAGGACCTGCTCCCGGTGTACGCCTTCAACGCCGAAGGGCTCTACCTGCCGGGTTCGAACGCCCGCAAGAGCGACTCGAAGAAGCTCTCGCGCTGGCAGGACGTCCTGAAAAAAATGCGTGCCGAGGGCTTCGCCGTGGGCGAAGGCTAGGAGGAAAGACATGTCTCTACTCAAGCAACTGTTCCTGGCCATCTGCCTGTTCCTCGTGGTGGCCTTCACCGGCAGCTTCGTGGCCAGCGTCGAGACCTCGCGCGAGCAACTGCTCAGCCAGCTGCGCTCGCACGCCCAGGACGCCGCCACCGCCCTGGGGCTGTCGATGGCACCGCATGTCGACGACCCGGCGATGCTCGAACTGATGGTCAGTTCGATCTTCGACAGCGGTTATTTCGCCAGCATCCGCGTGGTCGACATCGCCGAAGGCAAGGTGGTGGTCGAACGCAGCAACGACGCCCGGCCGGAGAACGTTCCGGGCTGGTTCATCGATCTGGTGAATCTGCAACCCGAGGGCGGCGATGCGCTGATCATGCGCGGCTGGGAGCAGGCGGCGCGGGTCGAGGTGCTCAGTCATCCGCAGTTCGCCCTGGCCAGGCTCTGGGACAGTGCCATCGGCAGCCTGCTCTGGCTGCTGCTCTGCGGCCTGGTCAGTGCCATCCTCGGCGGCTGGCTGCTGCGCACGCAGCTGCGTCCGCTGGACAACATGGTGCGTCAGGCACAGGCCATCACTCGTCGGGAGTTCCTCACCCTGCCGCGGGTACCACGCACGCCGGAGCTCAAGCGCGTGGTACTGGCGATGAACCAGATGGTCGACAAGCTGAAGACGCTGTTCGCCGAGGAAGCCGCGCGCAGCGAGAAGCTGCGCGCCGAGGCCTATCAGGACAGCCTCACCGGACTGGCCAACCGCCGCCAGTTCGATATCCGCCTGAACAATCAGCTGGTGCAGAGCGAACAGAATGCCGAGGGCTACCTGCTGCTGCTGCGCGTCAACGATCTCGCCGGCCTCAACCAGCGCCTGGGCGGACAACGCACCGACGCCCTGATCGAGGCGCTGGGCGAACAACTGCGCAACCTGCTGAGCGCTCCGGGGCGCAGCAAGTGGCTGGCGTCGCGCAACCGTGGCGGCGAGTTCACCCTGCTCGCCCCGGGCCTGAGCGGCGACGATGCGGACCACCTGGCGAACGAGATCAGCGACGCGCTGCACAGCCTGAAGCAGACCGGTGCCAGTGACTGCGAGCCGGTCGCGCACCTGGGCATCGCCGCCTTTCGCCCCGGCGAGCAGGCCACTGCGGTCCTCGGCCGCGCCGATCAGGCCCTGGCCCAGGCGCAGAGCCACACGGACAGATGCTGGGCACGCCTGGACGACTTCACTGCGCAGAGCAACCAGGGCCTGCACGACTGGCGCGGCTGGATCGACGACGCGCTGAACCAGGGCAAGCTGCAGCTGTATTTCCAGCCGGTAGCCGAATGCCACGGCGGCACGGTGATGCAGTACAAGGTACTGGCGCGCCTGCTCGACGCGCAGGGCGAGGCGGTCACTGCCGGCCGCTTCCTGCCCTGGATCGAGCGCCTGGGCTGGTCCGCGCGCTTCGACCTGGCGATGCTCGAACACAGCCTGCAGCACCTGGCGCGACATCCCAGACCGCTGGCCCTGAGCCTGTCTGCGGCCACGCTGCGCAACGCCACGGACAAGGCCCGCCTGCTGGAAGTCCTCGCCCGTCATGCCGAGCTGGCGCACCTGATGACGCTGGAGATCGACGAACACTATCTGCCACCGCCTGCCGAGCTGGAGGCCCTGAGCCAGAGCATTCGGGGGCTTGGTTTCAACCTGGGGCTGCAGCACTTCGGTGGTCGTTTCAGCCTGATCGGCAACCTGACGCACCTGGGCCTGGCCTACCTGAAGATCGACGGCACCTACATCCGGGCCATCGATCAGGAAAGCGACAAGCGGCTGTTCATCGAAGCCATCTATCGCGCGACCAACAGCATCGACCTGCCATTGATCGCCGAGATGGTGGAAACGCAGGGAGAGCTCGCGGTACTGGCGGAACTTGGCATCCACGGGGCCATGGGCCGACTGATCGGTGCGCCCACACCCTGGAGCGATCGCTAGAGACCGGCGCCCCGATCAGACGCAGCGGCATGGCCCTCGTGCGCTGCGGGGCAGGCGATGCAGCGCCGGGAGTCAGACCAGATGGTGCTCGTCGTCGCCGAGCAGGCCGCTGAGACCTTCGATCTCGGCACGGGCGATGGCACGCTGGTCGAGCTTCTGGCGCGCCGCTTCAGGCAGGTCCGTGTAGCGAATGACACCGCGCTCCACCAGCACGCTGACGACGTCCTCGAGTACCCGCACCAGCTCCAGGTCGGATTGTTTCAGGCTATCCAGGCGGGCCTTGACCTCCTCCTTGGCGGCCAGCCAGTTGTGCAGTTCTTCGCTTTCGACTGCCAGGTTTTCCGTCATGCCCTCGAAGGGTTCGTATTCGACTCGCAGCAAACGCCCGGCGGCGTCACGCTGTACATAGACCATGCCTGCTCTCTCCTGGCCAAAAAAAACCCGCTACCTGAAAAGGTAGCGGGTCGATCATATAAGTGAAGGTCAGACCGTATCTACATTTAAAGTACCGTCATTGAGCATGGCCAGGATCACGCTACCGGTATCCCCCCCGGCACCGTATCCACCCACGCCGCTGTCACCCAGCAGGTTGACGTCCTGCAACACGATGGTCTGATCCGGGCTGCTGAAGTCGCCCGTGCCCATGGCACTGATCTTGATCGTCGTATCCCAGGCCGAAGTCCCCTGGCCGGGCAGCTCACTGGAGGTGATCTGCAGGTAGTCGAGCAGGTTGCCGATATCGCCGGAGGAACCATTCTCGCCGACCAGCAGGTCGGAGAGATCCAGGCGATCACCGTCGCCCCCCGCGTTGAAGTTGCGCACGAAGTTGAGCACCGTATCGATACCCGTGTCGCCGTTGAGCCAGACGAAGGAGTCCTGGCCACTGCTGTTGACCAACGACCCACCGCTCATGGTGTCGTTGCCGCGACCGCCGATCAGCACATCGTTACCGCCGCCACCGTACAGCGTGTCGTTGCCCAACAGGCCGCCGAGCACGTTGTCCTGGTTGCCGCCAACGAGAGTGTCGTTGAAGTTCGAACCGATCAGGTTCTCGATACTGCTCAACTGATCACCCGAGGCCCAGCCACTCACGCTACCGCCACTGGCGTTGCCGGAGTTGTTCAGCGTGATGTTCACCCCACTGGTGGCATCGATGTAGCTGGCCGTGTCATTGCCATCGCCACCGTTGAGCGTGTCGTTGCCCGTACCGCCCACCAGGATGTCGTTACCGTCACCGCCATTGAGCGTGTCATTGCCGCCATTGCCGATCAGGATGTCGTCACCGCTGTTGCCGTTGAGGGTCCTGCCGCTGTCGCCATCGATGAGTATCTCGTCGAGGAAATCACCGTCCAGCGAACCGCTGGTGTCGACATCGAGGATCGTCACCTTGGCCTGTGCAGTCTGGCCTCCGGCCTGGCTCTGGTAGACGAAGGACTCACCATCGCTGGCCGACGACACCGCCACCGAGGAACTGCCGTGAACTGCCGTCAGGCCTGCAGTCGAGACGATGCTGGTGATCGCCTGGATCGAGCTGTTGGGCCCACCGTCATTGGCCAGCAGGGCCCAGTCCGGGATGTCGAAGCTGCTGCTGCGTGCGATCACATAGTCATCGCGCGCCACCATCGGGCCGTCCGCCGGATCGACCGTGATGGTCAGGTTCGCCAGGCCGCTCTGGTCGCCATCGTTGTCGATCAGGATGAAGCCGACCTGCTGGGTCGTGCCGCTACCCACGTTGGCGGCAGACACATAGCTGTACTCGCCCGTCGCCATGTTCACCGAGAGCATCGCCCCGGCGGCCAGGACCAGATTCAGGGTCATGCCATTGACCACACTGCCGTCCGAACCGGTGATGGTCGGGTTGACACCGACATTGAAGGTGTAGGTCACGCCATTGACCACCACCGACTTGACCCGCCCGCCATCGGCACCGAAGCCATTGACGCCGTCGGTCAGATTGCCGCTGATCGGTGTCGCCTGCGCGGTCTGGACCAGAACATCTTCCAGATCGGCGAAGTCGTTCACCGCGATGGCATTGGTGTTGCTCCCTGAAGTGCCATCGTAGGCAATCGGATCGAGCTGATCGTTGTTGCTGTAGTTGCCGGGCGGGTTGTCATTGACCTCTGCCGCCGGTCCCATGCCCAGGGCGTAGGACTGGATCTGCTGGGCATTGAGGAAGTCGATCCATTCGGCCTCCTCGGCAGGGTTGATACCCGCGCTGCCATCCGGCTGGTTCGGCACACCGTCCGACAGGAAGTACGAGACGTTCTGCAGCGGCTCGCCCGGGTTGTCGGTGAGCGTCAGCTTGCCAGCCGACTGCCAGGCACTCATCGCCGTGTCCAACGCGGCATCGTAGTTGGTCGTCGCACTGTTGGAGGATTCCGGGAAGCCGATCACCGCCGCCTTGGCAGCATCCACCGTCATCCAGGTGGTGCCGTAGGCAGCCGCGCCGCTGGCGAATGTCACCAACCTCACCTTCACGTCCCCCATCGCCTCGTACTGCTCCAGCAGTTCGAGCACTGCCAGCTTGGCAGCCTCAAGGCGCGACAGCCCGCCGAAGTCAGCGGAGCTGTTCATGCTGCCGGAAACGTCCAGCACCACCAGCAGGTTGGTGTTGACGTCGCCGGACGCCTCGCGGCTCTGGCTGAGGTTCTGGGCCAGCGGCGAGTCGTCATCCACGGAGATTTCCAGCACACCCTCGGCTGGCGAACCATTGCCGTCGACCATCTGGTAGTCGAACTCGAAGTTCAGGTTGTTCTCCACGCTCCCGGAGCCCGGGGCCGGATGGTCCAGAGGCTCGAACAGCTGGAACTGGAAGCCACCCGTTGCCGGATTGGTGAGCGTCACGGTGAACACCGGCTGTCCGCTGCCTTCGATCTGCGCGGTCAGCACCTGGCCGTTGCCACTGACCACGTACTCGACCGTCTGACCACCCGAGGTGATGCTCGGCAGGTCGTCCGTCAGCCAGGTGAAGCTGCCGAAGCCATCGCCACCGTAGTCGTAGCCCAGACTGCCGGTCACCGTGGTGGCAGCCCCGGCATCGTCCTCGACGCCACCGATGATGCCGCCGGACAGCCCTTCCTCGTCGACCAGGTCGAACGCGTAGCCGCCAGTCGGCGTGTCATCGACGAAGCAGACATCGAGCTGCGTGCTCACCGTATCGTTGTCGCCGTCGACGACATCGATCTGGAAGGACAGGTCGAGGTCTGGAGGCAGGAACGTCTGCTCCAGGGTGATTTCCTGAATCCGATAGTCACCGTCATTGGAGCCGAAGGTCAGCTTGATGAAGCCATTCAACAGCGACGCTGCCGAACCGGTGGTGAAGTCGGAATCGGCCAGGTTGAAGCTGAACAGCGAGCTCTCGGAGCCCTGGCCGGTGTAGGTACCCGCCGCCACCAGGACGTCGTTGCTGTCATAGGCCTGCCAGAACAGCTCGTCACCGGAGGACAGCTTCTGCACATCCACCTCCGCCGAGTAGACGGTGGCGCTGAAGGTCATGTGCAGCTCTTCGCCGACGTCGATGAGGTTGTTGCCACCGACACCGACCCCCTGTGTGGACGGATTGACCAGGCCGTTACCCGTCAGGGTGACCGCAAGGCCCTCGCCACTTTCCACGTAGAAGGACGGCTGCGGCTGCCCCGCAGAGATACCCGTCAGGTTGAAGTCGGCGGTGGTGACCGGACGCGAATTGACGATCTCCAGCTGGTAGTTGTTCCCGTTGCCGAGCGCATCGGGGTCGTCATATACGGTGAGGATGAAGAACGTCTCACCGCTGGCGTCACCCACCGTTGCGGTCAGCGTCGTCACGCCGTTCAGCTTGACCACGGTATAGAACAGGCCATCCGCGGTCGGCCCGCCATTGGCGGAGAGGTCGAAGCCACCTCCGTCACTGCCGTAGTCGGCTTCGATGACGCCTTGCGTGACATAGCCGTTGACCTCCTCGACTTCGGCGCATTCGGGCGGAGTCACGGTCGGGCCGTCGTCGTCGAAGGTCAGGATCGAGCCTTGTTCGTCAGCCAGCACCAGGGTTTCCGAGGCGGTGACCTGGTCGCCATCGCCATCGGTGCGTACCACTTCGTAGGTCAGGCCCAGGCTGGCA